>NZ_CP094473.1:1850858-2159334 GCF_023347535.1 Faecalibacterium sp. HTF-F
CACGGGGGCCGCCCGGGCGCGGAGCGCCGGGACGTGCTCCGCCTGCGGGGCCTCTGCCCTCACGCGGCTGGCGCGGAGGAGGAGGCAGCAGACGCTTGATGGACAGTGCGATCTTGCCGTCCGGTGCAACATTGATGACCTGCACCTTGACCGTATCCCCAATATGCAGGACTGCTGCAATGTCCTGCACGAATTCATTGGACACCTCGGAAATATGGACCATGCCCGTACCGCCCTCCGGCAGTGCGACAAATGCGCCAAACGGCTTTACACCGGTGACGCGGCCCTCGAATACGTTCCCTACCTCAATTGCCAAAACTCAATACTCCTTGTTTTCCATAGTATCGGCAGCCGTTCAGCTGCCGGTCACATCCACAAAGATGCGCTCGTTCGGTGCGGCGTAGTTGTAAGAATCCCGCGCGACCCATTCTGTGATCTGATCCGAATCGCCGCTGAGGATACGCTGCATTTCCTCATTCTCGGTTTTCTGCTGGTCGATCTGCTCGTTCAGTGTGTCCAGCTCTGCGCGTTTGGAGCTGATGCTGACCTGATTGGAGATGTACGCTGCCAGCATGCTCAGCAGCAACAGGACAAAAAACACCCGCACAAGCGTTTTAACGACCACTTTCTTCTTGCGTTTTCTGCGGTCCGGTGCTGCCATTGTTTCTTCTGCCCCCATTGCAATTTGGTTCTTACTGATGTCACTTATGAATTATACATCATCCGGCGCTGGTTTGGCAAGTTCTTTTTGCGCTTTTTTGCGGTTCTTTTTGCGTTGCGGCGTAATTTGCGGGCATTTTGCCGCCGGGCACGCCGCTGTGCGGCAGGCCGGAGCACCCGCCGCTGCAAAGCCTTCCCTGCCGCGCGCAGCGGCACGCCCAGAACAAAGGCCGCAGCGCCTGCTCCGGCAAAGCCAGCTGCTGCCATATACCAGCGCAGCACGCCCGCCGGGCTCTGCCCCGCCGCATAGCTCTGCAGCAGGGTCAGCACCGTGCCCACCCATAGAAAATCGGGCACCCACGCCGCCCGGCCCCTGACCGGGAACACGGCCCGCACCACACCGGTGCACCCGCCCAACACCGTGCAGGCGGTCAGCTCCTGCGCAATGGCTGAGGGCGGCAGGACCGGGATCATCGCAGCAGGCGGTGCAGAAAACTGCCCGCCGGGGCGCTGGCCGTGTATTCCAGTGCGTCGATGCGGCCGGTGAACTTTGCCTCCCCGGCCTCCAAGTCCAGTGCCGCCATGCTCAGCTGTGCCCCGGCAAGATGCAGGATGCCCCTGCCGGTCTCTATTGCGGCACTGTCTGCATTGCAATGCAAAACCTTCTGCACGCCCGTCACGGTCAGGCGTGCACGGCCCTCTAAGATCAGGTCATGCGGCGGCGCAGGCTGCGGGCTTCTGGTGTTTTTTTCCGGCATTGCTCGTCTCCCCTTTTCTGGTGCATCCTATGCACCAGACGAGAGCTTTTATACCGTTTACTCGCTGATGATCTCGTACATTTCGCGGGCCACATCCTTAGTGCGGGGTTCCACATCCGAGAGCACCCGCACCCTGATGGGACGGTTGCCGAAGGTCACCTCAATGACATCACCCGCCTTGACGGCCTGACTGGCCTTGGCGATCTTGCCGTTGATGAGGATGCGGCCTGCATCGGCCACTTCGTTTGCCACAGTGCGGCGCTTGATGAGCCGCGAAACTTTCAGATACTTATCCAGACGCATCGTCTTATCCTCCTGTGATGAAAAATGCCGCCGCACCTCCTGCGAGGCAGCGGCGGCAAAAGAAAACAGCTTCTTACAGGGTGTCCTTCAGGGACTTGCCGGGCTTGAACACGATGCTGCGGGAAGCAGCAATGGTGATGGGCTCACGGGTGCGGGGGTTGATGCCCTGACGCTCTGCACGCTCGCGCACCTCAAAGGTGCCAAAGCCGGAAATGGTGATCTTTTCGCCCTCGGCCATGGCCTTGCCCAGTGCCTCGAACATGGCATTGACAGCCTGCTCAGCATTTTTCTTGCTCATCTCAGTGTTCGCAGCAACCTGTGCGATCAGATCGGTCTTCGTCATAAAAATACCCTCCAAATTTGTTCCTTGGTGTTCTTCTTTCTCTATCGGAGCAGGTCACTCGACCTGAGTACCGCTTTGTGGCTCCTGTTCCAGCAGCCCTGCACAGAAGCGCTTGGAGGCAAAGGTCAGCGCCTCCTCTGCATCCACTCCGGCCAGCCGCATGGCGTTGGCTGCGGCAAACAGCAGCTCCCCCGCCGTCCGGGCATCCTGTTCCCGGCTCCAGCCGTCCAGAGCATCCTGCAAAGCCTGCTGCGCCCGGGTCTTGTCCGGCTGCGCCGCACCGCAGCGGTCGGCACGCTTCTGCAGCTTCTGAGCACGCATCAGTGCAGGCAGGGTGGCGGGCACCGTGCCCAGCTCATCGGCCAGAGTGGTGCGGCCCTTTTCCTTATTTTTGAGCGCATCCCAGCCATTTATACCGGCATTCTGCGCTGCTGAGGATGCAAAAATGTTCGGGTGGCGGAACACGAGCTTCTCGCACACCTCACGGCAGACATCCTCAAAGGTAAAGTGTCCGCGCTCCTCTTCCATCACGGCATGGAACGCCACCTGCATCAGCACATCGCCAAGCTCTTCCTGCATCAGCACCGGGTCATCGGCATCGATGGCCTCCAGCGCCTCACAGGTCTCCTCCAGAAAGTTCTTCCGGATGGAGGCATGGGTCTGCACCTTGTCCCACGGGCAGCCGTTCTCCGGGTCCCGCAGGATGCGCAGGATCTCCAGCAGCTGTTCTGCCGTGTAAGGGGCCTTGGGCTGCCAGTCCAGCACAGTGCTCACACTCCTTGCAAAAGATACTGCATATTGTACCGCATCTTCCGCGTTTTTTCAAGACAGCACCGGCAAATTCCGGCAATTTGCCTTTATTTTCTGCATTTTAGCCTATCCCGCAAAAAACAGGACGGTGCCCTGCGGGGAGCGCCGCCCTGTTGCCTGACGGAGATTACAGCTGTGCGCCGCACTTGTTGCAGAACAGTGCATCGTCCGAAACGGGCGCGCCGCACTGCGGGCAGCTCTTGTGCTCTGCAGGCGCAGCCTCGGCGGCAGGAGCTTCCGGCTCTGCAGCGGGCTCCTCCTCGTGCACCACATAGTCCACCTCTGCGGCTTCTGCCGGGGTCAGCGATGCCTTCAGGCGGGTGATCTCCTGCTCGATGTGATCGATCATTTCGATATACTTATCCACCAGCGGCTGGTTTTCTTCCTTGCCCTTGGCCAGACTGTACACCAATGCGCCCAGCTGACGCTGCGCCTTGAGCAGCTTGCCCTGTTCGTTGACGATCAAAGCCTGCGTTTTGCCCTTTTCGGCCAGATCCAGTGCAGCGTTTTTGCCTTTTTCGGCATATTCCAGACCCATTTCCTTGATCCTGTTGAAATCCATAAAAGACACCTCTCTTACTATCGGCCTGTTTATCGTGGGCCATGTGCGGATGTTATCTCCATTATAGCGCACAGGCCGCCCGTTTGCAACGAACGGGCCGCATTTTTTACAGTTTGGTGCCGGTTTGGAAACAGTTTTTTCGCATTCAGACTAAATTTACACGATATTTTCACACATTGGCATCCTGTGCCATGCGGTCGGCCGCGCCGCCGTAGAATTCCCGCAGCATACTGTCTTCCGGCAGCAGCTCCAGCTCCAACGGTGCCACATGCTCAAACCGGCGGGCGGTCTCATCCCACAGCTCGGCATTGTGGCCTTCCAGCGTGAACTGACGGCGCACCACGCCCAGCAGCTTGGAGATCAGGCCCAGCTCGTAGGTAAAGGAGGTATCCAGCAAAAAGTCCGCTGTGGATTTGAAGCCCTTGATATAGCGTGTTTCACCGTCCAGCACGCGGTCCCACATGGCAAGGGTCTTTTCCGGGCTGCGGCCGCGGGCGGCAGCATCGCGCAGGGTGCGGCGGCACAGGCGGATATCCTGTGTATTGATGACTCTCCGGCCATCGATGCAGTATTCCTCCCGCAGGCCGGCATACACGCGGTAGATATCGTCGCCTTTCACAAGGCCGGTGAGCTCCGGGTTCAGGGCATGGATGCCCTCCACGATGCATACACCGCCCTGCAGGTCGATGGGCTCCACCTGCTCCGAGCGCCTCTCTGCAGAGAAATCATAGACTGGCAGCACGGTCTTTCCGGTCTCGCTGAGTTCCCGCAGGCACTGCTTGATGAGGGGCAGGTCCAGCGTATCGGGGTTTTCGTAATCCAGTGTGCCGTCCGGCAGCCGGGGGTAGAACTCTGCCCCTTTGAAGAAATTATCCAGACTTACCACCTGCGCCGGAGTCCCGCGCTTTTGCAGAGCTTTTGCCAGACAGTGGGCGCTGGTGGTCTTGCCGCTGGCCGACGGGCCGGTGAGCATGACGATCTTTGCGCCGGAGAGCTGTACCTTCTGGGCGGCATAATCCACACGCTGTCTGTAGCTCCGCTCGCTCAGATCTGCCAGCATCTGCGGGCTGCGGGCCGCCACATTGTACAGATCGACCTCAACCAGACGTTTCGGTACCCAGATCGTGATCATAAAAATCAGCCACTCCTTTTTTGCGTTCCAGCACCTCCGCAAAACGCTGGATATATTCATTCGGATATTTGAAGTTAAAGATGCGCTGCATCCGTTTGCCGCCGTCGGCCACCAGCTTGGTGCTGCCGCCTGCACCGGCGGAGAGGATGGTCTGGACTTCCTCCATGATATAGATGTTGTAATATCCCTCGTGGCCCGGCTTGCACCAGCCCACGTTCTCAAGGTTCTGCAGGGTGTTTTTCTGGCGGTAGAGGTAGTAGGGACGATAGCCCGCTTCTGCCAGCAGACGGCATTTTTCCAGCATGGCGGCGACGTCGGCGTAGTCGTTGGTGCTCTGGTCCTCGATGACGATGCGGGAAGCCCGCTTGAGGGTCAGGGTGTGCACGGTGATGTTCTCCGGGTCCAGCGCAATGGCCTGCCGCAGGCTGTGCTCAAAGCTTTCCACCGTGTCGCCGGGCAGGCCGGCAATGAGGTCCATGTTGATGTCATCGTGACCGGCTTTGCGTGCTTCGGCATAGCAGTCCAGAATGTCCTGCGCCGAGTGCTTGCGGCCGATGCCGGCCAGCACCTCGTCCGAGAAGGTCTGCGGGTTGATGGAGATGCGGGTAGCGCCGTATTCCCGGATGACAGCCAGCTTTTCCGCATCCGTACAGTCCGGACGGCCTGCCTCCACCGTATATTCCACGACCTTCGAGAGGTCAAAATTCGCCCGGACCGTGCCCATCAGCTGCCGCAGCTGGTCGGCAGACAGGCTGGTGGGCGTGCCGCCGCCAATGTAGATGCTGCAAAGGGTAAGCCCCGCCTTGTCGGCCTGAATGCGGATCTCTTCCACTTCCCGGCACAGACAGTCCACATAGGGCTGCACCATCTTGCGGTCGCGGTCCAGATTGCAGCTGACAAAGCTGCAGTAGCTGCACCGGGACGGACAGAACGGGATGCCGATATACAGGCTGTAGGTTCTGGGTTCACTGCCCACCTTCAGGATGGGCTCCTGCAGATCTGCAATGGCCTTGGCCATGGTGTATTTCTGCTGCGAGCAATCAAACCGCTCCAGAAAAAAGCGGTCGATCTCCGCTTCCGTCCAGCCTGCGGCGCGCTTGTCATGGATGAGCCGCACCGGGCGCACGCCGGTCATTTTGCCCCAGGGCGGGCGGAGCCCCGTCCACTGGCGCAGCAGATCGTAAGTCAGGCTGGCAAGGCTGAATTCCGGGGTCTCGCCGCCCTGTTCCACAGGCGCAGGCAGCGGTGCGTGCCGTTCAGCACTTCTGCCGCCCTGACGCACCAGCGCATGCAGGCCGTCCGGCGTTTTTTCTGCCCAGACGCAGTCCTCGGCGTCCTCCGGTGGGGTGAGGGTGAGCGGTGCCATGGGGTAAAACAAACGCACCAGATGCTCCACTTCGTAGCCGGAGGGCAGGCCGGTAATATAGATCTTCATTTTCGTTCACTCTTCAAAAAATGTCGTTTCCGCCGCGCAGAGCGCTGCGGATATAGTAGTTATTGTCCAGTTCATCGCCAAAGGTGGAGAACTCGCCATGGCCCGGCAGCACCTGCGTTTCCCGTGGGATGGGCAGCTTTGCCAGTTTACGCAGACTCTCAGCCATCTGTGCACTGCTGCCGCCCTCCAGATCGGTGCGGCCGATGCTGCCTGCAAACAGGGTGTCACCGCAGAAGAGATAACCGCCGCACAGCAGCACCACGCTGCCGGGGGTGTGTCCGGGCGTGTGCCATGCCGTAAAGATCAGTTCATCCACCGTCACGGTGCCGTCCTCGGCATAGCCGCAGTCTGCCGCAGAAAGCGGATACATGCGGTCGCCTGCAAGGTCCGCAGCCTCACAGTAGAGCTTTGCGTTCCACTCGGTGCGCAGGGCTTCGGCGCTGCCCACATGGTCGTAGTGACCGTGGGTGCACAGGATGGTGGTGAGCCGGGCATGGTTCTCTTTTAAAATTTTATCGTAGGTCTGCGCATCTGCCGCCGGGTCAATGACCACGGCATGGCCTGCATCGGAAATGAGCAGGAAGGTGTTGGTATACAGCGGCGCATCGGCCGGAATGTGAAAAGCCTGCATGGCATTTACTCCTTTTTCTTCCACTCGTCGGTGTCGATGATGATGGTGCAGGGGCCTTCGTTCACAAGCGACACCTGCATATCCGCGCCGAACTCGCCGTGCTGCACGTCCTTGAGGCCGTGCTTGTTCATCTCGGCAAGGAACAGCTCGTAAGCATCCACCGAAAGGGGCGGCTTTGCGGCCTTGATAAAGCTGGGACGGTAGCCTTTTTTCGTGTCACCATAAAGAGTGAACTGGCTCACCACCAGCGCGGAATAGCCAAGATCCCGGGCACTGAGGTTCAGCTTGCCCTCGGCATCCGGAAAGATGCGCAGCCCCGCACATTTATCGGCAAGCTTTGGCACGATGTCAAGGCTGTCGGTATCCTTGACCCCCAGCAGGATCACAAGTCCCGGGCCGATGGCGCGGGGCTCACCGCCGTTCACCCGCACACTGGCGGAAGAGACTGCCTGAATGACTGCACGCATGTTTTAGCTCCTTGTCACCTTGAGCACGTCCTTCACCTTGGAAAGTCTTGCGACCACGCGGTTGAGGTGCTCGGTATTGTTGATGCCGATGGTCAGGCTGACCATCGCACAGCCGTTTTCCACCTGACGGGCGTTCACCGCATAGATGGGCACCCGGATGTCTGCCAGCGCAGCCAGCACATCCTGCAGCAGCTCGTTGCGGTTCAGCGCGATGATCTCGATGCCAGCCTTATAGCTGTCCTTAACGCTGTCGGCCCAGTAGGCCTTGACCCAGCGGGGGGCGTTGGTGGGGTCCTTCATGCTGGAAATGGCATTGGCACAGCTCTGCTTGTGGATGGACACGCCAAAGCCGCGGGTGATGAAGCCTACGATGGGGTCACCCGGCAGCGGGCTGCAGCACTTGGCAAACTTGATGGGCGTGTTGTCGAAGCCTTCCACCACCACGCCGTCGGTGGCATGCACACGGCTCAGATCCACCTTGGGCAGGTCTTCCTCGTTTTTATCCTCGGCCGCCTTCAGCTTCTGCCACTCTTCCTTGATCTTGGGCAGGCAGTTCGCAATGGTCATGCCGCCGTAGCCGATGGCTGCATACAGCTCCTCGGCGTTGTTCTGGCGCAGACGGCGGGAGCAGCTGTTGATGAAATCATCCAGCTGGTCGTCCGGAATGATGATCATTTCGCGGCGCAGCTCACGGGCCAGTGCATCGCGTCCCTGCGTGATGTTTTCCTCGCGGCGCATCTTCTTGAACCAGTTGCGGATCTTGCTTTTGGCCTCGCTGGTGCGCACGATCTTGAGCCAGTCGCGGCTGGGGCCCTTGTCTGCCGGGCCAAGGATGACCTCGATGATCTCACCTGTGGAAACGATGTGGTCGATGGGCACCATGCGGTTGTTCACCTTGCAGCCCACCATGCGGTTGCCCACCGCCGAATGGATGGCATAGGCAAAATCGATGCAGGTGGCACCGGTGGGCAGGTTGATGACATCGCCCTTGGGGGTAAAGGCAAACACCTCTTCCGGCAGAAGGTCGCTCTTGAGGTCGTGGAGAAGGTTGCCGGAATCCTCGCTGACGCGCTGGTTTTCCAGCAGCTGGCTCACCCACGCCAGACGTTCGTCCAGCTTGTCGTGACCGTCCAGTCCCTCTTTGTACTTCCAGTGGGCGGCAACACCGTACTCGGCTTGTTCGTCCATCTTGCGGGTGCGGATCTGCACCTCAAAGGGGATGCCCTCGTGGCCGATGACGGTGGTGTGCAGGCTCTGGTAGCCGTTGGGCTTGGGGGTGGAGATATAGTCCTTGAAACGGTTGGGCAGCGGGTGGTACATATCGTGGATGAGGCCCAGCGTGCTGTAGCACTCGGCCAGCGTATCCAGAATGACCCGCACCGCATAGATATCATAGATCTCGTCGAAGGACTTGTTCTGCATGATGGTCTTGCGGTAGATGCCGTAGATGCTCTTGACACGGCGTTTGATGGTGGCACCCTCGATGCCGCTTTCCACCAGACGCTGCTCAATGACTCCGGACACTCTGGCAAGAAATTCCTCACCGGCACGCTCGCTGAGCATCCGGCTGATCTCCTCATACCCCACCGGGTCGAGGTAATGCAGACTGCGGTCCTCCAGCTCTTCCTTCACGTTCAGGATGCCCAGACGGTTGGCGATGGGGGCATACACCTCCATGGTCTCGCGGGCTTTGTCGCGGCGCTTCTGCTCCGGCCATGCATCGCCGGTGCGCATGTTGTGCAGCCGGTCGCACAGCTTGATGATCATGACCCGCACATCGCGGCTCATGGCCAGCAGCATCTTGCGCAGGTTTTCAGCCTGCAGCTCTTCGATGTTGGAGAACTGGATCTTGGTCAGCTTGGTCACGCCGTCCACCAGCAGGGCCACTTCCTCGCCAAAGGCGTCGGTCAGGTCTGCCAGCGTGGTGGGGGTGTCCTCTACCACATCGTGCAGCAGGGCGGCGGCAATGCTTTCGGTATCCATGCCCAGATCCAGCACCAGCCGGGCCACGGCCAGCGGATGGCAGATATAGGGCTCGCCGCTGCGGCGGCATACCCCCCTGTGGGCAGTGTTAGCAAGGTCGTAGGCCTTTTCGATCATTTCCATGTTATAGGAGCGGCCGCTTGCCCTGATGGCCTCGCACAGCTTTTCCCAGGTAACGATCTCCGGCCGCACCTCCGAAGGCAGAGCGCCTTCCGGTGCATCAGCCAGCTGGGCCGTGGCTGAAACGGTGGCCGTTTCCTGCACTGGCATCGGCTGATGCAGGTGGGTCTTTGCGGAGTAGAGATCTTCGTCCCGCACCGGCTTGGGTGCCGGGACCGCAGCTTTCTTTCCCTCTGGCATTTTACATTCCCTCCAAACATTTCAGGACCGGGGCATCTGCAAGGTTCTTTTTGCCCTGCGCAGGCACAAGCTCCAGATATTTTGCCCCACCCTTTTCCACAGCGGCGATCAGGCCCACCTGTTCCAGAGCCGTCACTGCCACCAGTGTTTTGCCTGTATTTTCCTCGCCCAGCTTCGCACACAGCGGCTGCAGATCCTCTGCATGCCAGCGGCGCGCCTGCAGCTCACGATATACCGTGATCATGTGGCTGCGGTCGGGCGTGATCAGTGCTTTTTGTTCTGCCGTCAGCGGCGTGCCCCGGCGCAGCGCCGCCACCAGTGCGGCCTGTTCCGCAAGTTTGCTGCCAAGGCCTGCCGGGTGCAGATCCAGGATGCGGCCCGAAAGCTGTGCGCCCCGGGGCGAATCGTAGACCGAAAGATTCAGCGCTGCATCCACCACGTCTCCCGTGGTGTAGGGCAGCTGCTCCGGGTGCATGCCGAACCACACCGCATACACGCTGGCGTTGCCCTGCCGCAGGCGCAGGCGGCTGTGCCTGCCATCCGACACCGGATACACCCCGTCCACCACGGCATTCTGCAAAAGGAACACCGGGGTGGGATTTTCGGCGCCATAGGGTGCCAGCTGATCCAGCCTGCGCACGCTCTCCACCGTGACCCGGTCCAGATGAATGGACAGGTCACATTCCAGCGGGGTCGCATGCAGCACCGGGCATTCCCGCGCGGCCCACTCGTTCAGGCGGCGGCGCAAGGCAGGCAGGTTTTCTTCCCGCACCGAAAGGCCCGCCGCCATGGCGTGGCCTCCGTAGCGGATGAGCAGGTCTGCGCAGGAGCCGATGCAGTCGTGGAGGTTGAATCCCTGCACACTGCGGCCGCTGCCTTTGCACTCGCCATGCTCGTCCACCGTCACCACGATCACCGGCCGGCCGGTGCGCTCCACCAGCCGGGAGGCCACGATGCCAATGACGCCGGGGTGCCAGTCGCGGCCCCACAGCAGCATCACGCGGTCTTCCAGCCGTTCCGGCTCCTGTTCCAGAAGCTCCTGCGCCGCATTGAAAATCTGCAGCTCGATCTCCTGACGCCGGGCGTTGATCTCGTTCAGTTTGCGGGCCAGCTCCTCGGCACGGTCGGGATCCTCGCAGAGCACCAGCTGCAGGGCGGTCACGGCGCTGTCCATGCGGCCCGCCGCGTTGATGCGCGGCGCAATGGCATAGCTGACATTCTCCGCCGTGACGGGTTTACCCGTAAGGCCCACCTCTTCCAGCAGGGCTTCCAGCCCGGGACGGTCGGTGTTTTGCAGCTGGTGCAGGCCGGATCTTACCAGTGTGCGGTTCTCGCCGGTCAGCGGCATCACATCCGCCACCGTACCCACAGCGGCAAGGTCGCCGCAGTAGTCCAGCATTTCCTCCGGCGGGCAGCCGTCCAGCGCGGCGCACAGCTTAAAGGCCACGCCCGCACCGCACAGGCCCTTGAAAGGGCTGGTATCATCCCTGCGGCGGGGGTCCACCACAGCAGCCGCCTTCGGCAATGTATCCGGCGGCAGATGGTGGTCGGTGATGATCAGGTCGATGCCCAATTCTGCAGCGTAATCCGCTTCGTCCACGGCAGAAATGCCATTGTCCACGGTCACGATCAGCTGACAGCCCTTGTCGTGGATGGAGCGGATCGCGTTTTTGGAAAGGCCGTAACCATCGCCCTCGCGGCTGGGCAGCATACACTTGACGGTCGCTCCCATGCCCTTGAGATGCTGGTACAAAAGGGCCGTAGCGGTCACGCCGTCCACATCGTAATCGCCGAACACCACGATGGTTTCCCCGTCATCGATGGCCCGCCAGATGCGCTCACAGGCCTTCTGCATATCGGTCAGCAAAAACGGGTCGCTCAGCTCTTCCTCACCGGCCAGCAGGGTCAGCGCGTCGGTGGGGTCGGTGACGCCGCGGGCCGTCAGAACGCCCGCCAGCAGGGCGTTTTCCTTCTGCTGGGCAGCAAGCACGGCCTTGTATTTCTGTTCGCTCCAGGGTTCCCCCTCCTGCGCATTGTATTCCAGTTCTTCAGCTGCCTGCTCCGCAATGGCTGCGGTCAGTTCCCGCAGGGCAGCGCGGTCAAGGTTTTTCAGCTCCCATGCACGGTAGGTCATTGAAAATCCCCTCCCGTCAGCCCATCGCTGGCCAGCATACCCTGCAATGCGGCGATCTCCGAGGAGACATCCATGGCAACATCCGAGAGCAGCGTATCATACAGGGTGTCGTACGCCTGATTCAGCGTGTGAAGGATGCCCGCGATATCGCGGCGGATGGTCTCGGCGTTTTCGCCCTGCTGGCCCTGCACGTCGTTGTAGGTGTGCAGCAGCTTGAGGGTGGTGGGGATATAGTATTCCGCAAAGCGGCGGGCCTTGGGCAGGCTTTCCGGGTGTGCCTCCAGCCAGTCACAGATGGCGGTGGTGGTGGTCTGCATATGGTCCAGCTCTTCGCGGCCCTGCGCATCCTGCATCAGCTGTTTTTCCTGCTGCAACACGACGGCAAAGCGGCGGGCCGTTTCCAGATTGAGCGGCACATCGTCTGTTTTTTCCTTTACCGGTTCCGGCTGCGGCTCTCTGGGGGCCGCTGCGGCCTCCTGCGCGGCGCGGTAATCTTCCGCCGTCAGATAGAGTTTTTCCGTTTTTTCGTCCACCCATGCGCTCAGCCAGCCATTGCGGATGAATCTGCGCACCCACTTGAGGGCCCGGGTCTTTTTCTCGTCCACGGCTTCCAGCGGCAGGCCCTTTTTGCAGTCAAAGCCTTCCGCCGCCTCGGCCAGACGGAGCAGCGTCTTGCTGGCCTTCAGGCGGGACGCACCGGCAGTGATCATCCACACGAACACGGCCGTGACAGCCGCAAAGCACCAGCCGGTGATGCGCACCGCCCCCAGTGCAAAGCTGCCCATGGCTGCAGCATTTTCTGCCATAAAGCTGTCCTGCAGAATGGCCTGCAGAACAGCCGTATTGGGCGTAAACAGGCCCGCCGCACCCAGACAGGAGACTGCCGTGATGCCAAAGATCACCGTAAACGTAATGCCGACTGCCAGCAATGCGCAGCCAGCGCTGTGCCGTTTTTTGGCGCTGGCGCGGATCTCGTCTGCCGGGGTCATCTCTGCCTTGCCGAACATCTGCCGGAACCAGCCGGGCATTCCGGCGGCCTGCGGGGCGCGGTACTCTTCGTTCAGGCCCTGTTCCTTTTGTTCCGGTGCGCCGCTGTGCGCATTCCGGCGGCTGCGGAAAGCCTTTGCCGCCTCGTTGATGCCATAGTTCGCGGCATCCACCGCAGCACGGCCCACGCCATAGGCGCGGTCGCCAATGTCCTCGCCTCTGCCCTCAAAGCCATGGGCAAACGCATCGGACATGGTATCGCCAAAGGCGCGCAGCTGGGATTCCAGCTCCTGCTGCACCTGACGGCCATCGGTCTGTTTTTTTGTATCGTTTTCACGATCGTTCATCAAAATTTTCTCACCCTTCTGCCGGTGCATACCGGCTGATGATGGCGCGGGCCACCCGCAGGCCATCCACGGCGGCGCTCATGATGCCGCCCGCATATCCGGCACCCTCGCCGCATGGATACAGGCCCGCCAGCTGAGAGCACTCAAAATTATCTTCCCGTTTCAGCCGCACCGGGCTGCTGGTGCGGGTCTCAAGACCGGTCAGGATGGCCTCCGGTGCGGTGTAGCCTGCAATTTTGCGCTCGTAGGCACGTAGGCCTGCCCGCAGCGTATCGGCCAGCTCCCCGGGCAGCAGTGCACCCAGATCCGCGGCTGTCACGCCGCGGTCGTAGGTAGGCTGCACACGGCCGATGTTCAGCTGACCGTGCCCTTCCAGAAAGCTCTGGATATTTTCAGCCGGGGCAGCATACTCTCCTGCGCTGCGCCCGGCGGCGTAGGCTCTGGCTTCCAGCTCCCGCTGGAATGCGATGGCCCGGCGCGGGTCGTCCCCAAAATCTTTGCCGCCCACGCTCACCACCACAGCCGCATTGGCATTTTTGCCGCTGCGTGCGTGGTAGCTCATGCCATTGGTGACAACGCAGCCTTTCTCGCTGGCCGATGCCACCACCTGCCCGCCGGGGCACATGCAGAAGGTGTACACACACCGCTCCCCCACATGCTGGGAAAGCTGGTACTCGCCCCGCGGCAGGGCCGGGTGCCCGGCAGCTTCGTGATACAGGCTTTTTTCGATCTCGCTCTGTAGGTGTTCGGCGCGGAATCCCACGCTGAAGGGCTTGCACTCCAGCACAAAGCCGCCATCCATCAGCATCCCGAAGGTGTCCCGGGCCGAGTGGCCCACTGCAAACACCAGCGCTTCGCAGGCAAAGGTACCGCTGGTGGTAAAAATACCGGTGAGCGCGCCATTTTTCTGTTCAAAGCCGGTCAGGGCCGTGTTGAAATACACCTCACCGCCCAGAGCTTCGATCTCTCTGCGGATGGAGGTGATGACGCCACGCAGCAGGTCGGTGCCCACATGGGGCTTCTGCTTCCAGGCGATCTCCTCCGGCGCACCGTGCTGCAGGAACACCTCGGTGACAAAACCGCACAGCTCATCGCCGATGCGGGTGGTCAGCTTGCCGTCCGAAAAAGTACCGGCACCACCCTCGCCAAATTGAATGTTCGCATTCACATCCAGCTCGCCGGTGGCAGAGAAGTGCTCCACCGCCTTTACGCGCTCGTCCAGCGCCGGGCCGCGCTCCAGCACAATGGGCCGGTAGCCCTGCCGGGCCAGCAGCAGCGCCGCGAACAGGCCCGCCGGGCCAAGGCCGCACACCACAGGCCGGTGCGCCAGCGGAAGCGTGCCATTCTGCACCGAAAGATCCACCTTTTTCTGCAGGGATGCATCGCCGCAGCGGGCAGCAAACGCTGCTTCTTCGGCAGGCTCTTTCAGGGTGACGGCCACCGTGTACACCAGCTTGGGCTGGCCATGGCGGGCATCCACCGAGAGCTTTGCCACGCCCAGATGCTGCACCTTTCCGCGCGGGATGCGGGCAGCGTGCAGGGCTTTTTCAAATGCCTGCGGCTCTCCGGCAGAGAGCGGCAGACGGATGTTGCGAACCAGAATCATAGTATCGTGTGTTCCTTTTTTCAGTTGCTGTCGATGCGACACTGCAGCACATAGCTGCCCAGCGCAAAGATCTTGCCATTGGAGGGCACATACAGGCGGCAGGCGATGTTCTGCTCGCCCGTTGCCACCGAGAAATCCTCTGCATCGATCTCAATGACCACCTGCTCCGGGGTCAGAGACGCCATGGCGGCCTTGGGCCCGCAGAGAGTCACGTTCATCAAGCGTTCGGTCTGCACCGTCAGCTGATAGGTAGGCGGCAGGTTGACCACCTGCACACAGGTGTTGGGCAGGTTCATGGTCTTGGTCTCCAGAGCAGAGCAGTCAAAGCTGACTGTGATGGTGGAGATGTTATCCAGCAGATAGATGTCCGTGGGCAGGTCGATAGGCAGCTCGTAGCTCTTGTTCAGCGTAAAGGTGGAAAGGTCGATGCTTCCAATGGGCAATGTGGACAGCATATCGATCTTAGCCTCCGGGCCGGCCACCTTGAGCTGCTTGCGGCTGAGCGCATATACCAGCACCGAATCATCAAAATCGCGCGGTGCATTGATGAAATTCACATTCACCGGCAGGGTGGCCATCTTGTACACCTGCAGGGTGACGTCCACACTGTTTTCTTCCAGCTCCGTGTACTCAAACTTGACCTCCCTGCCGCCGGAGGTGTAGAAGCGCAGCGGCGTGCTCAGCGTGACTGACTCGGTCAGCTCCCCGCTGTAGGTCACCTCTGCGGTACAGGTAACGGCCCTGTCCAGCTCACTGCTGGGGCCGGAAAGGGTGATGTTCTCCTTGGAAACATCGGTGCTGTAGAGGATATAGCCATCCGCAATGGTCAGGTAGTTGGTGGTAACGGTAACGGGCAGGGTCTTTTCCTCCACCACGTCGAACACCACGTCCACCGTGTTATCATTGCCTTCCATGGTCACAGTGACACCGTTCAGCAGGCCGTTGGCACCGCGCACCAGCAGGCGCAGAGTCTTTTCGCCGCTGTCGCGCACGCTGGAAAAATCCGGGTAGACCACAAAATCGGAAGCGGTCAGGCCGCCGATGGTGTAGCCGTCACCGGAGATCTTCAGGTTCACGGTCTTGTCCTCGGCGCTGACGATGCTCAGGCCCCGGGAAGTGTAAGCTGCGGAATCGTAGGTATAATCCACCGGCACATTGTAAATGGTGTTGGTGGTGCCTGGCTGGACGATGATCGTGACCACCATCCATGCAACAATAGCACCCAGCACCGAAAGTGCCAGCCGGATGCGGCGGTCATCCAGAATGTTTTTCTTATGGGCGACCGCCGGCTTTGCGCCGTTTTTCTTGTTGGGTTCGTTGTTCATTGCGCATCGTCCTCCTTCTGGCTGACCCATTTCCACAGACGGTCCAGCTGACCGCGCCAGCCGCTGACCGTCGTCTTTTCGGCAGCGGTCTCCTTGGGGATCATTTCGTCCACCAGACGGGTATACAGGGTCTGGCGGTCAAAGTGGCGGATCAGCACACCGTTTTTCGCCATGGAGATGATACCGGTCTCCTCGCTGACCACGATAGCGATGGCGTCGGAATTTTCGGCAATGCCAAGGCAGGCACGGTGACGGGTGCCCATATCCTTGCCGAGATCCAGATTGTTGGAAAGCGGCAGCACACAGCCCGCCGCTTTGATGCGGCCGTTCTCAATGATGGCGGCACCGTCGTGCAGAGGCGTGCCCTCATAGAAGATGGTGCCCAGCACCTCCAGATTGACGGCGCTGTTCACCGGCGTGCCGGTGCGCACGATCTCCGAAAGGTTCGTGTGGCGTTCCAGCACGATCAGCGCACCGGTCTTGGTCTCCGAAAAGCGCTCGGCGGCGTCGCAGATGGCAATGATGGCACTGCGCCATGCGCCCTTGAGGCTGGGGTCGTTGTAGCGGCCTTTGACATTGAACAGCTTGGCAGCCCACTGGTCGGTCTGGCCCATGCGCTCCAGCGCACGGCGGATCTCCGGCTGGAACAGCACCACCAGCGTCAGCAGGCCCACCTGCAGCAGTGAGTTCAGCAGCCATGTGACGGTACGCATGTTCAGCGTTTCCGCCACCAGATAGACTGCCATCACCAGCAGCGCACCCTTGAACAGCTGGCCGGCACGGGTGCGGTTGACAATGCCCAGCAGCTGGTAGATCAGGAAGGAAATGATGATGATATCCAGCAGATCGACCAGCTTGAAGGTCTGGAAATTTGCAATGATCGCGTTCAGAGTCATTGGTACACGCTCCCGTTTACAGTGTTTCGATCAGGGCAACGGCATGGGCGGCAATGCCCAGCCCCTCGCCGGTAAAGCCCAGATGTTCCTCGGTGGTAGCCTTCACGCTCACAGCGTCCACCGGCAGGCCGAAGGCGTCGGCCAGATTCCGGCGCATGGCCGGGATGTGCGGTGCCAGCTTGGGCCGCTGACACAGCAGCGTTGCGTCGATATTTTCAATGCGGAAGCCATGCTCCTTTAAAATTTCAGCCACACGGCGGGCCAGCTTCAGGCTGTCTGCGCCGGAGTAGGCAGGGTCATTGTCCGGGAAATGCTGGCCGATATCGCCCAGCGCCGCCGCGCCCAGCACCGCATCCATCACAGCATGGGCCAGCACATCGGCGTCCGAGTGGCCCAGCAGGCCCTTTTCAAAGGGCACTTCCACGCCGCCCAGGATCAGCTTGCGGCCTTCCACCAGGCGGTGCACGTCATAACCATGTCCAATGCGCATTTTATGTTCCTCTTTCTGTTCCGGGCGGGGCAGGTCCTCGCGGGTGGTGATCTTCAGATTCGCGTAATCGCCCTGCGTCAGCTGCACGGGGCGCCCGGTCAGCTCGAACAGGCTGCAGTCGTCCGTGACAAGGCGGGCTTTTTCGGCGTCCAGCTCTTCCAGCGCTGCCAGATAGGCTGCGCGGTCAAAGCACTGCGGCGTCTGCACCGCATACAGGGTGCTGCGGTCCGGGGTGGCATGTACAAAGCAGCTTTCCGGCACCGTCTTGCCGCTGCCCCGCACTGCCGCCTTGATGGTATCCTTCACCGGCACGGCAGGCGCTGCGGCACCGCACCGGGCTGCAGCTTCCAGCGCAGCAGTGATGACCTGCTGGCTGACGAAAGGCCGGGCCGCATCGTGCACAGCCACAAGCGCACCGGAAGCTGCCAGCACACCGTTTTTCGCGCTCTCTGCGCGGGTGGCACCGCCCGCCACAACGCATACAGGCTTTGCGCAGTCTGCGGCCTGCTGCTGGGCAAAGGCACGGTTGCTGCCTGCCACCAGAATGATTTCGTCCACCAGCGGACACTGCGCAAATGCGCGGATGCTGCGATGCAGCACCGTCTCCCCGCCCAGATCAAAGCTGAGCTTATCAAAACCCATGCGCGTGGAGGAGCCTGCCGCCACCAATACCGCCGATACTTTCTTTTCCAATCTCTTCACCTGCCCGATCCCTATAATAAGCCATATTTTATTATAGCGTATAACTTCTCAAACTGCAACCGATAATCTGCAGCAAAAATGCCCCTCTGCACAGGGCAGAGGGGCACAAACTTGTTCTTGATGAAGTTTACTTCAGCATCGGCTCAATGGCAGCAGCCAGAGCATCTTTCTGTGCCTGTGCTTCTGCCAGATCCTTACCCAGCGTGGTGAAGTAGGTCTTGATCTTCGGCTCGGTGCCGGAGGGACGCACCACAACGGTAGCGCCGTTTTCCAGACTGTAGATCAGCACGTTTGCTGCAGGCAGGCCGGTCTCCTCGGGCTTCTTGTAGTCCGTCACCTTGACCACCTTATGACCGGCCAGCTCAGCGGGCGGTTCATCGCGCAGCTTCTGCATGATGGAAGCCATCTTCTCCATGCCGGTCAGGCCGGGGAACTCAAAGCTGTCCACCTTGTTCAGGTAGCGGCCATACTGCTTATAGATCTCTTCCAGACGCTGCTTGATGGAGGAACCGATGCTGCGGTAGTAAGCAGCCATTTCGCAGATCAGCATGGAGCCGATGACAGCATCCTTATCGCGCACATAGGGGCCGGCCAGATAGCCGTAGCTTTCCTCAAAGCCGAAGATGAAGCGGTCCACCTCACCTGCAGCTTCCAGATTTGCGATCTGGTCGCCGATCCACTTGAAGCCGGTCAGCACGCTGCGCATCTCCACGCCGTAATGTGCGGCAATGGCGTCGGCCAGCGGAGTGGACACGATGGACTTGACTGCCACCGGATCCTTGGGCATGGTGCCCTTTTCAATGCGGCCTGCGCAGATGTAGTCCAGCAGCAGAGCGCCCATTTCGTTGCCGGATACCAGCTCATAGCTGCCATCCGGGCACTTCATGGCGATGCCCACACGGTCCGCATCGGGGTCGGTGGCCAGCATCAGGTCTGCACCGGTCTTGGTGGCCAGATCCAGACCCAGCTTCAGAGCCTCAAAGATCTCGGGGTTGGGGTAGGAGCAGGTGGTAAAGTAGCCGTTGGGATACTCCTGCTCGGGCACGATGGTGATGTCGGTGATGCCCATATCGTTCAGCACATGGGTGACCGGCACCAGACCGGAGCCGTTCAGCGGGCTGTACACCAGCTTCAGGCCGGCAGTCTTGCACAGTCCCGGGCGCACCTGACGAGCCTCAATGGCGTCGTACAGAGCCTTTTTGCAGTCATCGCCCACAAAGCGGATCAGACCCTGCTCCACGCCCTCAGCAAAGGAAATGTACTTTGCACCGGTGAGCACGTCGGTCTTCTGGATCTCATCGTAGACGATGGCAGCAGCGTCATCAGTCATCTGGCAGCCGTCCGGGCCGTAGGCCTTATAGCCGTTGTACTTGGCCGGGTTGTGGGATGCCGTGACCATGATACCGGCGTTGCACTGGTAGTAACGGGTAGCAAAGCTCAGGGCAGGCACGGGCATCAGGGCATCATAAATGCGCACCTTGATGCCGTTTGCAGCCAGAACGCCTGCGGCAGTCTTGGCAAAAACATCGCTCTTCAGGCGGCTGTCGTAGCTGATGGCCACGGTCTGGGTGCCACCCTGAGTCTTGACCCAGTTTGCCAGACCCTGCGTAGCCTGACGGACGACATAAATATTCATACGGTTGGTGCCAGCGCCCAGAACGCCGCGCAGACCAGCCGTGCCAAACTTCAGAGCCACCGCAAAGCGGTCCTTGATCTCTTCGTCATTTCCCTCGATCTTGGCCAGTTCCGGCTTCAGATCTGCATCTTCCAGATCGGCAGCCATCCAGCGCTTATATTCATCCAAATACATCTTGCACACCTTACCTTTTGTAAATTTTTCCGCAAAAAGAAACAGGTTTAACAAAACCTACTTATAATATAAACTCTCTGCGTCCATGTGTCAATTGCGTAATCTGCAACAAGATTTGCTGCTTAAAACCGGCATAAGGCACAAAAATCCAAATTATCGCCTGCAAAGTCCGGGATCATCCCGGCTGTGCCTGCATTTTCCAGCAGCTCATAGCTCTGGCCCACATCCGTCAGCACCTCCAGCCACTGCTCCAGACCCACGCTGTTTTCGCACAGGTAGCGCAGCAGCTGCATGGCCCGGGCAAAGCTGCCCTCGGGCAGACGCACCGCACTGCAGCGCACCCGGCCATCCTGCTCGTGCCGCAGCTCCATCACCACGCCCTGTGCGGACAAAGCTCCGCAATAGACAAGGCTGTGGGCATGCTGCAGCCCCTCCAGCTCCGAATATGTATGGATATAGCGGCAGTATTCTTTGTTCATCATGGAAAAATTCTCTCCTCTCTATCGCATTGACATCTTTCCTGCCCTTTACTATAATGAATCCAGACATATTTTTGTGTCGAAGTTTGGCATTTTTGTCCATTATTTTCCACTTTTGCCAATTCTTTTCCGTTTTGTCACTCATTGGAGCGAGGGAGAGCACCATGTATTCTGTCACCCGAAGCTTTGGTCTGAAGGGCCTGAACGGCTTTGCCGTAGCGGTAGAAGCCGATGTTTCCGGCGGTCTGCCCGCATTTTCCATCGTAGGTCTGCCGGATTCCGCTGTGCGCGAAAGTGCAGACCGCGTGCGTGCCGCCATCAAGAATCTGGGGTTCAAGTTCCCGGACCGGCGCATCACCATCAATCTGGCCCCGGCCGATGTCCGCAAGACCGGCCCGGTGTATGATCTGCCCCTGCTGCTTGCGCTTCTTATTTCCAGCGGCCAGCTGGAGGCCGTCCCGACAGATTCTGCCTTTCTGGGCGAGCTGGCGTTGGACGGCACCCTGCGGCCAGTATCCGGCGTTCTGCCCATGGCTCTGGCCGCTGCCGAAAGCGGCATCCGTGCTCTGTATGTCCCCGCCGAGAACGCCGCGGAAGCTGCCGAGGCCTGCGCCGATGGAATGGCGGTCTACCCCGCCCACACAGCCCGTGAGGTAGTGGATGCGCTGAAGGGAATCTCGTCCCTGTCCCCTGCCGCTGCTGTCCCCTTTGATCCGGCAGAAGCTTGGGCACAGGTACCGGATTTTGCGGACGTACTGGGCCAGTCTCTGGCGCGGCGGGCCATGGTCATTGCCGCTTCCGGCGGACACAACGTTTTGCTGATCGGCGCACCCGGCACTGGCAAATCCATGCTGGCAAAGCGCCTGCCCGGCATCCTGCCGCCGCTCACCCGGGAGGAAGCCGTGGAGACCACCAAGATCTACTCCATTGCGGGCCAGCTGCCGCAGGGACATGGGCTCGTCTCTGTACGCCCCTTCCGCAGCCCGCACCACTCAGCCAGTGCCGCAGCGCTGGCTGGCGGCGGTGCGCAGTTCCGGCCCGGCGAGTGCAGCCTTGCTAACTGCGGCGTGCTGTTTCTGGACGAGCTCCCGGAGTTTTCCCGCGAGAGTCTGGAAGTCCTGCGCCAGCCTTTGGAGGATGGTCAGATCACGGTCAGCCGCGCGGCAGGCAGCGCCACCTATCCCAGCCATTTCCAGCTGGTAGCAGCCATGAACCCCTGCAAATGCGGCTACTACGGACACCCCACCCGGCAGTGCACCTGCTCACCCAGTGCCGTGCGGCAGTACCGCAGCCGGGTGTCCGGCCCGCTGCTGGACCGCATCGACCTGTGCGTAGAGATGGACCCCATCGCCTTTGACGAGCTGCACACATCGGCTCCCTCCGAGAGCAGCGCCGATCTGCGCAAACAGGTGCTTGCCGCCCGGGCCATTCAGGCAAAGCGCTATGCCGCCCCGGGTTTTGAGGGCGTGCTCTGCAACGCCCAGCTCACCGCCGGGCAGGTGCGGCGCGTCTGCCGCATGACCCCCGCCGCCGAGCGGCTGCTGCGTGCCTCCTACGACGCTTTGGGCCTTTCCGCCCGCGCCCATGACCGCATCCTTCGGGTGGCCCGCACGGTGGCCGATCTGGCAGGCAAACAGCTGCTGGATGAGGACTGCGTGCTGGAAGCCCTGCAGTACCGGTCACAGGAAAAAGTAGAAGTATAAATGCCTTTCCGTCTTTGCTTCGCAGATCCGTCTTCCCCGAAAAGGGAAGGTCTTGTGTGGTTTACCGTTACGCGCAAAAAAGCCATCTGTATCTTTCCGAATGCTCAATACGAGCAGAGGATCACAGATGGCTTTTTGTTATCGCTTTTTAGAATCTGCGCCACGTATCCGGCAGGAACAGCACCAGCATCGGGAAAATCTCCAGACGGCCGGCCAGCATGTCGAAGATCATCACCAGCTTTGCAGGGTTCGTAAAGCTGCCAAAGTTCATCATGGGGCCCACCTGCGCAAGGCCCGGGCCGATGTTGTTCAAGGTAGCTGCAATGGCTGTGAAGTTCGTCACCATATCAAAGCCATCCAGACTGATGAGCAGGAAGGATACCACGAAGATGAAGAAATACGCGCCCATAAACACATTGGTGGTGCGGATGGTCTCATGGTTGAGCAGCTTGCCGTCCATGCGGACGGGGGCCACCACCTGCGGGTGCAGCGCCTGCTTGAGCTCCTTGCCCAAGGTCTTGCCCAGAATGAGGAGGCGGCTCACCTTGATGCCGCCGCCGGTGCTGCCTGCGCAGGCACCAATGAACATGAGCACCACCAGAATTTCTTTGGAGAGGGTGGGCCACAGGTCAAAATCGCAGCTGGAAAAGCCAGTGGTCGTGATGATGGAGCCCACCTGAAAGGCTGCCTGACGCAGCGCTTCGCCAAAGTTGTTGTAGATGCTGTAGATGTTGGCCGTGATGAGGCCCACCGCTGCCAGGATCACCACAAAGTAGCCGCGCACCTCCTCGCTGATGACGCGGTTGAATTTGCGCAGCAGCAGCAGGAAGTAGGCATTGAAGTTGACGCCGAACAGGATCATGAAAATGGTCACGACCCACTGGATGTAGGGAGAAAAGCTGGTAAAGCTGTCATTCTTGAAGCCGAAGCCGCCGGTGCCCGCCGTGCCGAAGGCCGTGAGCATGGACTCAAACAGCGGCATGCCGCCCAGCATCAGGAATACCAGCTCCAGCACGGTGAGTGCAAAATAGATGCCGTACAGGATCTTTGCGGTAGATTGCACCTTGGGCACCAGCTTATCCACCTGAGGGCCAGGGCTTTCCGCCTTCATCAGGTTGACGTGGGAGCCGCCGGTCAGGGGCAGCAGCGAGAGCAGGAACACCAGAACGCCCATGCCACCGATCCAGTGGGTGAAGCTGCGCCAGAACAGGATGCCCTTGGGCAGATCCTCTACCCCGGGCAGGATGCTGGCACCGGTGGTGGTAAAGCCGGACACTGTCTCAAACAGTGCATCCACCGGGTTCGGGATGCAGCCCGTCACCACAAACGGAACGGCACCCACGATGGAAATGACGATCCAGCTCAGCGAGGTAGCCGCAAAGCCCTCCCGCATATAGAACACCTTGCTTTGGGGCTTGATGCCGCGCAGGGCGTAGCCGATGGCGGCGCTGACTGCCGCCGTGATCAGAAACACGCCCAGCACAAACCATTCGCCGTAGAATCCGCTGGCCGCTGCGGGCAGCAGCAGCAGCGCGCCTTCGATCATCAGCACATAGCCCAGCAGACGGAAAACGATCGCATAATTCATAGTCTGCCTCCGTCAACCCTCTGCGCCCTTATCCAGAATATCGCGCAGATCATGCAGGCCATGCTCCAGCGTGACCACGATCACGTTATCGCCCACCTGGATCTGGTCGCCGCCGCGCGGGATCAGGATCTGATGGCCGCGGGTGATGCAGCACAGCAGCAGGTTCTTTTTCAGGTGCAGCTGGCTCAGGGGGACACCCGTGGCAGCGCTTTCCTCGTGGACGGTAAATTCCAGCGCTTCCACGCGGTCGTCCAGAATGCGGTACAGCGTCTTGATATTGCTGCCCGCTTCGTTCTGCAGTGCACGCACATACTGCACGATGTAATCGCAGGTCATGTACTTGGGGTAGACCACGCTGCCCAGATCCAGACCGGCCAGAATATCATCGAACTCCAGACGGTTGACTTTGGTTACCAGCTTGCCCTTGGAGTGCTTTTTGGCAAACAGGGTCAGCAGCACGTTCTCTTCGTCGATGTTGGTCAGGGCCACAAAAGCTTCGGTGGACTCCATGCCCTCGGACAGCAGGAATTCGCGGTTGGAGCCGTCCTCGTTCAGGATCTGTGCGCCGGGCAGCTGTTCTGCCAGCTCCATGCAGCGGGCAGGGTCGCGCTCCACGATGCGCACCCGCACATGGTTTTCCAGCAATTCCTGACTCAGGTAGAAGGCAATGGCACCGCCGCCCACGATGAAGGCATTGCGCACCGGGCGCACCGGCAGATGGATGCGCTGGAAGAACTCGTGGGCCTTTTCCTGTGTAGCAAGGAAGGTGACCTGATCGCCGTTCTGCAGCACAAAGTTGCCGTTCGGGATGATGACGCCGCCGCTGCGCTCCACAGCACACACTAAAATATCGCTCTTCAGGCGGGTGGGGATCTCGCGGATGGCCACACCGTCCAGCCCCTGCTCTGCAGTGAGTGCAAACTTGATCAGCCGCACACGGCCGTCTGCAAAGGTGTCGATCTTGCTTGCGCCCGGGAAGCGCAGCAGATGGGAGATCTCCTTTGCTGCAGCCATTTCCGGATTGATGATGGCCGAAATGCCGATCTGCTTTTTGATAAAGTCCAGCTCATGGCTGTAGGACGGGTTACGCACACGGGCGATTGCATGGCAGTGGCCCGCCTTTTTGGCAAACATGCAGCACAGCAGATTCAGCTCATCGGAGCCGGTCACGGCAATGAACACATCCGCATCTTCAATGCCGGCCTCTGCCAGCGTGGTGATCGAGGAACCGTTGCCCACGATACCCAGCACATCATAGCTTTCAGTCAGATGTTCCACACGCGCTTTGTTGGTGTCCACAATGGTCACATTATGGTCTTCCTCACTGAGCTGCCGCGCCAGCGCAGTGCCAACCTTGCCGCCGCCCACCAGAATGATCTTCATAACAAGTCCTTTCTCTTTCCGCGTCCCTTCTGCCGGGACAGCACAAATCCATCATAGTATAGCATATCCCCCGCCAAAGTTCCACTGTTTTCCACATTATGCAGCAAAAATGGCAAAATGACGCAAAAAAGCCCCGGGGCACAGGCCCCGGAAGCTTTTTAATCACATTTCAACGCCGTCCTTTGTCACAAGCGCATATACCAGCGGAGCTTCCTCCGGCTTTTCGGCGCCATACACAAGGCCGCTGCGGTACTCGGCTGCAGCAGCCTCAAACTTGTCTGCTGCGCCGTAGAAGGTAGCCAGACTCTCGCCCTTCTTTACGTAGTCGCCGCGCTTTTTATGCAGGGTGATGCCAGCTGCAAAGTCCAGCGGGTCGCCCTTTTTCTGTCGGCCCGCACCCAGCAGCACGCTGGCAGAGCCGATTTTCTCGGCATCGTTCGCCACAATGTAACCGTCCTGCTCTGCCAGCAGCTCAAAGCTTGCCGCAGGCCGCTCAAACAGGCTGTAGTCGTCCAGCACGCGGGTATCGCCGCCCTGCGCCGCAAACATCTCCTTGCACTTTGCAAAGGCAGAGCCGTCGGCAATCGCCGCCTCGGCCATGGCACGGCACTCGGCAGGAGTGCCCTTATCGGCCAGCACCAGCATGTTGGTCGCCAGCTGCAGGCAGACCTCGGTCAGGTCGGCGGGGCCATGGCCCTTGAGCACATCCATGCTTTCCATGACTTCCAGACTGTTGCCGATGTTATGGCCCAGCGGGGTGTCCATATCAGTGATCATGGCGGCAACGCGGCGGCCATGGTGGGTACCGATGGAGACCATCAGCTTGGCCAGCTCAATGCTCTGGTCTACCGTCTTCATAAAAGCTCCGGTGCCGGTGGTCACATCCAGCAGGATGGCATCCGAGCCGGAAGCCAGCTTTTTGGACATGATGCTGGACGCAATGAGCGGGATGCAGCTGACGGTTGCGGTCACATCCCGCAGGGCATACATCTTTTTATCGGCAATGGCAATTCCCTCGCTCTGGCCAATGACCGACAGGCCGATCCTGTTCACCTGCGCAAAGAACTCCTCCTGCGAGAGGGCGGTTTTGGTGCCGGGCACGCTCTCCATCTTATCGATGGTGCCGCCGGTATGGCCAAGGCCCCGGCCGCTCATCTTGGCGATCTTCACGCCGCAGGCTGCGACGATCGGTGCAATGACCAGTGTGGTCTTGTCGCCCACGCCGCCAGTGGAGTGCTTGTCCACCTTGATGCCCGGAATGGGCGAAAGATCCACCATCACACCGCTGTGAGCCATCACATCGGTCAGCTCTGCGGTTTCTTCATCGGTCATGCCGCGCAGATAGACAGCCATCATCCATGCAGCCATCTGGTAATCAGTCACTTCTCCGCTGACATAGCCATTGACGATCTGCTCCAGCTCCTCACGGCTGTGCGTACCGCCGTCACGCTTTTTTGCAATCAGATCATAAACGCGCATCGTATCACGCTCCTCGTTTTTTCAATAGTACGACATTGTAAGATATAGTATAGCAAAATTCCAAACAAAAGCAAGTATCATTCTGTAAACTTTGCCCAATTTTAAGTCAAAAAGGGCGCAGCCGCCCGGAAAAGCAGCTGCGCCCTTGTTTTGGGATCACGAGTCGTCGTTTTAGCGGGATCCCTTGTCGTAGGGGATGCCCTCTGCCTTGGGTGCCATGCTGTTCTTGGAGGTAAATGCAAGAATGATCATGGACGCCACGAACGGCATCATGTTGTAGATGTTGCTGGACCAGTGCAGCTGTGCCAGGAAGGTGGAGTCTGCAATGTTTGCCAGACTCTTGAACACAGCAAAGAACATTGCTGCGCCAAAGATGTTGAAGGGCTTCCACTGACCAAAGATCATAACAGCCATAGCCAGGAAGCCTGCGCCGGCCACGCCCACTTCAAAGTTCCAGGTCTGCACCGGGGGCACGATGTAGGCCATGCCGCCGATCGCACCCAGTGCACCGGAAATGACAACACCGGCATAACGCATCTTGTAGACGTTGATACCCACAGAGTCCGCTGCCTGCGGATGCTCGCCGCAGGCACGCAGGCGCAGGCCAAAGCGGGTCTTGTACAACACCACATAGCTGATGATCAGCAGAATGATGCCCAGCGGCACAAAAATGCTCAGCTCCAGCCCGCCGATGCTGAACAGGAAGGGCTTGTTGGTGTAGTTCAGCTTTGCACTGCCGCTATCGCTGAAATACTTGGCAATGACCACCGCGATGGCCGTGGCCAGCAGGTTCAGGGCCGTGCCGCCGATGGTCTGATCCGCCTTCAGGTTGATGGAGGCAAAGGCCAGCAGCAGACTGTACACCATACCGGCCAGTGCCGCCACCAGAACAGAGATCAGCACCACGAGGAAGACCGGCATCCCGGCAGGCAGCATGGTCAGGGTGAGAACACCCGCCACACCGCCAATGACCATGATGCCTTCCAGTGCGATGTTGATGATGCCGGAGTGCTCACTGAACATACCGCCCAGTGCCACCAGCATCAAAACGATGCCATACAGCAGCGTATATTTGATCAGAAGCAGCATATCACTTGCCCTCCTTTTCGGTTGCAGGCTTTGCAGGAGCAGCAGGCTCTGCGTTCACATTGGTCTTGTCGGCATTCCTGAACAGCAGTGCGTGGATCCTGCCGCGGAACAGCATGGAGAATGCGCACAGGTAGATGATGATGCCGCTGATCAGATCCGAGATCTCAGTGGGGTAATACTTGGTGGAAAGGAAGGAACCGCCCACCGAGATATGGGAAATGAAGATGGCCGAGAAGATGGTGCCGATGGGGTTGGAGCTTGCCAGCAGTGCAACGGAAATGCCGTTGAAGCCCATCGTCGGCAGGCTGGTGGAGTTCAGCGGGTTCCACTGGGACACATTGGAAAGGTAGTACAGGCCCGCACCAAAACCGGCCAGCGCACCGGCAATGGCCATGGAAAGGATGATGTTCTTCTTCTCGTTGATGCCGGCGTAGCGGGCAGCGCTCTTGTTCAGGCCGACTGCCTTGAGCTCGTAGCCGAAGGTGGTCTTGTTCAGCACCACCCAGATCAGAACTGCCACTGCTGCCGCCAGAAAGATGGCGATGGTGGTGCTGTTAGTCTGGAACAGCTTGTTCAGGCCAAAGTCCGGGATGATGGACTGGGCGTAATCGGCGTTCTTGCTCAGGTTCATGGTACGAGTGTTTCGCACATCGTACATGGGGCCGGTGCCGTTCTGGTAAATGAGCTCATTGACCAGATACAGGCCGATCCAGTTGAACATGATGGAGGTAATGACCTCGTTGATGTTGAAGTAGGCCTTGAAGAAGCCGGGGATCGCACCCCAGAGACCGCCCAGAATGGTGGCGGCGATCAGGCAGACGAACCATGGCAGCTTGAGCATGATGGCGCAGTACAGAGCGCCGTAAGCGCCCAGCGTATACTGGCCCGCCGCACCGATGTTGAACAGGCCGGTCTTGAAGGCAAACGCCACGGACAGACCGGTCATAATAAGGGGAGCCGCATTTGCCAGTTCCTTGCCGACGCCATAGGGTGCGTCATGAAAGCCGCCCTTCAGGATGCGCACAAAGCCGTCGCCCCATGCGTGTGCCGGGTTGATGGCCAGCAGCACCAGAAAACCGACCACAAGGCCGATCAGGATGCACAGCAGAGCAGCCAGCACACTGGTGATGGAGCTGTTCAGACTGCTGTGGGAAAGTTTTTTCTTGTTCATGTGTTATTTGCTCTCCTTTCCCTGCTTGCGTGCGCCTGCCATATACAGGCCCAGCTCCTGCACGGTGGTGGTCTTGGGGTCAAATTCGCCCACGACCTCGCCCTCGTACATCACAAGGATGCGGTCGGACAGGTTCATCACCTCGTCCAGCTCCAGACTGACCAGCAGCACGGCCGTGCCCTTATCGCGCTCGGCCACGATCTGGCGGTGGATGTATTCAATCGCACCAACGTCCAGACCGCGGGTGGGCTGGACTGCCACCAAGAGCTTCGGATCCTTATCGATCTCGCGGGCAATGATGGCCTTCTGCTGGTTGCCGCCAGACATGCTGCGCACGGTGGTCAGGCTGCCCTGACCGCTGCGCACATCATACTGCGCGATCAGCTTATCGGAGTATTCGCGCACCTTATCGCTGCGGATAAAGCCGCCCTTCTGGAACTCCGGCTGCCAGTAACGCTGCAGCACCATGTTGTTTTCCAGACTGTAGTCCAGCACCAGACCGTGCTTGTGACGGTCCTCCGGGATGTGGCTCATGCCGTCCTTGGAGCGCTGACGAATGGTCTCATTGGTGATGTCCTTGCCGTCCAGCATGATCTTGCCGCTGCTGATCTTTTCCAGACCGGTCAGGCCGTAGACGAACTCGGTCTGGCCGTTGCCCTCGATGCCTGCAAGGCAGACGATCTCGCCCGCGTGTACCTGAAAAGAGATATCCCGAACCGCGTCCTTCTTGTGCTGGGCATTGTGCATGGTGACGTTTTTCACATCCAGCACCACCCTGCCGGGGTCTGCAGGCTTTTTGTCCACCTGCAGCTGCACATCGCGGCCCACCATCATGCGGGAAAGCTCTTCCTTGGTGGTATCCTTGATGTCCACGGTACCCATGCACTTGCCCTTGCGCAGAACTGTGCAGCGGTCTGCCACAGCCATGATCTCGTTGAGCTTGTGGGTAATGAACAGGATGGACTTGCCCTCCTTCTTGAACCCGCGCATGATCTCCATCAGTTCGTCGATTTCCTGCGGGGTCAGCACTGCCGTGGGCTCGTCGAAGATCAGGATCTCGTTGTCGCGGTACAGCATCTTCAGGATCTCAACGCGCTGCTGCATACCAACAGAGATATCGCTGATCAGTGCATCCGGGTCCACGCGCAGGCCGTACTTTTCGCTCAGGGCCATTACCTTTTTGCGTGCCTCAGCCTTCTGCAAAAAGCCCATCTTGTTGGGCTCCACGCCCAGAATGATGTTGTCCAGCACGCTGAAGCATTCTACCAGCTTGAAGTGCTGGTGCACCATGCCGATGCCCAGTGCATTTGCATCATTGGGGTTGCGGATGGCAACCTCCTTGCCGTTTTTGCGGATCTGACCAGCTTCCGGCTGGTACAGGCCAAACAGCACGCTCATCAGCGTACTTTTGCCGGCGCCGTTCTCGCCCAGCAGGGCATGTACCTCGCCTTTGCGCAGCTGCAGGGTGATATCGTCGTTTGCCTTGATTCCAGGGAACTCCTTGGTAATGTGGAGCATTTCGATCACAAAATCCTCTGCCAATCTGCTCACTCTCCTTTCGTGTCGTTTCGACACAGATACTTCTTTAGTATTCATTATACCTGATTTGCGGCAATTTGCACATGTCTTTTTTGCTTTTTGGCAGAAAGCACAGATAATAGTATTACTTTTGTGCCTTTTTCACGAAGAGTCCGCTGCATTTTTTCCGCATTACGCCAATAGCTGACAGAAAAAGCGGGGCACCCCGCTACAGGATGCCCCGCTTTAAAAAGACCTATCGATCGTCCGCAGGCAGGCCTGCCGGACAATAACTTACTGGATGTAGTTGACAGTGGTGAACTCGCTGACGGTGGGCTTGGTAGCGTCGTCGGAGCTGTTATCAACAGTGATCTCGCCGCTCTTGATCTTGCCCTTGACTTCCTCGTACTCGTCGGTGGTGAAGGACTCGAAGTTCCAGCTGTCTGCATCGGTGGGCAGGCCGATATAATCGCCGTCCTCCAGACCGAAGTTGCCATTGGAACCTGCGATGTCGCCCCAGCTGCCGGCCTCGATATCAGCCAGAGCAGTGTTGACAGCCTCGGTCAGACCCTTCATAGCGGAGGTGATGAACGGGTTGTAAGCGTAGGTGCCATCTGCAACGCCCTTTGCACCGATGTAGTTCTGGTCAACGTCAACGCCGATGACGTAGCCGTTGTTCTTCAGAGCAGCCTCAACAGCGGAGGTGTAGATGCCGCCGCCGCAGGCAAAGACGACCTGAGTGCCGTTGGAGTACCAGCCCTCCATACGGGAGGTGATGTTTGCATCGCCGTAGAACTGGCCGCCGTAGAAGTAGTTGATCTCGATGTTCTGGCCCAGCTCAGCAGCAGCGGCGTCAGCGCCCTGCACGAAGCCGTAACCGTAACGGATAACAGCGGGAACAGCCATGCCGCCCAGGAAGCCCAGCTTGGTCTTGCCGTCCTTTGCAATGGCGTAGCCTGCCAGATAGCCTGCCTGCTCCTCCTTGAAGGTGATGCAGTAGCAGTTGGCGGGGATGGCGTCGGTGCCGATATCGCCCTGAGTCACATCGATGGCGATGAACTTGACATCGGGATACTGGTCAGCAGCCCATGCCAGAGAAGCGCCGTACAGGTAGCCGACGCAGACGATCACATCAGCGCCGTCGTTGACAGCCTGACGGATCTTGGTCTCACGGACCTCATCGGAAGCGTCAGCATCGGGGATGTAGTACTGGCAGTCATCGCCCATGTAGCTGGAAACAGCAGTCCAGCATGCCTGGTTGAAGCTCTCATCATCGATCGTGCCGGTATCGCAGGTCAGAGCGACCTTGACGATCTTCTCACCGCCCTCAGCAGCAGAGGAAGCGGTAGAAGCAGCAGCGGAAGAAGCGGTGCTTGCAGAAGAAGCGGAAGAACCACCGCAGGCGGTCAGAGCAGCGGCAGCGGCAGCGGCGCCAGCCACAGCCAGGAAATTACGACGAGAAATCATCATAATCAAACTCTCCTTTTATTTTTAATAAAAATTGCGTCAAATAAATAAAATGCGCAGAACTGCACATTTACTGGCTCAAGTATAACGGCAAGCCGTGTCAGATGCAAGCAAATTCCGATTACAAAATCTTTACAATAATTTTGTAAGTTTTTATTAAAAGTAGTATTTATGCACAAATTTGCCGTAGTTCCGGCCATTTTCCGTGCACTCCCTGTGTTTTGCCGCACAATGCACGTATTGCCGTTACTTTATTGTCCTGCAGTGCGCCTCTGCGTTTTTATCCCGTCACTTCACGGCACGGTTGCCCGCCACATTGGAGGGGCCAAAACCGAAGGGCAGCAGTTCATCCATGCTGCGCTCGATAAAGTCTTCCGGCGTCTTTGCCATGATAACGTTCAGTTCCGGCCCGCCGAATTCAAACAAAGCCTGACGGCACACCCCGCAGGGGGAAGTGATCTGCTCGTTCACCTCACCGCGGCGGCTGCCCACCACAGCAATGTCGGTGAACTCGGTCACGCCCTCGGCCACCGCCTTGAACAGAGCCGTGCGCTCGGCACAGCTGGTGGGGGTAAAGGCAGCGTTCTCCACGTTGCAGCCGGTAAAAATGCGGCCGTCTCTGGCACGCAGGGCAGCACCCACCATAAAATCGCTATAGGGCACATAGGCTTTTTCCCGTGCAGCCAGTGCCATGCGGATGAGCTCCTTCTTTTCCTCCAAAGTCAGATTGGTCATATCCGTTACTCCTTTTTTATTATGCAAAGGGAGAAAACAGCGCGGCCCGCCCTCCGGCAGGCAAGCCGCGCTGAAATGCGTTTTTAATGCTTAGTATTCTGCGCCCAGTGCTACCTTCATCATGTCGGTAAAGCTCTTCTGGCGCTGCTCGGCCGTGGTGATCTCCGGCGAGACAAAGCTGTCGGAAATGGTCAGCAGACAGGCAGCATTCTTGCCCAGCACCTGTGCATTGGCAAACAGAGCAAAGCTCTCCATCTCCACGCACAGGCATCCGCGCTCATCGCGCAGCTTTTCCCAGTAGGTGGGCTTCGCATCGGAGGGCTGACGGTAGAACACATCCGAAGAGTGGATGTTGCCCTCGATGAGGGGGATGCCCTGCTTTGCGGCAGATGCGCGCAGCTTGTCGTTCAGGCTCTGGCTGGGCAGCGTGAGGTCCCCTTCAAAGCCGCTCTGCACACGGGCATAGTTGCTCTCACTCACAGCACCGGCGGCCAGCACGGTGTCAAACAGTCTGGCCTTGTCGGTATAGCTGCCGGCAGAGCCAATGCGGACGATGTTCTCTACATCGTAGAACTTGAACAACTCATAGGAATAAATGCCAATGGACGGCATGCCCATGCCGCTGCCCATCACGCTGATGGGACGGCCCTCGTAGGTGCCGGTAAAACCCAGCATCCCGCGCACGCCGGTCACCTGACGGACATCCTTGAGGAAGGTGTCCGCAATGAATTTTGCGCGCAGAGGATCGCCCGGCATCAGGACGGTCTTTGCAAAATCGCCTTTTTCAGCACTGATGTGAGGGGTAGACATAAGATCATCTCTCCTTTTCTGTTACATAATACAGCAGATGGGCCTTCTCCGGAGAAAAAGCCCTCTGCAAACTTACCTATACTTGCTGCGGTTGAACACATTCTGCGGCGCGATGTAGCTGCCGTTGCGGCGGATCTCAAAGTGGCAGTGGTTGCCGCTGGAGCGTCCGGTGCTGCCCACATAGCCGATCAGCTGGCCCTGCTTGACCGACTGACCAGAGTGCACCGCCAGCGACAGACAGTGCGCATACACCGTGGTGTAGCCGCTGCCGTGGCTGATGATGACGGAGTAGCCGTAGCCCGTGCCGGCACCAGCCTTATTGTAGCCTGCCTTGGTTACAGTGCCGCCTGCCGATGCGTAGATGGGCGTACCCGCTGCAGCGCAGATATCCACGCCCTTGTGGCCGCTGCCGTACCAGCGCGAGCAGTAGCGGTAGCCGGGCACCGGCCAGATGAACTGACCGCTGCCGGTGATATAGGCGGTGCTGTTGGTCACCTTCTTGGTGCCCTTCACGATCTTTTCGGTGACAGGCTCCTGCACCACTTCCGTGCTCAGGATCTTCTGGGAAAGCTGGATGCCATCGGTGTTATAAACACGCTGCGCCGTGATCTGGCGCAGGCCGTTCACACCGTTCTGCACCGTTTTCTTGGTGCCCACCGTGTACTCGTTGGAGGTAGTGGTCTCGGTGGAGTAGGGGATCTCTTCCTGCCATGTTTCCACCTTGGTGATGCGCACTTCCAGCATGGCTTCCTGCTTGGTGACGATCAGTTCATCCCCTGCCTGAATGTTGGAGTTTTCATTTAACTGTGCGCCTTTGAAGCTGGGGTTCAGCTCACACAGCTCCCGGAAGGTCAGATCGTTTTTCTGGGCAATGCTCCACAGCGTATCGCCCATCTGCACAGTATAGATCTTTTCCTGCTGCTGCACACCGGAAAGCTGCTGCTCCACATCCGCTTCGTTCTGGAAGCTGTCGTTGAAGTAGATACCGTTCTCCAGCGTAACTTCCTTATTGAAGCCCACGGTCATATTGGAATTTTCGGGGTCTTCATAGGGTTCCAGCAGGCTGCTCAGGTAGCTTTGCAATGCTGTGCCGTCATTGCACACGGCGGTCAGCTCGCCGTCCAAGTACAGGGCTGTGCCCTCGCTGATCTGGTCGCTGGCGCTCTTCAGGATGGCGTCTGCCATTTCGTTTTCGTCCAGGGTCTTATGGGCCACGGTAACGGTGTAGGTAGGTTCCACGGTCCACTCCGTATGGTCGGTGCCGGCGTAATTGATACGCTCCTGCACTGCCTCGCGGGCCGAGTTGAACACGTCCTCGTTGGCCACATAGCCCACGGTCTGGCCGTTCACCTGCACTTCCAGCGCGTAGGGCTGGCGGATAGTATTGTTGAACACAGTCACCATGACTGCCAGTGCACACACCGGCAGCACATACATGGCCATCCGCGGCAGGGTCCTGATATTGCGGCGCACGCCGCTGGTCAGATAATGTACACTTTCGCGGCAGGCCACGGCAAAGCCTTTTTCTTTGCGCACCCGATGGGCGTGGACCAGCAGGGAGCCGCAGCCCCGGAAAAACAGCCAGATGGGCCCGAACAGATCCCGGAACATCTGTGCAGCGCCCGGGAATGCGATGGCTGCCGTATTCCTCAACAATGCCGCAGCAGAGTGCCACAGCCACAGCCAGCTGCTGCGCAGGCCGCGTCCGGTGCGGACGAATACATACTCGGTGGAGTAGCCCAGTGCATACAGCGCCTCGCCAATGACCGGAACGGCAGCGTTCTGGGCGATCTTTCTGCTGAAATTGCTTACACGATTCTGCGTTTTACGGCGCAGCCGATGCCGGTGCAAAAGCCCCATGCACTGCAACTGTGCCCAAAGGGAGCGCAGCTTCTGTCCCCACTTGGGCTTTGCCGGTGAGGCAGGCTGCTGCTCCTTTGTTTTATCTTCGATCAAAAGGTCTTTCTCCTTCCTTGCCGCCAGTGCACACAGCGGTGCGGGGGTAAGACGGCGGCGGTCTGAAACGTGCGCAGCCTTTCCAGCGGCTCCGCGCACGCAGTTATCTTATTTTATTATACACCCTGTCGGCATTGAAACAAGCATTGTCACAAAATTTGGCAGGTTCTTTCACTTACTTTTCACCAAAAAGCTGTTTCATGTCCTGCGGCAGGGGGCTTTCCACCGTGACCACCGTGCTGTGCTCACGCACCGGCACCTGCACACGGATGCCGTCCGGCTGTCCGACATACATCGGTACCTGAAAGCTCTGCCTTGCGCAGTGCAGCGCCTGACGGCCAATGCGTGCTCTGCTTCCGCCGTAAAGATCATCCCCCGCCAGCGGGTGTCCGATGGACGCAAAATGCACCCGGATCTGGTGCGTGCGGCCGGTCACCGGCACACAGGCGGCAAGGCTCAGGCCGTTTTCTGCCTTTAATATGGTATACTCGGTACGGCTGGGCTTGCCATCCGGGGTCACACACCGCCCGATAACGCTCTCGGCCTGACGGCCAATGGGCGCATCGATCACGCCCGGGCCCAGCGGCAGCTCTCCCTCCACAACGGCATAGTAGAGCTTTTCCACATTCCGGGCCAGCAGCGGCGCAGCGTAGGCGTGCTTCGCAGCCAGAACAAGGCCGCTGGTGTCCTTATCGATGCGGTTCACCGGGCGGAACACCGGGCTGATGCCCTGCTGCGCGGCCCATGCCGCATAGCCGTTGGCAAGGGTATCGCAGGGGTAGTTCAGGGTGGGGTGCACGGCCAGATGAGGCGGCTTTTCCAGCACCACCGCAAACGCATCCTCATAGACCACCTTTACCGGGATCTCCGGCTGCGGGGCCACGCCGTCTCCCTCCGGCGGCAGCTCAAAGGACACCACCTGCCCCGGGTAGACCCGGCGGTTGGCAAGGACAGGCTCCCCTTCTGCAAAGAAGCCGCTGCCCCGGAACTTGACTGCACGGGCAAGCTCGGTGGAGACGGCACACTGGCGCAGAAAATTGCGCACAAGCACGCCGTCCTGCGTCTGCGGTGTCTGCGGCACGGTAAATTCCAGCTGTATACGCCCCACCCCCTGTGCAAAAAATATATGAATATTATACCAAAAAACGCTTCTACTTGCAAATCCTGCTTTTTTATGGTATCATGAGGAGCGGAAAACGAGTGGAACATACGGCGGCGGGGCGGCTTTGACCGCTCTGAGGAAAGTCCGGGCCTCACAGAGCACGGTAACTGCTAACGGCAGCCGAGGGTGACCTTAGGGAAAGTGCAACAGAAAACAAACCGCCGCAGCAATGCGGTAAGGATGAAACGGCGAGGTAAGAGCTCACCAGCGCATGGGTGACCATGCGGCTTTGTAAACCCTACCGGAAGCAACGCCTATATGGGACGTACAGCGCTGCTCGCGTGTCCCGAAGGCGGCACGAACCTGTCAGCAATGGCAGGTCTAGACAGATCGTCGTTTAATACAGAACCCGGCTTACGGTCTATCTCGTTTTCCATTTCTCAGTCTTTGCTTCCCGCACATTTTTGTGTGGGATTTTTTATTTTTTGTCTTGCCCGCTTTCTCCGTCGGGAGCGGGCGATGCTGTTTTGTTTTTGTCATTGTTCTTTTACTTCCCGTTTGGGTCTGTTTGTGGTATACTATGTGCACTGCAGGAAATTGCAGTCAACTTAGAAAGACAGGATGTGAAAACCTCCGATGAAAGATGGTTTTTTGAAAGCAGCCGCCCTTTCTCCCGCACTGCGGGTGGCCGACTGCGCCTATAACGTCCGGCAGATCACCGAGGCTCTGCGCAAGGCCGCAGCTCGCGGCGTGAAGCTGGCCGTGTTCCCCGAGTTCTGCCTGACCGGCTATACCTGCGGCGACCTGTTTCTGCAGCGTACTCTGCAGACCGGCGCGCTGGACGCTTTGAGCGCCCTGCTGGCTGAAACGCAGGAGCTGGACGTGGTGGCTCTGGTCGGCCTGCCGCTGCTGGTGCACGGCAAGCTGTACAACTGCGCCGCCGTGCTGTGCCATGGCAGGATCCTGGGCCTTGTGCCCAAGACCTATCTGCCCAACTACGGCGAGTTCTACGAAAAGCGCCAGTTCACCCCGGGCAGCACCGAGGTGGAGCTGACGGAGGTGTGCGGTCAGCAGGTGCCCTTTGGCACCTCCCTGCTGTTCCGCTGCCGCCAGATGCCCAGCTTTGTGCTGGGTGTGGAGATCTGCGAAGATCTGTGGAGCGCCCTGCCGCCCTCCACCTTCCATGCGCTGGCCGGTGCGACCGTGATCGCAAACCTTTCCGCCAGCGATGAGACCGTTGGCAAGGCCGAGTACCGCCGGGCGCTGGTGTCCAACCAGTCTGCCCGCCTGCTGTGCGGCTACCTTTATGCTTCCGCCGGGCACGGTGAGAGCACGCAGGACATGGTGTTTGCCGGGCATGACCTCATTGCCGAGAACGGCACCGTCCTCTCTGAGAACGCCCCCTTTGACGGCGGTTGTGCCGAGACCGAGATCGACTGCCAGCGCATGGAAGCCGAGCGTGCCCGCAACACCAGCTTTGAGCCGGCCGGTGAGGGCTACCAGACCGTGGAGTTTGATCTGGAGCCGGTGGAGACCGTGCTGACCCGCTGGATCGATCCCGCGCCCTTTGTGCCCGGCGACCCCAAGCGCCGCGCTGAACGCTGTGAGCTTATTTTGAAGATGCAGGCGGACGGCCTTGCCAAGCGACTGGATCACGCCCACGCCAAAACGGCGGTCATCGGCATTTCCGGCGGGTTGGACAGCTGTCTTGCGCTGCTGGTGGCCGTGCGTGCCATGAAGCAGCTGGGCCGCCCCGCCCGGGATGTGCTGGCTGTGACCATGCCCTGCTTCGGCACCACGAAGCGCACCCGCAGCAATGCAGAGATCCTGTGCGATGAGCTGCAGGTCTCCTTTAAGGAGATCGATATCGCCAACACCGTGCACAGCCATTTTGCGGACATCGGTCAGGATGAGAGCGTGCTGGACGTCACCTTTGAAAACGGACAGGCCCGCGTGCGCACGCTGGAGCTGATGGATACCGCCAACCGCACCGGCGGTCTCGTGGTGGGCACCGGCGACCTTTCGGAGCTGGCGCTGGGCTGGGCCACCTACAACGGCGACCACATGAGCATGTACGGCGTCAACGCCGGTGTGCCCAAAACGCTGGTACGCCACCTTGTGCGCTACGAAGCCGACATTGCCGCCACCGATGCCCTGCGCACGGTGCTGCTGGATATTCTGGACACCCCTGTCTCCCCGGAGCTGCTGCCCGCCAAGGACGGCGAGATCGCACAGAAGACCGAAGACCTTGTGGGTCCCTATGAGCTGCACGATTTCTACCTGTATCAGGTGCTGCGCTTCGGCTTTGGCCCGGCCAAGATCTTCCGGCTGGCAAAGGCTGCATTCGCAGGCCGGCCGGAGTACCCGGACAGTGTGCTGTACAAGTGGCTGCGCAACTTCTACTGGCGGTTCTTTGCCCAGCAGTTCAAGCGCAGCTGCCTGCCCGACGGCCCCAAGGTGGGCAGCGTGACCCTTTCGCCCCGCGGCGACTGGCGGATGCCCAGCGATGCCTGTGCTGCACTGTGGCTGGCTGAGCTGGAACAATTACAGATCAAGGATTAACGCATGAAAAACAAAAAGCTGCTTACCAATCTTCTGTTTGCCGTGGTCATTCTGGCCATTGCCGCTGTGCTGCTGGTGGTACGCCGCGTGCACGCTTCCGGCTCCGGACTGCGGGCCGAGCTGATTTACGGCGACAACAACACCACCATGAACCTGCCGCTGGACGTGGATGAGACCTATGATGTGGACACCGGTTACTATACCGTCCACATCCAGATCAAGGACGGTGCAGCCCGGTTTGTGGATTCGCCCTGCCCGGATCACATCTGTGAAGGCTTCGGCTGGCTTTCCAACGAGGATCAGACCGCCACCTGCCTTCCCGCCCGTGCAGTGCTGACCATTGTACCTGTTTCCTGACAAAAAGGAGTGGTTTTGAATGATGGATGAAAACGATCGTTCCCACGAAGATTACCGTTCTCTGCGGCACATCAGCCGCAAGGAAGGCTCTGAGGATACTGCGCCCATTGAGGTGGACAGCTCGGCGTTCTTTTCCGAGACTCCTCCGGAACCGCCGCAGACCCCGCCGCCCAAGCGTCCTTCCGCCCAGAAGCCCACGCACAAGCATCACGATGCACCGGTACCGCCGCAGGCGCATCCGCCCGTGGACGGAGCCGTGGCCGTACCTTCCAAATGGGGGAATATTTTGCTGATCTTACAAGGCCTTTTAAGTGTTCTGTCTCTGGTGCAGCTGTGGCGCACCCAGATGCTTCCGGTTCTGTATCTGGTCATTCTGGCCGCGCTGCTGGCGCTGCTGTGGCTGCTGGTAAAGCGCTGTCAAGAGTACAACGTTCCCGGCAAGGTTGCCCGGGTGTTCTCGGTGTTCCTGTGCGCCGCCATGGCGCTGGGCTGCTTCTGGGCTCAGCAGGGCCTTTCCGCTCTGGGCAGCATGACCTCCGGCCTGCTCACCGGTGCCGAGGCCAACAAGATCACCAAAGAGCCCTTTGTGATCTACCTCAGCGGTGTGGATACCCGCGGCGAGCTGACGGAAAATGCCCGCAGCGACGTGAACATCCTTGCTGCCGTGAATCCTGTCACCAAGCGGGTGGCCCTCGTCAATACGCCCCGCGACTATTACGTAGACCTTGCCGGCACCGACAGCAAGGACAAGCTGACCCACGCCGGTCTGTACGGCGTGGAGACCAGCATGGAAACGTTGGGCAACCTGTACGGCGTCAACGTGGATCATTACATCCGCATCAACTTTGCAGGCTTCATCAGCATCATCGATGCGCTGGGCGGCGTGGATGTCTACTCCGATCAGGCGTTCACCTCGGTGGGCAGCCCCGGATACTACGATCCCACCACCTTTGTAGAGGGCTGGAACCATCTGGACGGTAAGTCCGCACTGGCCTTTGCCCGCGAACGCCACGCCTTTGCGTCCGGCGATATCCAGCGCGGCATCAACCAGATGAAGGTGATCGATGCCATGCTGAACAAGATCAAGTCCCCTGCCCTGCTGATGGGCTTTTCCAAGATCATGGATGCCGCCTCCGACTGCTTTGTGACCAGCTTTTCACAGGATCAGATCAGTGCGCTGGTGCGGATGCAGCTGAGCGACTTTGCCGAGTGGGATATTGAAAGCTATACCGTCACCGGCACAAGCTCCAGCAGCACCAAGTGCTACTCTGCCAAGGGACAGAAGCTCTACGTCATGAAGCCGGACGATTCTTCTGTAAGCAAGGCCAGGGAAATGATCGCGTCCGTGATGGGCGGTGAGGGCACCGTTGCCGACACCACCCAGAAGCCGGAAAAGACCGAGGTGTTCACCCCCACCACCGACCCGAACGCCGCTGTTTCGGAGGTGCCTGCCGAGAGCGTTCCCGAGGAAGTGCCCGCCGAGAGCGTGCCGGAAGAGACCGTCCCGGCCGACCAGCCTGCAGATGCAGAGCAGCCTGCCGACACCCAGACGCCGGAGCCGGAAGCTCCCGCCGAGGGTGAGACCGGCGGGGACACACCTGCCGAAGCCCCGTCTATCTCCCTGCCCACGCAGGAAGAGGTGGAACAGGCTGCATCGTCCATCTACAATGCGGCTTCCTCCATCTGGGGTGCCATTCAGGATGCCGCATCTCAGCAGAACGACGCGGCCTGACGATTTGAAATCTCCTCTGCGCAAGCTCCGGACTCTATAGCGGAAATATTATTTTATTTGCAAAACAGGAAACGACTGCGGTCATTTCCTGTTTTGCTTTTTCACCAGAAAGGCCGTGCCGCTGAACCGCATAAAAATGCCGCCTGCATCTTGAACCAATGCAGGCGGCTTTCTCATTTTATAAAATCATTACGCTTTGATCTCATTCCAGACGCTCTTGCCATCCAGACTGGAAGCATCCACATCCAGATACTCGCAGATGGTCTGGGCAATGGTGCCAAAGCACAGACGGGTGCCAAGGTCAACGCCGGGCTTCACGCCCTTGCCGCAGATCAGGTACGGCACATACTCGCGGGTGTGGTCGGTGGTCTTGGTATAGGACGGGTCACAGCCGTGGTCAGCCGTCACCATCAGGAGATCGCCCTCCCGCATTCCGGGGATGAAGTCTGCCACGAACCTGTCGAACTCCGTAGCAGCGGCGGCATAGCCCGCCACATCACGGCGATGGCCGTAGAGCATATCGAAGTCCACCAGATTTACAAAGGCAAGGCCCTCAAAGTCGCGGGTCTGCAGTGCCTTGGTGAAGGCGATGCCGTTGGTATTGCCGGTGGTCTTGATCTTCTCGGTCACGCCCTCGCCGTCAAAGATATCGAAGATCTTGCCCACGGCGATGACATCCCTGCCCGCGTCCTTCAGCAGATCCAGCATGGTGGCGCGGGGCGGCTTCAGGCTCAGATCGTGGCGGTTGGTGGTGCGGTAGAAGGTGTCGGCAGTATGGCCCAGGAAGGGGCGTGCGATCACGCGGCCCACACCGTACTCGCCCTTGAGCATTTCGCGGGCGATCTCGCAGTAGCGGTAAAGCTCATGCACCGGCACCAGCTCTTCGTTGGCAGCCACCTGAAATACGCTGTCGGCACTGGTGTAGACGATAAGGGCGTTTTCTTTCATGGCCTGCTCGCCGTAATCCTTCAGCACCTGCGTACCGGAATAGGGCTTGTTGCACAGCACCTTGTGGCCGGTCTTTTCCTCAAACTCGTGGATGAGCGCCTCCGGGAAGCCCTCCGGGAAGGTGGGCAACGGCTTGGGGCTGACAACGCCCGCGATCTCCCAGTGGCCGATGGTGGTATCCTTGCCCATGCTCTGCTCCTGCAGGCGGGCAAAGGAGCCGATGGGTGCATCGGTCTTTTCGCCTGCCGTGACGCCATCGATGTTGAACATGCCCAGCCTGCGCAGATTGGGGCAGTTGAAGTTGGGATGCTTTGCAATGGCGCCCAGGGTGTTGGTGCCCTCGTCGCCAAAGGCGGCGGCATCCGGCTCTGCACCGATTCCAAAGCTGTCAAGGACGATCAGAAAAACACGCTTCTCCATATCGTTTTTTCTCCATTTCCTCCGGAGCATGCCCCGGATAAGTGATACTATCTTTACTTATCATTATAAGCAAATCCCGCACCGGATGCAAGCTTTTTCGCCCTCCCGCAAATATCCGTCATTTTCACCAAAATGTTCGTCATTTTGTTCACGAATCGACCGGGCGTTTTTTCATTTTTGAGCGTAAATACGTCATTCCGTGGTAAAGATTTCTTGACCGCCTAAAAAATTCAGCCATAGCGCAAAGTTTTCCTTGCCCTATTGTATCCCAGCGGATATAATAATAGATGGAAAAGTTTTGAACCACAGGATTTTTCCGCTTTTGTACCACAGCACGGGATTTTTCCCGTTGGCCGCGCGCAGCTGTCTGTATGACAGTGGACAGCCTGCCGCAAAATAGAGAATGTGAAGTAGTAGTTGGAGGTAGTAAAAGTATATGAGAAAAACAAAGATCATCTGCACTCTGGGCCCGTCCACCGATCAGGAAGGCGTTCTGCGCGAGCTGGTCGCCAACGGCATGAACGTTGCCCGTTTTAATTTTTCCCACGGCTCTCACGAGGAGCATCTGGGCCGCTTTGAAAAGCTGAAGGCCATCCGTGAAGAGCTGGGCAAGCCGGTCGCTGCCCTGCTGGACACCAAGGGCCCCGAGATCCGCCTGAAGGACTTCAAGAACGGCACCGAAATGCTGGAAGCAGGCCAGACCTTCACCCTGACCACCCGGGATGTGGAGGGCACCAAGGAGATCTGCTCCATTACCTATAAGGACCTGCCGCAGGATGTGCAGCCCGGCGGCACCATCATGCTGGACGACGGCCTGATCAAGCTGCAGATCGTCACCGTGAATGATACTGACATCGTCTGCAAGGTGCTGAACAACGGCAAGATCAAGAACAAGAAGGGCGTCAATGTACCCGGCGTGCACCTGTCCATGCCGTATATGAGCCAGCGTGACCGCGACGACATCATCTTCGGCGCACAGCAGGGCTTCGACTTCATCGCTGCTTCCTTCGTGCGCACCGCACAGGATGTGTACGACATCCGCAACCTGCTCAACGAGTACGATTCCGACATCCGCATCATCGCCAAGATCGAGAACCGTGAGGGCGTGAACAACATCGACAGCATTCTGGCTGCAGCCGATGCCGTCATGGTGGCCCGCGGCGATCTGGGCGTTGAGATCGACTTTACCGAGCTGCCCGGCATCCAGAAGAACATCATCGAGCGCTCCTTCTCCTTTGGCAAGCCCATCGTCACCGCTACCCAGATGCTGGACAGCATGATCGTGAACCCCCGCCCCACCCGTGCCGAGATCTCCGACGTGGCAAATGCCATCTACGACGGCACCTCTGCCATCATGCTTTCCGGCGAGACTGCTGCCGGTGCTTATCCGGTGGATGCTCTCAAGACCATGTCTGCCATTGCTGAGCGCACCGAGCAGGAGAACCACGCCCGCTTTGTCCCCCTCACCGAGAACACCGGCAAGATCAGCGTGAGCGATGCAACTGCACACGCTGCCTGCCTGACCGCCAAGGACGTGAACGCCGCAGCCATCGTTACGGTGTCCGAGTCCGGCAACACCGCCCGTCTGCTGAGCAAGTATCGCCCGGAGCAGCCCATTATCGCCTGCGTGATGAAGGAACAGGTACAGCGTCAGCTGGCCCTGAGCTGGGGCATCACCCCGCTGATGATGCCTCTGGCACACAGCACCGATGAGCTGATCGAAATGTCCACCTCTCTGGCCAAGGAGAACGGCTACCTGCACAACGGTGAGCTGGCAGTCGTGACCGCAGGCGTGCCCGTGGGCGTGTCCGGCACCACTAACATGATCAAGATCCACATGGTGGGCAACTGTCTGGCTACCGGCGTGGGCGTTGGCCGCGAGAATGCCGATGTGACCAGCGCCACCGGCAAGGCCTGCGTCTGCCGCACTCTGGAAGAGGTGCGTGCAAAGTTCAAGCCCGGCATGGTGCTGGTGGTCCCCGCTACCAGCAACGAAATGCTGAGCTATGTGCGTGATGCCGCCGCTCTGGTGGTGGAAGAGCCGGGCCTGAACAGCCATGCCGCCATTGCCGGCAAGGCCCTGCTCAAGCCCACCGTCGTGGGTGCTGCCGGTGCCACCAGCCACATCCGTGACGGCCTGATGGTCGCTGTGGACTGCGCGCACGGCAGCGTGCAGCGCCTGCAGGCATAAGCCAAAGGAGAAAAACTCATGGAACGCATTGCAAGCTTCTGTGTTGACCATACCAAGCTGGACCGCGGCATGTATCTGAGCCGTCAGGACGGCGATGTTCTTACCTGGGACATCCGCATGAAAAAGCCCAATCACGGCGACTACCTGACCACCGGTGCCGCCCACACGCTGGAGCATCTGTTTGCCACCTATGCGCGCAACAGCGCCTTTAAAGACAGCGTGATCTACGTTGGCCCCATGGGCTGCCGCACCGGCTTCTATCTGCTCACCCGCGGCCTGACTCCCGCCGAGGCACTGGAGCTGACGGTGGAGTCCTTCCGCTTCATGGCTGGCTTTGAGGGCGCAGTGCCCGGTGCCAGCGAAGTGGAGTGCGGCAACTACCGCGATATGGACCTGCCCGCTGCCAAGGCCGAAGCCGCTGCCATGCTGCCGGTGCTGGAAGCACTGACCGGCGACGAGCTGCATTACTAAGCTATCTTCACCCTTCAAATTCATCATCATAAAAAGCGCTCTCCCACCGGGTTTCCGTTGGGAGAGCGCTTTCGTTTTATTCGGTTCTTAAAGGCTATCCAATGCCTGCCGTGCAGCACGGACGTTTGCTTCGCTGGTCTGCCACACCTCAAACTCCGAAAAGCCGGGCAGGCCCATGGGCACGCCCTCGCGCCGGAAGGTCATGCGGCTTTGCAGCACCTGTTTGCCGGAAAGGTGAAATGCCCGCACACCGGTCTGCGCGGCCAGCACCGGGATGTTCTGTGCCGAGACCCCGGCACCTGCCAGAATCTCCACATCCTTCCCTGCCCGCTCTGTCAGCTGCCGCAGCAGTGCAGCGCCCTGCGGCGCGCTGGCCGCCTGTCCGCTGGTGAGGATGGTACAAAGGCCCATCTCCCGGGCTGTTTCCAGCGCAGCAAAGGGGTCCGCGCAGACGTCAAAAGCGCGGTGCAGGGTACACGCCACCGGACGGCCCGCCTTCTCTGCTGCCTTGCGTGCCGCCGCATAGATGGGCTGCATGGCTCCTGCATCCAGCACACCCTCCGGGGTCAGCACACCGGTCACGATGCCGTCTGCCCCGGCTTCCACCAGCTCTGCGGCCAGCTGTTCCATCTGGGCAAGCTCATAGCTGTCATAGCAGAAATCGCCAAAGCGGGGCCGCAGCAGCGCCCGCACCGGCAGGCCGGTCTCTGCCTTGACCTGCTGCACCAGCGTCAGGCTGGGCGTTGTACCGCCAACGATGAGGTCGGCACACAGTTCCAGCCGGTCGGCACCGCCGCGCTTTGCCGCCAGCGCACTGGCGGTGCTGTCCACACATACTTCCAGAACGGAACGCATGATAATTCCTCCTTTTTTGCCGGATGGCTCTCCGGCGCTTTGTTTTATTCTACCACATTTTTCCGGTTTGTAAAATTATTTTATTGTGCTCCGGCGATGTAGCAGCAAAAAGGCTACGGCCCGGGTCTTATCCCTGCCGCAGCCTTTGTTGTTTTTGTTCAGATCAGGCCAAGCGCCTTGAACTCCTTTGCAATGCCGTCCTCATATACCGAGGGCGCAATGCGGTCACAGCGCTTTTTCAGTGTTTCAGAGCCATTGGCCATACACACGCTGATGCCTGCCACATCGGTCATCTGCAGGTCATTATCGCTGTCGCCAAAGCCAATGGTATCTGCCAGCGTACAGCCCAGATGGTCACAGATGGCCTTGATGCCGGTGCCCTTATCAAATTTGCGGTTGATGAGCTCACCATTCACAAAGCCATCGGTCAGGCTGTCCAGCTTGCTCTCGCAGAACACGAACTGATCCGCATAGAGCCGCTTTGCCTCGGCAAGGTCGCTTTCGTGGTCGGCAATGAATACGATCTTATACAGCGGTTCCCCTTTGTAATCGGAAAGCGGCAGGATGGACATACCCTCTTCCATGGCTTTGCGCCAGCGCTCTGCTTCGCTGTTCAGCGGTGCTCCGTTCTTTTGGTGGATAAAGCTCCACCTTTGGGTCATTTTGACACCGCCAAAAGTAGCATCCCGGGCTTCCAGCGTGCACTCCACGCCATGGCGTTCCAGCGCCGCGCGCACGCCTTTGGCCTGCTGCGGCTCCATGGGGATATCCACCAGAGTCTTGCCATCGCACAGCACATAACCGCCTGCACTGCATACCGCGCCCGCAAAGCAGCCGTGGCGCAGCAGCGGCTCGGTCATGCGGTGGTTGCGGCCGGTGCACAAAAACAGCCTGTGCCCGTTTGCTTTGGCGCAGTCCAGTGCGGCCAGTGTGCTTTCCGGGATCAGCATATCCCCCGGCGGCAGCAAGGTACCGTCAATATCCAGAAAAATCAATCTGTGATCCATATCATCCTTACCCTCTGTTTACAGAGAACCGCGCTCCACTACCTGATACCCCAGCGTCACCTGACGCACCGGGCCGCCATGTTCCTTCTCTTCCAGCATCTGCAGCAGGATCCGGGCGGCTTCCTGCCCCACCTGCTTCTGATAAAACCGCACCGTAGCCAGACCCGGGTCGGTCACATTGCCCGCCCAGCTGTCGCCAATGCCGGCAAGGCCCACATCCCGGCCGATCTGCCGTCCTGCCTGCTTGAGCGCATGCATGGCGCCAAAGGCCACCGTATCGGTCACGCAGACCACACCATCCAGAAACGGGCAGCGGGTCAGCAGCTCCTGCATACAGCGCTGCCCCTCTTCCACGGTGAATGCATTGCAGCAGATGCGGGGCAGCTGGTCGCCGTCCAGCCCTGCGTCCCTCAAGGCATCCTGCACGCCTTCCCGGCGCTGGATGCCGGTGGCATCGTCCCGTTCGGAGCCGCCAATATAAACGATCCTTCTGCGGCCATGCTCCAGCATCCGCTGGGTCAGCTCCCGGGCGGCGGTATGGTCATCGTTGTACACGCAGGCCACGTCCGGAAAACGCTGGCCTGTGACCACCACCGGCACACTGCAGTTTTTCAGCGCCTGTGCCAGCTGAGGGGTATAGTAGCTGCCCAGCAGGATAATGCCCGCCACGTGGTTGCGCTGCATGGCAGTCAGATAGCCCAGCTCCCGCTGGGCGTCCAGCTCGGTGTTTCCCAGCAGCAACAGATAGTTTCTGGCATCCAGCTCACTGGCGATCCCGGCGGTGAGCTGCCCGACCGACTGGGAGCCGATGCTGGGGGCGATCACGCCGACCTGATTCACTTTGCCGGTGCGCAGAGTCTGAGCGGTCGTATCGGGGCGGTAGCCGGTCTTCTCCACGACCTCCCGGATGATGGCACGCTTCTGCTCGCTCAGAGGCCCGCCGTTCAGGTAACGGCTGACGGCCGCACTGGACACGCCAGCCATTTTTGCAATATCACTGATGGTCATATTCGCGGTACTTCTCTCTTTTGGGGTGCATTGTTGTGTGTAAACGTTTTCACGCTTATTATAAACCGCTTTCACCCATCCTGCAAGATGCGCTTTTTCCGGTTTATCCCGGAATGCGATTTGTTTTTTTATCAACCGTGCACAAAAGACAGCCTTTTCTCCCGGCGAAAAGCGACCATTTTTTTCAAAACAGACGGGTCACACTGCACCCATGCTCCAGGCACGCACCAGCAGCCCCAGCACCAGCGCTGCCAGCAGCACGATCATGACTGTCTGATTGCCGGAATTTTTTCGTTTCTTTTTACAATTTGTATTTCCACGGCCCTTTGCAGAGCTGCTGCGGCCGGAATTGCCGTGCGCTGCCGTTCTCTTGCCGGAAGAGCGGCTGCTGCCTGTTTTGCGGCTCTGGGCGCTTCCGTGCTGGTTCTGTCTTGTGCTCTGGCGGGATGTACTGCGGGCGGCAGGCTTTTCTTCAGCCGGTGCACGGCTGGATGCAACAGGCTCCTTTGCCCCGCAGCGGGACAAAAACTCCTCTGCCTGACGGTAATAGCGGGCCAGCTCGTTTTCCCGGAAGGCCGTGCCCGCATAGGCATCCTCCAGACATTCGATGGCTTCGTTGAACAGGATCGCCGCCTGCGCCGCATCGGTTTGGTCGGTGGCGTGGGCTGCTTCGTTGCGGGCCGTGCGCACGGTGTTGCAGGCGCGGCGGGCTGCACCCGGGCTGCTGGTGTTTCCCAGCAGATCCAGAGGCTTTTCCGCATCCTTTTCCGGGTCCAGCAGCACACGCATACAGATGGTGGTGTCCAGCTGCTGCCAGCTGCTCTTGCCGGAAAGATCCGGCATCCGGTCATAGTAGTCCGGGCTTTCCTGCTGGCGCTGGGCAATATGGTCAAGCAATGCGCCCAGACTGTTGGAGCCGGGCTTGTGCTCCCAGTGCCAGCGCAGCAGGCGGCGGCTGATCTCATCACAGGCGGTCTTGATCTCAAAAGCGGCCTGTAAGGCTTCTTCCGGCATAGTCGGGTTCTCCCTTCTGATATGCAAAAAGCGGAGAAGGCAGATCAGCCCTCTCCGCTGCTGTTTGTGTTTACAGTACGAACTGATAGTACACGAAGCCGCACAGCGCCACAGCCGCACAGATGACGGCAGTGATGGGCGGCACCCAGCGGATCAGCGTTTCTGCCACGCTGTCGCGCTCGTCCTCGTACTCCTCATTGTCCTCATAATCAGGCTCCGGCTGCTGGGCCGCCGGCTGTGCACGGCGGGAGGCGGCAGGCATCACACGGGTGCCTTCCTCTGCCTGTGCACGCGCTGCCCTGTCCGGGAACTGTTCCCGCATTCCGTCATCCAGCATACGGGTCGGCTCTGCAGCAGGCTCCTGCGGCTGCGGGCGGCGCGGTGCGCCCATGATGCGGGTGGGCTCCTCCTGTGCCGGCTGCACAGGGGCGGCTCCCATGATACGGGTCGGCTCTTCCTGTTCCGGCTGCGGCGCCAGAGGAGTTTCCAGCTCCGGCTCGGTCTGGGCAGGCTGTTCCGGCTGCAGCAGGGTGTTCAGCGCATTCTGCAGCAGGATGCGATCACAGCCACACTCCGAGCAGTAAACGGTGTCTTCTTCCTTGGGATGGAACGCACCGCAGGCGCAGTACCAGCCGTTTTCAAACACCTGAGGCTGATACTTCAGCTCCGGGCGGTTCATGCGGACCTCCAGCGCCTTTTCCAGCTCTGCGGACAGGCGCTTGGGGGCAGGCAGGCGCACGCGCTTGATGGCATCCAGATGCACCACCCGCTTGCCGTTGTACACATTGCACAGCGAAACATCCACGCTGGTGATCGCCTTGGAGGTAACGAACACGGCATCGTCCATGCCAAACATTTCGCCGGGCTTCACTTCCAGATCGCGGTACTCGAACCGGTCTTCGCACAGGATCACACCGTCCACGCCCTTGCACTTGAAGTGGATCTCCAGCGCAGTCAACGTCACCTTGGAAATGTTCTTGAAGGTCAGGCAGACCGCGTGCTCACCGCTGACATCCCCCTTGAGCAGCTCCACGCAGACGAACTGCACCGGACTGCCGGGGGTGTAATAGTTTGCGCGGGTCCGTGCGACCGGGTTAAAATTTTCCTCCACGACACTCGCTCCTTTCCATTTGGATCAAATCAGTTCTGCGGGTCCTGTGCATCCGGCGTTTCCGGTGCAGCGGTCTCCGGCAGCGGCTGGGCCGTTTCGGCCTGTTCGGCAGGCTCCGCAGCTTCTGCAGGCTGCGCCTGCTCTGCGGTCTCGGCCGGTGCAGCCTGCACGGTCTGCTCCGGCTCATCCCCTTCACGCGGGGGCAGGGTGCCGCCGGCCATGATGGTGTTGAACTCCTGCTCGTTGAGCTTTTCGCGTTCCATCAGAGCCTTTGCCAGCGCGTGCAGCTGATCGATGTGCTCGGTCAGGGTGCGGCGGCAGGTCTCGTAGGCTTCGTCGATGATATCCCGCATCTCGCCGTCGATCTCGGCAGCAGTGGTCTCGCTGTAGCCCTTGCCCTGACCCAGATCGCGGCCCAGGAAGGTCTCCTCCTGCGAGGTGCCGTACACCACAGGGCCGAGCCTCTCCGAGAAGCCGTACTTGGTGATCATCTGGCGGGCAATGTTGGTAGCCTGCTGCAGATCATTGGAGGCACCGGTAGAGATATCCTCCAAAATCAGCTGTTCGGCCACGCGTCCGCCCAGACTGGAAACGATATCCTCGAACATTTCGCCCTTGGTCACATAGCTGCGGTCTTTCTCGGGCAGATACATCGTGTAGCCGCCTGCCTGACCGCGGGGGATAATGGTGATCTCGTGCACACGGGGATGATGCTTGCAGTAGAAGCCCGCCACCGCGTGGCCTGCCTCATGGTAAGCAGTCAGCTTCTTTTCCTCGGGGGTCACAACGCGGCTCTTCTTTTCGGGGCCGGCCATGACCTTCATGGAAGCTTCCTCGATATCCTCCATGGTAATGGCCTTGCGGTTGCGGCGTGCAGCCAGCAGGGCCGCTTCGTTGACAAGGTTCTCAAGATCTGCGCCCGCAAAGCCTGCGGTGCGCTGTGCAATGACCCTGAGAGAGACATCCGGGGCCAGCGGCTTCTTTTTGGTGTGGACCTTGAGGATCTCCTCACGGCCCTTGACATCCGGCAGGCCCACATAGACCTGACGGTCAAAGCGGCCCGGACGCAGCAGAGCCTTATCCAGAATGTCGGCGCGGTTGGTGGCCGCCATGACGATGATGCCGTCGTTGGCCTCAAAGCCGTCCATTTCCACCAGCAGCTGGTTCAGGGTCTGCTCGCGTTCATCGTGGCCGCCACCCAGACCGGCACCACGCTGACGGCCCACAGCATCGATCTCATCAATGAAGATGATGCAGGGCATGGACTTCTTGGCCTTATCGAACAGATCACGCACACGGGATGCACCCACGCCGACATACATTTCCACAAAATCAGAGCCGGAAATGGAATAGAACGGCACACCGGCCTCACCGGCGCAGGCACGGGCCAGCAGGGTCTTACCGGTGCCCGGAGGGCCTACCAGCAGCACGCCGTGGGGAATGCGGGCACCCAGAGTGTTGAACTTTTCGGGGCTCTTGAGGAACTCCACGACCTCTTTCAGCTCTTCCTTTTCCTCGTCCTCACCGGCAACATCGGCAAAGGTAGCCGTCTTTTTGTTCTCGTGCTCATCCTTCACCTTGGCCTTGCCAACGTTCATGATCCCGCCGCCGCCAGCGCCGCCGCGCATCATGGAGAAGAGCAAAAAGCCGGTGCAGCCCAGCATTGCCAGATAGAACAGGATCTCCATCCATGGGATGCTTTCCTTGACAGGGGTATAATCGTACACCATGGGAGCATCCGGGTTTGCTTCGTCATAGGCGGCAATGTAGTCGCCCACATACTTGACGAACATGGAGGCATAGGGCAGCTTGTAGCGCACCGTCACAGTGCCGTCGCTGTTCTTCTGCGCAGCGGATGCAGTGCTGTCCGAGGAGGACAGCATCCCGCTCAGCAGGCCGCCGGTAGCCTGTGTGGTGCTCGGGGCCGTGGTATCCGGCAGGGGCAGGTTATTTTTGCCGCCTTCCTTGAGGTTCATGGTGATGACGCCGGTGTTCAGGTCCAGCGAGAACTGCGTGACCTGCAGGCTTTCAAAGTAATGCACCACCGTGGAATACTCCATGGAAGAGCTGCCGGCAGAGCCGGTGCCGCCCAGCACCGACCAGACCATCAGCACCGCCGCCAGCGCCAGCGCCAGGATCAGCGGATTGAAACGGGGTCTCTTGGATTGCAAAAAAATCAACTCCAGTTCTTGGATGAATTATAGTGTGAGAAATCACTTCTCGTAGACTTCAGGCTTGAGCACACCCACATAAGGCAGGTTGCGGTATTTTTCATCGTAGTCCAGACCGTAGCCCACCACGAACTCGTCCGGTACCTGGAAGCCCTCGTAGTCGGGCTGGATATCGGCCTTGCGGCGGCTGGGCTTGTCCAGAATGGTGCAGATCTTCACCGAGTTGGGGTTGCGCATCTTGAGCATGGGCACAAGGTTCGAGAGGGTGACGCCGGTATCCAGAATATCCTCCACGATCAGCACATCCTTGCCGGACAGATCGCCGTCCAGATCCTTGATGATCTTCACAAGGCCGCTGGTAACGGTGTTGCTGCCGCCGTAGCTGGACACCACCATAAAATCGATGCTGCACGGAATGCTCACCGCACGCATCAGGTCGGCCATAAACACCACCGAACCCTTGAGGATGGACACCAGAACAAGGTTTTTGCCCTCGTAGTCCCTGCTGATCTGTGCACCCAGCTCAGCCACCTTTGCCTTCAGCTCTTCTTCACTGACCAGAACGTTCTTGATATCATCATGCATGCTCATGATAGTTCCTCCCTATGTTCCATTTCCATCTGCAGCACCTGTGCAGTGCCCTCGTCCGGGGCAAGGCCCTCTGCAAAGCCTGCACCGCAGACCCAGAGCACCTCGCTGCCCGCCGCCAGCAGCGGCAGCTGGTCGCGCATCTGCGCGGGGATTCCCGCTTCGTTCATCCACTTGCGCAGCCGGTTGTGCACACTTCGTCCCGCCGGGCGGTAGACATCCCCCGGCTGGCGGGTGCGCAGAACAAGACCAGCATACAACGTAGTTATTCTAGCATAATCCGCCTGATTTTTTAAGTCTTTTTTATGAACGACTTGTATTTTTTCTTCAAAATCAGCCGTAAAAAGCTCTGCAGTCACCTTCCAGCCGCCTGCAAAGCCGTATTCTGCCTGTTTTTCCGGCACAAAAGGCCAGCTTTCGGGCTGCGGCGCGGTCTGCCTCTGCGGCAGCTCCGGCACCTCTTCCTGCCAGAAAAAGCCATTCCCTGCACAAAAGCGCACCCGGCCGGTCAGCTGCACCGCGCCGCTGCCGCGCCGCACAAGGGCGCACAGCAGCTGCACATATTTTTCCTCTGCGTCCCGCACAGGGGCCGTCAGCGAATGCATGGCCGCTTCCAGAACAGGCGCATCCGCAGCGGAAAGCGGGCCCAGCCGCCACACCCTGCAGGCGTCCGGGGCCCTGATGCCGGCCTGGGTCCCATCCAGACGCGCAGCGGAAAGCAGTTCCTGCGCTTTCCGGGCAAAGTAGTCATCCGCCCGGGCCGCTTTTTCGCAGAAGCGGGCAAGGTTTTCCACCGCTGCGCCGTTGGTGCTCTGCAGTGCAGGCAGTGCCGCACGGCGCACCCGGTTGCGGGCATAGGCATCGGTCTCGTTCGTCTCGTCCGTCACCCAGCGCTGCCCGGCTGCACGGCAGAAGCTTTCGGTATCCTGCCGGGTAAGGGGCAGCAGAGGCCGCAGATAAGGCCCGCGTCTGGGCCGGATGCCTGCTGCGCCGTGCATCCCCGTGCCCCGGGCCAGACGCAGCAGCAGGGTCTCCGCCTGATCATTTGCAGTATGGGCTGTTGCAACGGCGTCTATCCCCTCCCTGCACAAACGCGCAAAGCAGGCGTAGCGCAGGCGGCGGGCCCAGTCCTCCCCGGCATGTTCCGGCACAGGGCCAAGCTCTTCCGCATGGAACACCCGCAGCGGCACGCCCAGACGGGCGCATTCAGCACGCACAAAAGCTTCGTCCCGGTGGGCGCTCTCACCCCGCAGGCCATGGTTCACATGGCAGGCAGAAAGCACAAATCCGAACTCCGGCTGCAGGGCCAGCAGGATGCGCAGCAGCGCCATGCTGTCTGCCCCGCCGGACACTGCCGCCGCCAAATGCAGCTCATGCAGCGGGGCACCCGGGGTCAGCAGTGCTTCCCGCAGACAGTATTCCCGCACCCGGGCAAGGATCGTTTCGTTTTCCATCAGCGTTTGAAGTCCACATCCATAAAGCGGGTGTGGGCACCATCCCAGCCCAGCGGCACCGTGCTGGTCTCGCCATGACGGTTCTTTGCCACGATGCACTCGGCGGTATCGGCGTCCACCTCCGCGCCGTCCGGGTTCTGGCTGGCATAGTAGGAATCGCGGTACAGAAACAGAACGCAGTCGGCGTCCTGCTCGATGGAGCCGGAGTCGCGCAGGTCGGAAAGCTGGGGCCGGTGGCTGGAGTTGTTGCCCTGTTTTTCCACCGCACGGGACAGCTGGGAAAGCGCGATGATGGGCACATTCATCTCCTTCGCCATGATCTTGAGGTTTCGGGTAATGGAGCTGATCTCCTGCACGCGGTTCTCGCTGCGCTGGCCGGTGGTCATCAGCTGCAGATAGTCGATGACGATGAGGCCCACGTTCGGGCGGGTGGGGTCCTGATTCACCCGGCGGATCTTTGCCTTCATCTCGGTGATGGTGATGCCGGAGGTATCGTCCATATAGATGGGTGCATCGTGCAGCTTTTCGGTGGCAAGAGCCAGATACTCCCAGTCCTCGGCACGCAGGGCGCCGGTGCGGAAGGCCTGACTGTCGATGCCGGCTTCGGCAGAAAGGATACGGTTGGTCAGCTGTTCCTTGGTCATTTCCAGACTGAAGATCGCCACCGGGACCTTTTGCTGCATGGCCACGCGGGTGGCAATGTTCAGCGCAAAACTGGTCTTGCCCATACCGGGGCGGGCCGCAAGGATGATGAGGTCGCCGCGGCCAAGGCCGGTGAGCACCGTATCCAGCAGGCGAAACCCGGTGGGGATGCCCTTGTATTTGTCTGCATCCGGGCCGCTGATCTTCTGCAGGTTGGTCAGGGTCTCCACCATGCTGGAGGAAAGCGGTGTCAGTGCGCTGGAATCGCGGCCGGAGCGGATCTCATAAATGCGCTGTTCCGCGTTTTCCAGCAGCAGGTCGGCGTCCTGCTCATCTCCGGCATCCTGCAGGATGTCCTTTGCCACCCCCATCAGCTGGCGCACCAGATACTTTTCCTGCACGATCTGGGCGTAGGCCTTCACATTGGAGATGCTGGGCACCGTCTCGGCAAGGCCGGTCAAGTAGACCTTTGCTTCGTCGGCACTGGGGAACACGCCGTCCGAGATCACCGCGTCCAGCAGGGTAACAAAGTCGATGGTCTGGTCGGCGGTGAACAGCCGCAGCATCTCCGAATAGATCTGCGCGTTCTGCCGGGTATAGAACATCTCCGGCCGGATGATCTCCACCAGATCGGTCAGAGTCTCGGGTTTGAGCAGCACCGCGCCCAGCACGCTCTGCTCTGCCTGCATGTTATAGGGCAGGTTGATGCCCACACTTTCCAGATTCAGTTCATTGGAATAACGTCGTTCATTCGGCATGGTCATTTATCCTTTTGCGTTTTTGCTGAAAAGCCAAAAAGCGCCCCCTGCTGTGAGGGGGCGCAGATGGCAGAAAAATCAGGCCTGTTCCACTTCCACCTGGATCTTGAAGGAAGCAACCACACCAACGTGCAGGCGGACCTTGCCGTTGAACACACCGGCGTCCTTGATGTCCTTGGTCTCCAGCTCGATCTTCTTCTTATCGATGGGAGCACCTGCCAGCACAGCCAGAGCATCGGCAACTTCCTTGCCGGTGACTTTGCCGTGCAGACGGCCGGATGCACCGCCCTTGGCCTTGATGGTCACGGTCTTGCCCTCGATCTTTGCAGCCAGAGCCTTGGCAGCGGCCACGGTCTCAGCCTCATGGAAGTCGGCTGCAGCTTCCTTGCTGCGGGCAACGTTCACAGCGCTGGCATCTGCCACAGCGGCAAGCTTGCGCGGGAACAGATAGTTGCGGGCGTAGCCGTCGGAGACCTCGTGGATCTCATCCTTCTTGCCAATGCCCTTGATATCCTGCTTGAGAATCACTTTCATGATAGTATCCCTCACTTCTCACCGGAAAACCGGTGCAGTTGTTGTGTTTATAGTATAGCGCATTTGTCGCTTTTGGGCAAGAGGAAGCGCCTGACCATTTAAAATGGCCGCCGCTCCGCTCCGGCCATATTCAGCGGTAATTTTATTTTTAATTTGTAAATCAGAAAAATCTGCGGATTTTTCTGATTTACTTTTTCACGGGAGGGGTCGTAACGGCAAACGGCATATGCTGCTGTCGGCCTGCGGCCGTTGCGCAGCGACTTTAATACGAAAAGCGTTAAGCAAAGCGGTTACGCCAGTTCCTTTGCGGCCACGTCCAGAGCTGCCTCAATGACCTTGTCCATGTCGTAATACTTGTACTCGCCCAGACGGCCGCCGAAGATGACGCCCGGCTCCGCATCGGCCAGCTTCTTATACTCGGCATACAGAGCGCCGTTCTTCTCGTCATTGACGGGATAGTACGGCTCGTCGCCCTTTTTCCATTCGGCGCTGTACTCGCGGCTGATGACCGTTTTGGGCTGGGTGCCGAACTCAAAGTGTTTGTGCTCGATGATTCGGGTGTAGGGGGTCTCGGCGTCGGTGTAGTTGACCACCGCGTTGCCCTGATAGTTGTCGGTGTCCAGCACCTCGGTCTCAAACCGCACGCTGCGGTACTGCAGTGCGCCCAGACGATAGCCGAAGTATGCGTCCACAGGGCCGGTGTAGACCACCTTCTCTGCCAGTGCGTTCAATGCGTCACGGTCAGCCAGATAATCCACGCCCAGACGCACCTCGGTGCCGTCCAGCATTTTTTCCACCATGGCAGTGTAGCCGCCATTGGGGATGCCCTGATACAGTGCGTTGAAGTAGTTGTCGTCGTAGGTGAAGCGCACCGGCAGGCGCTTGATGATAAAGGCCGGCAGCTCCGTGCAGGGACGGCCCCACTGCTTGCCGGTGTAGCCCTTGATGAGCTTTTCGTAGATATCGGTGCCCACAAGGCTGATGGCCTGCTCTTCCAGATTCTGCGGGTCGGTGATGCCGGCAGCAGCCTTCTGCTCCTCGATCTTGGCCTTGGCCTCGGCGGGGGTAACAACGCCCCACATCTTATTGAAGGTGTTCATGTTGAAGGGCAGGTTGTAGATCTCGCCGTGATAGTTTGCCACTGGGCTGTTGGTGTAGCGGTTGAACTCCGCAAACTGGTTCACATACTGCCACACGGCCTTGTTGTTGGTGTGGAAAATGTGCGCACCATAGCGGTGGACGTTGATGCCCTCCACCTGCTCGGTGTAGATGTTGCCTGCAATGTGGCCGCGCTTGTCAATGACGAGGCACTTTTTGCCTGCTTTTTTTGCTTCCTGTGCGAACACGGCACCATAAAGGCCGGCGCCGACGATCAGGTAATCGTATTGTTTCATAGGTGTGGACCTCACTCTTCTGGTTATTTTCCCTCAGCACCGCCCTTTTTCTGCGATGCGTAGTATTTGTCGATGGCGCCCTCGATGCGGGAACGGGCTGCCTCCGGCGTGATGTGCTTGAGCTGTGCCGCGGCCATGGTCTGGTGTCCGCCGCCGCCCAGACTCTCCATGATGACCTGCACGTTCACAGCGCCCAGACTGCGGGCCGAGACGTTCACGCCTGTGCCCACCTGCACCGCCACAAAGCTGGCATCCACGCCCTGAATGGTCAGCAGGTCGTTTGCTGCCTGTGCAATGGCCACACGGGCCTCCGCGGCCACCTCACCGCCGATGGAAATGGCGCAGTTCCGGTACATTTTTGCTTTTTCCACAAGCCCCGCCTTGGCGTTGTACTCCACCATCGTCACGTCGAACAGCTGACGCACCCGCTCGGTCTCCGCACCGTAGCGGCGCAGAGCAGCGGCGGCTTCAAAGGTACGCACACCGGTGTGCAGGGTAAAATCGCGGGTATCCAGCATGATACCGGAGAGCAGGCCCTCGGCTTCCACCCGGTTGGGTTTGTCGTCGCGCTCGCCCACGTACTGCAAAAGTTCGGTGACAAGCTCGCTGGCCGAGGAGGAATAGGGCTCGTGGCAGACAAGGTCCGGGTTCTGGATGTAGCCCACGCCCTTGCGGTGGTGGTCGATGACGGCCACCCTGCCGCATTTTTCCAGGATCTCCTTGCTCTCCACAAGACCTGCCTGATATGTATCCACCACGATGCACAGGGTGCGTTTGGAAATAATGGGCAGGGCATCCTTCGGGTCGATGAAATCATCCCGCTGGCCCGCTTTGCACAGGGCATCGATCAGGCTGCCCGCCAGCGTGGCGTCCCGCCGCACTGCGATCACCGCCGGGACGTCGCAGATCTTGCAAATGCGCAGCACACCCTCGGCAGAGCCAATGGCGTCCAGATCGCTCATACGGTGGCCCATGATGACCACATGGTCGGCTTCCTTGATCAGCTTCACCAGCTGATCGGCCACGATGCGGCTGCGCACCTTGCTGCGCTTTTCCACGCCATGGCTCACGCCGCCGTAAAAGGTAAAGCCGTCCGGCGTCATTTCAGCCGCCTGATCGCCGCCGCGGCCCTGCGCCATATCCAGTGCCTGCACGGCCATATCCTGCGCTTCCCGCAGGGTCTTGGCACCGCGGCCAATGCCGATGGACAGCGAAAGATTCACGCTGGGGTCCAGCGCACGGATCTTGTCCAGCACATCGTAGCCCCGGTTGGCGAACTGCTCCATCTGGCGCTCTTCCACCACGGCGATGTAGCGGCCGCTGGCCACACGGCGCAAAAAGCCGCTGCCCCGGCCGATCATATCCTCCAGCGTGCGGTTGATGCCTTCCAGCAGGCGGGCGCGCTCGCTGTCCAGCATGTCACCGAACACATCATCGTAGCCGTCCACCAGAAACACCAGATAACCCGGACGGCTGGCTTTGTATTCCGCCTCCACCTTGCGCAGGGCGGTTTCCTCGTTCAGCACCAGCAGGGTCATGCTCTCGGCATTGCCGGGCACCGTGGAACTGTGTACGCTCCACATGCCGTCCGCGAGGGTCAGCAGCTGGCCCTCCTGCTTGCGGCACTGCTGCAGGTCAAGGCCGGGCATCACCTTCTGCACACGGCTCACCAGCACATCCTGCCCGTTCAACAGGCGGGCGCGGAACTGTGCATTGTACCACAGCACCGTCTCACCGGAAAGCAGCGCGGCCGGCTGCGAGAGCGGCTCCAGACTGAACTGCAGTTTGGAGCTTTCAAAGCTGCCGCCGCACATCCACCGGGCCACCCACTTGCGCAGCTGGCAGCGGAACAGCACCACCACAACGCCCCACAGCACCACCAGTGCCAGCAGCGCCGGCCATGCCGTGGGCCGCTGGACCAGCAGCACCAGCACCAGCAGGCCGCACAGCACGGCCAGACTGGCGGTGAGCATCTCCAATGTCCATCTTGGTTTTTGTTTCATCAAATCTCCTGCCTTCCGCCGCATTGTTTGCGGCAGCGTGCCCGGATCAGACCTCCATCAGGATGGGGAGGATCATCGGGCTGCGCTTGGTGCGCCGATAGATATAGCTGCTCAGTGCCTCGCGCACACGGGTCTTGACGCTGTTCCAGTCGCGCACATGCTCGTCCACGCAGCGGTCCAGCGCATTTTCCACGATGCTCTGTGCACCGTCCATCAGGCTCTCGTTCTCGCGCACATACACAAAGCCGCGGCTCACAAGGTCGGGGCCGGCCAGCACTTTGCCGGTCTTGCTGTCCACGGTGGCCACAATGATCACCAGACCGTCCTCGGACAGGTGCTTGCGGTCGCGCAGGACTACATTTCCCACATCGCCCACGCCCAGACCGTCCACCATGACGGCACCGGCCGTCACCGGCTCGCCCAGCTTCATCTCATCCTGACTGAGGATGACGTTGGAGCCATTCTCCGCAATGAGGATGTTGCTGGTGGGGATGCCGAGGCTTGCAGCGGTGAGGGCATGCTTTTTGAGCTGCTTGTACTCGCCGTGCACCGGCAGGAAATACTTGGGCTTCGTCAGGGTGAGCATGAGCTTCTGCTCTTCCTGACAGGCGTGGCCGGAAACGTGCACATCGTACATGCTCTCGTAGATGACCTCTGCCCCCAGCAGCAACAGCCCATTGACGATCTTGGTCACGCTCTTCTCGTTGCCGGGGATGGGATTTGCCGAAATGATAATGAAATCGCCGGGGCCCACCCGCACCTGACGGTGGCTGCAGGACGCCATGCGGGAAAGGGCGCTCAGGGGTTCGCCCTGACTGCCGGTGGTAATGAGCACTACCTGCTCCGAGGGATACTGGTTCAGCTCATCCACGCTGATGAGGGTGCCCTCCGGGATGTGCATATAGCCCAGCTCCTGTGCCATGGCGGTGTTGTTCACCATGCTGCGGCCACTGAAGGCCACCTTGCGGCCATCCTCCACAGCCAGATCGATGATCTGCTGCACGCGATAGATGTTGGAAGCAAAGGTGGCAATGATGATCCGCTTGTTGCGGGCACGGGCGAACAGATTGCGCACGCCTGCAGCCACCTTCTGCTCGGTGGCGGTAAAGCCCGGGCGCTCGGAGTTGGTGGAATCGCTCAGCAGGGCCAGCACGCCGCGCTGACCGTACTCGGCCAGTGTGGACAGGTCGGTGACACCGCAGGCCAGCGGGGTATAATCGATCTTGAAGTCGCCGGTCTGGATGATGGTGCCCGCCGGGCTGTCGATGGCAAAGGCCACTGAGTCCGGGATGGAGTGGTTCACATGGATGGGCTCAATGGTAAAGCAGCCCAGCCTGATCTTCTGTCTGGGGGTGATCTCCACAAACTTGGTCTTGCCTGCCAGACCGAACTCTTCCAGCTTGTTGCGGATCAGGCCGCAGGTCAGGCGGGTGCCATAGATGGGCAGATCAAATTTCTGCAGCAGATACGGGATGCTGCCGATGTGGTCTTCGTGGCCGTGGGTGATGAGCAGGCCCTTGATCTTATCCTTGTTCTGCACCACAAAGGTGAAGTCCGGGATGACCATATCCACGCCGTACATGTCGCTGTCCGGGAACACCAGACCGCAGTCCACGATGATCATATCGCCGTTGCACTCGTAGACGGTCATGTTCTTGCCCACTTCACCCAGACCGCCCAGCGGATAGATGTGGATGGGCACAGCGGCCTCTCTGGGCTGCTGCGGGCGGCGGGGCCGACGGTTATAATAAGGACGACGGGTGGTGCGGGGGCGCTTTTCGCCCGTCTGCGCAGCAGGTGCGCCCGCATTCTGATTCGCTGCTGCGGCCTTGCCGCGTGCGGAAACATTGGTATTTTCTTTCGACTGTGCCATTCTGACCTCCAAAATAATTACAGCGCAGGCCGTCCCCGTTTGTGGGAACAGCCGCGCTGTGCATGGGAAGCACCTTGAAAAATCGCATCGGCTTCCGTTGGATGCACCGTATAGAATTTATTTCTCAGCGTGTTTTTTGCAAACCGCTGCCTGTTCCGTAAGAGGTTTTGTGCCAGATAAGTCCATCTGCTCGATGCGACCGTGGCTTTTCTGTTGGAACGCCCGGGCACACGCCTGCGGTGCGCCCCTATACGCATTTTGTTAGGATAAGTATAGTATTTCCCGGCGTTTTTGTCAATTCCAAGGTTTGGCAGCTCCGGCACGGAATATACATTCGCACTTGACAGAAGCCCAAAAATAGCGCTAAATAGAAGCAACTCATTTTATAAGGAGAACCGCATGAAGCAGGTCGAAGTGTACACCGACGGCGCATGCAGCGGCAATCCCGGCCCGGGCGGCTGGGGTGCCGTGCTGCGCTACCGTTTTAACGGCAAAGTCTATGAAAAGGAGCTCAGCGGCGGTGATGACAGCACCACCAACAACCGCATGGAGCTGACAGCCTTTATCGAGGCGCTGCGCCAGCTCAAGGAGCCGTGCGAGGTGCGGCTGTGCTCCGACAGCCAGTATGTCATCAACGGGCTGCAGAAGGGCTGGGCCAGAGGATGGCAGCGCAGGGGCTGGAAAAAAGCGGATGGCTCCCCTGCCCTGAACCCGGACCTTTGGGCACAGGCACTGGAGCAGGAAGCCCGGCACAAGATCACCTACGTCTGGGTCAAGGGCCACGCAGGCCACCCGGAGAACGAACGCTGCGACCAGCTGGCCGTGGCACAGAGCAAAGCACATGGCGGGAGGCAGGGAACATGAGCGACACATTTTTGCCCGGCAGCGGGTTTGACACCTACGAGAGTCAGGATAAAGTTCTGGTGCAGATGGATGGCAGCAGAGAATGCGCCGTAGCCGTGCGCATTTTACAGCAGCAGGGCTTTGCCGTGGCAGGTGCCGCCGTGCGGCTGGACGCCGGGCAGGCCGCCGGAGCGGAGGCGGCCCGAAAGGCGGCGGAAGCCCTTGGCATCGAGTGCATCGTGCTGAACGCCGAAGCACTGGCCGGGCAGGACGCCGATGTTCTGGGCGATGGCGGCACGCCGCTGTTTGCCGCCCTGCTGACGGCTGCAGACAAGCTTGGGATGCAGTATGTGGCAACCGCTCACCGTGCCCGGGTGGAGACCGGCGCAGACGGCGTGCACACTGTCTGCCCGCCCGCAGGCACCGGCAGCGATGACAGCACGATTCTTGCAGCTCTGCCGCAGGAGACACTGGCACGGCTGATCTTGCCGCTGGGCGATTTTGCCCCGGAAGACGTAGCCGAAATGGCCGAGGATTTTAAAGTTTAACAAATACAATTTTGAATAGCCTCCGTTGCACTCTGGCCATATTCAGCGGAAATTCTATTGATAATACGAAAATTGGGAGTATCTGCGGATGCTCCCAATTTTCATTTTTACGGAAGCGGGGTCTAAACCGCAGAATGCATTTCTGCTGCCGTGTGCCGCAGCGGCCTTTCCCGTGAAAAAAGAATTCCGGAAAATCTGCGGATTTTCCGGAATTCTAATATAAAAAATAATGTTTCCTCTGATTATGGCGCAGCGCACGCAGAGCCATTCCAAATCGTTTTGTCAGTTCTGGGGATGCACGATATCGCGCCAGTCCAGATCGCCGCGCTCCAAGCCATGGATCAGCACCTCGGCGGTGGCAATGTTGGTGGCCATGGGGATATTGTGCACATCGCACAGGCGCAGCAGCGTCATTTCGTTGGGCTCGCTGGGCTTTGCGTTGATGGGGTCGCGGAAGAACAGCAGCAGGTCGATCTCATTACAGGCGATGCGGGATGCGATCTGCTGGTCGCCGCCCTGCACACCGGCCAGAAAGCGCTGCACCTGTAAACCGGTAGCCTCGGCGATCAACTTACCGGTCGTACCGGTGGCCACCAGTTTATGCTGGCTCAGGATACGGCAGTAAGCCGTACAAAACTGAACCATCAGCTCCTTTTTGGAGTCATGTGCAATGAGTGCGATCGTCATCCGTTACCCTCTCCTCTTTCTTCACGATGCGGACCCACTTGTAAAAAGTCCTTCGGTTGAAATGATATCACAAAATCCAATCTTTTACAACCGGTTTTTATACAAAACATTCAATTTTGTTTTCTTTTCAGGGGTGTTCCCATTCAAACCACCGCTGCAGCGCCCTTTCCCGCGTCGGTTTTGTCTCCCGTTTTCAGTTCTCCGGCGCAATGGCATCGGGGTTTTGTTCGGCCTGCGCTACGTCCGGTCCATCCTGTACAGCAGGCTGCGCTGTGTCTGCGGCAGGCCCTTCCGGTGCAGCGTCCTGCGCTGCGGGAGCCGTCTGCCCGGCCTGCGGCGCAGCGGTGTCGGCGGTCTGCCCGACTGCCGTTTGTCCTGCGGCATCGGTCTGGGACGCGTCCTGTTTCGCCTGCTCGGCCTCTTTTTCTTCCTCTGCCTGCTGGGCAAGAGAGCCATCCTTCAGGGCAAAGTAGGCATTGGCGATATCCACCACCAGATCACCGGTACGGGCACCGTAGCCGCCGTACTCAATGGTGATGCCAATGGCGATCTGCGGATCGTCCGCCGGCAGGTAAGCCACCATCATAGCGTTCAGATAGTGCTTGCCTGAGGCATAGGTCTCGCTGCGCTGGGGCGTACCGGTCTTGCAGGCGATGGGCACCGGATAGCTTGAAATTTTGCCGCTGATGGTGCTGGGCACCTGCTTCATGCCCTGACGCACCAGTTCAAAGGTGTTGCCGGTGCCCTCGATGACATCCATGACCTCGGGCTTGGTCTCGCTGAGCACCTCGCCGGTATTGGTATCCAGAATGGCCTTGACGAAATGCGTGCGGTAGCGGGTGCCGTTGTTGGCCAGCGTTGCCGCATAGGTGGCCAGCTGGATGGGGGTGACTACCGTATTGCCCTGACCGATGGCGGCCTGAACGTCCAGCGATGCGGTATAGTTGGAGTCGTTCTTGGTGGTCAGCCGTCCCAGCGCCTCACCCACCTCCACGCCGGTGCGCTGGCCCAGACCCAGCTTATAGGCATAGGCATCATAGACATCGCTGGTCAGGCGGCGGCCCACATCATAGAAGAAGACGTTGCAGCTCCACTTGATGGCTGTGATCACATCGATGTTGCCGCTGTGGCCGTGGCGGGTGCAGCGGGGATGATAGTCCTTAAAGTAGTTGTACACGCCGTTGCAGTATACGGTAGAATACTGATTGATGAGGCCGCTGTCCAGCGCAGCCACCGCCACGGCGGGCTTGAAGGTGGAGCCCGGCGTATACAGGCCCTGCAATGCGCGGTTGAACAGCGGCAGGCTCGGGTCAGAGCTGTACTCACTGTAGTTGGACGCATACAGGTTCTGGTCGTAGCTGGGGTAATTGGACGCTGCCATCACGCTGCCGTCCTTCACATCCAGCACCACCACCGCACCGGCGGCAGCTTTCATGGTGCCGGTGTTGTACACGCGGTTGATCATGTCGATGTTCTCTGCCAGTGCCTTGTCCACAGCGCGCTGGAAGTTGCTGTCGATGGTCAGCTGCACCGTGTGGCCCGGCTCCGGCACTGTGGTCAGGCGGGTATCCACGATCACGCCGTCCGAGTTGCGGGTGATTGTCTCCACGCCATCCTTGCCGCGCAGCTCGTCCTCATAAACGGATTCCAGGCCGGAAATGCCCAGAACATCGTTCATATTATAGCCTTTTTCCCGCAGCGGATAGGTCACCTGACCATTTGAATCGGTCACCTTCCACTTTTCAGCGGTGATCTTGCCCACACGGCCCAGCACGGCCGGGATGATATCGCTCTGGTCGTAGCTGCGGGCACTGGTCTCCACGATCTCCACGCCGGGCAGCTGCAGGCTGTGCTCCTTGATGGTAGCCACCGTTGCCGCGCTGACGTTTTCTGCCATGACAAAGTTGTTCACATTGGAAAAGGCCTGCCGGTCCATCTCGTAGTGGATGCCGGCCAGCACCCGCTGCCATTCCAGCGAGAAGCCCTGCAGCTCGTTCTTTTCCACCAGCATTTCCATCACATCGTTGGCGGTGGCATACTGCTGCAGGCCAAGGGTCTCCTTCATATCCGCCAGCTGCTTCTGATCGCTGGCAGAAGAATCATCGTCTGTAAAGGCATAGCGGCCTGCTGCGTCCGGCTGGCCGATGAGCAGGGTATCGTTCCAGCTCTCGCCGTTTTCCCGCAGCAGCTCCACGATCTGCTGCAGCATGGCGTCCAGATCGCGGTCCCCCATCAGCAGCTTGTTGAGCACCACATTATAGCTGGTGGCCGTGGTGGCAATGCGTCGCCCGGCGCTGTCCACGATGTCGCCGCGGGCCGCAGTGACCGTGAAATTATAGTCGGTGGTGTTGGTCGCCTTGGCTTTGAAATCGTCGCCGTTGACCAGCTGCAGAAAGATCAGCCGCATCGCGTACAGGCCCATGATAACACAGGCCACTGCGATGAGCAGGAGCATCCGGTGCAAGACGTTTTTTCGTTCGTTTTGGTTCATCCGCGTTTCCTCCGGCGGTTCAGATCACGCCGTTGTCGATTTTGAACTCGTTATAAATGCGCCGCACCAGACTGAACAGCACCAGCGACGGCACCAGCGTCATCACTGCCGAGGGCAGCACAAAGGTGAGCCAGCGGCTCAGCGCCCAGCTGTAACCCGGCATATAGTAAAAAAACAGCCAGTCCAGCGAGAGCACCACAAGGGCCGTGCCGGTGCCGATGAGCGCAAAGTTCCATGTGCTGCCCTGCAGATACACCTGCACCAGCACCGAAAGCGCAAAACAGAGCAAAAGCAGTTCCAGCGCCAGCATTCCCACCGTGCGCCCGGCGGTGTAATCCCACAAAAGGCCGCCTACCGCGCCAAACAGCGCCCCGGCAAACTCGCCCTCGTACACCGCCACCGCAAGACAGAGCGGCAGGATGAAAAGCGGTTTTGCCTGCCCCAGCCGGAACAGGCCGGGCGTGGTCTGCAATGCCGCGCACACAAACAGCGCTGCTGCATAGCAGGCCCATTTCAACGCCTGACTGCGGCTGCGCATACGGCGTGATTCCATACCGGTGCCTCCTTAATAATCGGTGATGACAAAAACATGCTTGACGGTGCGCGGGTCTGCGCCCGGGCGGATGACCGCCAACGAAGATTTGCCGCTGACTTCCGGCTCCACCTTCTGCACCACGCCCACCAGCACATCCGGCGGGAACACGCCGCCAAGGCCGGTGGTGATGACCTGATCGCCCATCTGAGTTTCGGCGGCGCGCTCCAGATTGGTGAGCACGCACAGGCCGTCACCGGCGTAGTCGGTGCTGCCGGTGAGGATGCCGTTTTCCCGCGTGCGGGACACAACGCCCGCTGCGTTGAAGCTGGGATGCAGGACGGTCATCACCTTGCAGCTGGTGGTATCTGCCTCCACCACGACGCCCACAAGGTAGCCCTTATCGCTGATCACGGCATCGCTCACGGCCACACCGTTCACGGTGCCGCAGTCCAGCGTAAAGCCGCCAAACTCATCCAGCGGGTCGCGGCCGATCACAAAGCCGGAAACATAACTGGCCTCGCTGTTGGCATCCTGAATGCGGGTCAGCGCCTTGTAGGCTTCGTTCTCCGCCTTGATGCGGTCGTAGTCCACCATCTGCTGGCGCAGTTCAGCGTTCTCAGCTTCCAGCTGTTCGTTCTGGGCCATCACATCATCGATGCTGGTGTATTTTTCCCACACCGAACCGATGCCGCCGCTCAAGGCCGAAGTCACCTTCTGAAACGGCGTAAGCACCACGCTCAGCAGCTCCTGCGGGGCGGCAGTCAGCCGGCCATTGGCGCCGGCATAGGCCATGATTCCCACCAGAAACACCGCCACCGCTACCAGTATCTTAAATTTCCATGTGTCAAAAAAATCCTTCAAGGGGGTGTCCTCCTGTTCGGGCTCCTGCCATAAGAAAAGCGCGGACAGCTCTGCCATCCGCGCAAGGAACATTGTTTGCCGCGGAAATCAGCGCAGGCGCTGCGCAAAAGAGCTTTTTCCGCAAGTACGGGCTGCGGCCCGTGTTACATGTGTCCGCCGTCGGTGTCCAGCACATCATGCAGGACGTCCACATGATCCAGGACCGCACCGGCACCCTTGGCCACGCAGTCCAGCGGATCTTCCGCAATGTGCACGTCGATGCCGGTCTCGCTCTGGATCAGCTGATCCAGTCCCCGCAGCAGTGCGCCGCCGCCGGTCAGGGTGATGCCGCGGTCAATGATATCCGCGCTCAGCTCCGGCGGGGTGCGCTCCAGCGTTTCCTTGATGGCGCTGGTGATCTTGACCAGACACTCCAGCAGCGCCTCGCGCACATCCTCCGAGTGGACTACGATGTTTTTGGGCAGGCCGTCCACCAGATTGCGACCCTTGATCTCCATGGTCATTTCAGGGTCCAGCACATAGGCAGAGCCGATCTCGATCTTGATCTGCTCTGCGGTGCGCTCACCAATGAGCAGGTTGTACTTGCGCTTGATGAAGGCAATGATGGCCTGATCGAACATATCACCGGCCATGCGCACGCTGCGGGAGGCCACGATGCCGCCCAGAGAAATGACAGCAATCTCAGCCGTGCCGCCGCCGATGTCCACGATCATGCTGCCGGTAGGCTCGCTGATGGGCAGGCCCGCACCGATGGCAGCAGCCATGGGCTCTTCAATGACGGACACCTGACGGGCACCGGCCTTGAGAGTCGCTTCGCGCACCGCGCGGCGCTCCACCTCGGTGACGCCCGACGGGATGCAGATGACCACGCGGGGGCGGGAGAACATGCTGTTGCCGCATGCCTTCTTGAGGAAGTTCTCCAGCATATTGGCCGTGATGTCAAAATCGGCAATGACGCCGTCCTTCAGGGGGCGGACCGCCACGATGCTGCCGGGGGTGCGGCCAATGACTGCCTTTGCCTCGGCACCCACGCAGCGCACCTCATCGGTCTTGGTGTCCACGGCCACCACCGAAGGCTCACGCATGATGATGCCCTTGCCCTTCATATATACCAGAGTATTTGCGGTACCCAGATCGATACCCACATCTTTTGAAAACAGGCCCATTGTAATTTCTCTCCTTATTGCTTCCCATTGAAATCTATCCAGAGCGTCCGGCGGACTTTTTACACCGCCCTGCGCAGAATAACACGGTACTATTATAGCCGCAAGCCAATAATTTCTCAAGCGTTTGCGCAAGTTTTCTTCGTTTTTTCCAGTTTTCTCACATAAAATGTGCCAGCAGCTGTACGGTGCGGCTCACCGGCAGGCCCATGATCGTGTAGTAGTCGCCCTCGATGCGGTCCAGCCAGAGGGCCGCACGGCCCTGAATGGCGTAGGCACCGGCCTTGTCGTAGGGTTCAGCGGTGGAAGCGTAAAAGTCGATCTCCTCCCCGCTCAGCGGGAAAAAGGTAACGCGGCAGCTGTCCACAAAGCTTTCGGTGCGGGTCCCGTCCGAAATGCACACACCGGTATGCACCTCGTGGGCAGCACCGGAAAGGGCCCGCAGCATCCGCTTTGCGTCCTCTGTACTGTGAGGCTTGCCGAATACTTCACCGTTCACATCCACCACGGTGTCGCAGCCGATGACCACCGCACCCGGGTGCTGGGCCGAAACAGCAAGGCATTTGCCCCGGGCCAGCTGCTCCACCAGCTGAGCAGGGGTGTCGGCCTGCACTGTACTCTCGTCAAAATCGCTGACACAGACGGTGAAATCGGTGGTGTACAGGGAAAGCAGCTCCCGCCTGCGCGGGCTGCCGGAAGCTAAAATCAAATTCATAGGATCCATCTTTCTTTTCAACATCCTTGCCAGCTTATTTACCCGTCGAGCCAAAGCCGCCCTCGCCGCGCTGGGTATCGCCCAGTTCTTCGGCGGGCACAAAGGCGGCGGTGTACACCGGTGCGATGCACAGCTGTGCCACACGCTCACCGGGCTGGATGGTGTAAGCCTCCCTGCCCAGATTGACCATGGGCACCTTCAGTTCGCCGCGGTAGTCGCTGTCCACCACGCCCACGCCATTGGCCATGCACAGGCCGTGCTTGATGGAAAGGCCGCTGCGGGCATACACCAGTGCCACGCTGTGGGCACCCGGCAGCTCGATGGCAAGGCCGGTGGGCACCAATGCCCGCTCCATAGGGGCAAGGGTGAGCGGCTCATCCAGCACGGCGCACAGGTCGGCGGCGGCAGAGCCGGGGGTGGCGTAGGCGGGCACCTTTGCCCGGGCATCCAGTACCTTATATTTTACAGTGATGGGTTCCATAGTATACCTCGTTTTGGTTTTATAGCAACTCCTTCAGTCTCGCATACGCTCGACAGCTCCCTCAGGGAGGGAGCCTCTTCAGTCGATCTGTCGGAAAAGCCTCCCTCCTTGAGGGAGGCGGCATCGCGTCAGCAATGACGGAAGGAGTTTCAGTTCGTACCTTTAAAATACAGTCCGCGGGTAAAATCCCCCTCAAAGGGTGCGTGGGTGCGGATCATGTCAAGGATCTGCGCTGCTTCCTCCCGGCTTTCCAGCGTGAAGTAGGCCACGCCGTAGTCCACCGTCAGTGCGCCCGGCTTATCTCCCATATAAATAGGTACGGGATTGTAGATGGTGCGCACACCAAGGCCGCACCGCACCGGGAATTTCTTTGCCTTGCGGTCGGTCAGCACACCGGTCTTATCGCAATGGGCGCAGTCGTGGATGTTCTGCAGCGGGCAGGCGCGGGTGACCATCAGCGGCATGTGACCGTACACCAGCACACCGGTGGGCACCGGCCTGCCGTCATGGGTGGGGGCAATGGTGCTGATGTCGCTGTCCTTCACCTCGGGCAGGATGAGCATGGAGCCAAGGCCGTTGTCTGCATAGAACTGTGCGGCCAGCTGATTGGTGATGTTCAGGCCAAAGCTGCCGCTCATGGGCAGGCCCCGGCACAGGCGCAGGTGGGCGATATTGCTCACCTCATAACCCGCAAAACCGGCATCCTGCGTGGCCGCGATGCGGCGGGCAGTGTCCTCTTCCAGACGGCCGAACATGACCCGGGGCAGCTCCAAAAGGGTCTTTGCCCGCCATTCCCGGGGCACGCGGTCGGCCTGCGCAATGGGCAGGATGAGATACTCGATGCCGTCAAGCGCCCGCTCCGGCACCTGCTCCCAGTTCTCGAACCGGGCACGCAGGGTGCGGCGGGACGGCAGGGTGCGCAGCGGCAGAGCGGGCACATGCTCGTCCGTGGTGGGCCATGGGCGCAGCACTTCCCGCTTTTTCAGCAGGGCATCCAGCGCTTCCCGGCGCAGCTCGTTGACGGCGCTGCCGGGCACGAACCACGGCCCACCGTCCATTTCCACCGTGATATCCTCTGCCGATGCCGCAAAGGGCGTACCTCCGGTCTTAGCAAGGCTGCGGTGCAGGCTCTCGGTGGGGTCGGTGCGGGCGGGCTGCGGCTCAGCGTCGCCATAGGCGAAGGCCTTATTGCCGTCGGCGTCCATGACGGTGAGCTTCTCGCCGCCCTCTTCGATCTCCAGCTTCATCTTCACCGGCACACGGCTGCGCTCACGGCGGTAAAGCTCCCGCAGCATAGGCAGGGTCTTTTTGGTCTGCTCGGCGTCCGCTTCGCTGCGCACACCAAACATGGTACCGTCAATTTTCCCATCCAGATAGCCAGAGGTGAAGCCCGAACGACTGAAGGCATTTTTCAAAAGGTCACGGTCGTAGGCGCGGCCCTCCCGGCCTGCCAGACAGGCGCTGACCGCCGCCGCCACGTACTCCGGCGTGCGCAGACGGCCCTCAATTTTTGCCGATGCCACGCCAAGCGCCTGCAGCTGGTCCAGCTTATCGATGACCGAGTTGTCCTTCAGGGACAGGTGGTGCAGACGGCCCGGCTTACCCTCCGGCAGAGCGTTTGCCTCAAAGGGCAGTCGGCAGGGGCCTGCACAGGAGCCGCGGTTGCCGCTGCGCCCGCCCAGAAAAGCCGACATATAGCACTGGCCGCTGACGCACATGCACAGTGCGCCATGCACAAAGCACTCGGTCTCGATGCCGCAGTGCTTCGTGATGTGCTCCACCTCAGGCAGGCTCAGCTCCCGGGCCAGCACCACCCGGGTGAAGCCCAGCTCCTTGAGCTCCAGTGCACCCTGCAGGCTGTGCACGCTCATCTGTGTGGAGCCGTGGCGGGGCAGCTGCGGAGCGATCCTGCCGATCAAGGTTGCCACCGCCAGATCCTGACAGATGACGGCATCTGCCCCGCTGGCGGCAACGGCGCGAATGGCCGCTTCCAGCGCAGGCAGCTCCCCGCCGTAGACGGTAGTGTTCAGTGCCACATGCACGGCCACGCCCCGGGCATGGCAGAAGCGCACCGCATCTTTCAGCGTGTCTGCGTCAAAATTGTTGGCACTGGTGCGGGCATTGAAGCCCGAAAATCCCAGATACACTGCATCGGCCCCGCTGAACACAGCGGCACGCAGCATTTCTTCATTGCCCACCGGGGCAAGGATCTCGATCTTTGACATATTTCTCCTTTATCCTGTAAAAGGCGCTCAGCCCTTCTGTTCCATGCCTTCGCTTCTGCCCGCCGTCTGCTGCGCGGCCTGCTGGGCGCGCTCTTCGCGCCGGGCTTCCTTGCTGCGCATCTTTTCCAGCTGTTCCCGCAGAGCGGCAGCCTCCCGGCGCAGCACCTCATTTTCCGCCTTTGCCTTGTCTTCTGCCAGCTTTGCGCGGGCGGCGTCCGCAATGTAGTCCTGAATCTGGCTGCGCATGTTCTCCGCGCTGCCGGTGCTCTTGCGGTACTCATCCAGATAATCCATGGCGCAGAACACCGCCGCCTTCGTCACCGAAAGGTTTTCGTTTGCGTCCAGCAGCTTTGTGATATCCTCGTCCAGCTTTTTTGCCAGCGACTGGATATATTTTTCCGGGTCCGTCGTAGCGATGGCATACGGCGTACCCGCAATGTTCACCCGTACCTTGTTGACCATATCTATTCCCCTTTATCCTTTTCCGCCCTTGCACAGGCGGTTCTGTTCTTGGTGATTTCCGAAAAGCGGCACCGTTTCCGGTACCGTTTCGGCGTTTTGTTCCCCTCCGGGAGAGTTACCCGACACATTTCCCCCGGAATTTGTGCCCGAAAATGTTTCGGAAAGCAGGTTTCTCTCCCTATTATAATATAAATAAGCATCAAGAAAAAGTGTATTTTTTGAAATTTTGGCATATTTATCAGAAAGTTCAATAAAAAAATGTCAGTTACGGAAAAAATCCCTTGATTCCTTGCATTTGTCATTCTGTCATATTATAATATCTTTGTTATGTTGGCGGCAGAGCAAGTGAGGGAAAGTGTCTGCAGGCGCCAATTATTTCAATTATTTTAGCAAAGCTGAAAACTTATGCGGATAGGAGTACCTTTATGACATCGAAAGAATTCGGTAAACTTCTTCAGGACAAGCTCACCAGCGAGTACGGCGTGGAGCTGAGTGTTGCTTCCAACCAGCAGATCTACCGTTCTCTGGCACTGATCTGCCGCCAGATGATGAGCGAGAACCACAAGAAGTTCCAGTCCAAGGCCATTGGCACCGGCACCAAGCAGGTGTACTACCTGTGCATGGAGTTCCTGATGGGCCGCAGCCTGAAGACCAGCCTGCTGAATCTGGGTCTGGACGAGGTGGCAAAGAAGGCCCTGTCCGATGCCGACATCAGCATTGACGGCATCTTTGAGGAAGAGCCGGATGCAGGTCTGGGCAACGGCGGTCTGGGCCGTCTGGCTGCCTGCTATCTGGACGGCATGGCCACCACCGGCATCTGCGGCACCGGCTACTCCATCCTGTACGAGTACGGCATCTTCAAGCAGAAGATCGTGGACGGCTGGCAGCAGGAGCGCGCTGATAACTGGCTGCCCGGCGGTCAGGTCTGGCTGAAGAGCCACCCGGATCAGGCAGTGGAAGTCCGTTTTGACGGCGAGATCCACGAGAACTGGGACAACGGCTTCCACTATATCCAGCACACCAACTACAACAGCGTCATGGCTGTTCCCTCTGATATGTATGTGCAGGGCTACGACGGCAAGGGCGTTGCCAAGCTGCGTCTGTGGCAGGCAAAGGCACCGGATTTTGATATGTCCAGCTTCTCTCTGGGCAACTACAACACTGCAATGAGCAAGAACGCCAATGCAGAGCTGATCTCCAAGGTGCTGTACCCCAACGACAACCACGTGGAGGGCAAGATCCTGCGCCTGCGCCAGCAGTACTTCCTGTCTGCCGCATCCATCGGCGATATCGTGCAGAACCACCTGTCCAGCTATGCGACCCTCGAGAACCTGCCCGACAAGGTCGCCATCCAGCTGAACGACACCCACCCCACTCTGGCCATCCCCGAGATGATGCGCATTCTGCTGGACGAGTGCGGCTTTGACTGGGACAAGGCATTCAACATCTGCCAGAAGGTCTTCTCCTACACCAACCACACCGTCATGGCTGAGGCTCTGGAAAAGTGGAACGTGGACATCTTCAAGATGACCCTGCCCCGCATCTACCAGATCGTGGTGGAGATGGACCGCCGCGCCCGTGCAGAGCTGGAGAAGGTCTTCCCCGGCGACAAGGGCAAGATCGACTATATGGCACTGATCGGCGACAATCAGGTGCGCATGGCAAACATCTGCGCCTACACCGCCAACAGCATCAACGGCGTGTCCAAGCTGCACAGCGAGATCATCAAGGACAGCGTCTTCCACGATTACTACCTGTTCAAGCCGCAGGCCTTCAAGAACGTGACCAACGGCATCGCTTACCGCCGCTGGCTGCTGGCCTCTAACCCCAGCCTGTGCAAGCTGCTGGACGAGACCATCGGCGACGGCTACAAGCACGATGCTTCCGATCTGTCCAAGCTGAACAAGTTCGAGAACGACAAGACCGTTCTCAAGCGCCTGAACGAGATCAAGCTGGAGAACAAGACCAACTTTGCCAACTATCTGGCAAAGAGCACCGGTCAGATCATCGACCCGAACTCCATCTTTGACTGTCAGGTCAAGCGTATGCACGAGTACAAGCGCCAGCACCTGAACGCGCTGAACATCGCTGCCCAGTACCTGTACCTGAAAGAGAACCCCAACGCCGACTTCATCCCCAAGACCTATATCTTCGGCGCAAAGGCTGCTCCCGGCTACTACATGGCAAAGCAGATGATCCGCATGATCTGTAAGCTGGGCGACCTCATCAACAACGACCCCGCTGTGCGCGACAAGCTGCGCGTGGTCTATCTGGAAGAGTACTGCGTCTCTCTGAGCGAGCACCTGATGCCCGCTGCCGAGGTCTCTGAGCAGATCTCTCTGGCAGGCACCGAGGCTTCCGGTACCGGCAACATGAAGTTCATGTTGAACGGCGCTATCACTCTGGGCACTTTGGACGGCGCAAACGTGGAGATCGCAGATGCTGCCGGCAAGGAGAACGAGCTGATCTTCGGTATGCTGACCCCCGAGGTGAACAACCTCAAGCAGGTGGGCTACCATCCCAACGCCTTCATCATGGGCGACGATGTTGCCAACAACGCTCTGAACTTCTTGGAGCGCGGCTGGAATGGCGAGAACTTCCACGAAGTGACCGAGAACCTGCGCAGCAGCGACCCGTATATGGTCATGGCCGACTTCAAGGATTACCGCCGCGCACAGGCCGACCTGCAGAAGCTGTATGCCGACCGCGAGAAGTGGGCACACATGAGCCTGAAGAACATTGCCAACAGCGGCATCTTCAGCGCCGACCGCTCTGTGCTGGATTACGCACACGACATCTGGTACGCTTCCCCGGTGCCCATGGGCAAGTAATTTTCCCTTAAAAAATCCATCTGCCCCGGCGGCGTTTGGCCCGCCGGGGCTTTTTTGAGAAAGGACGACCCTGCTTTGTCTTGTCTGTTCAATAGCTACGACCCCTATTTCAAGCAGCCATTTGGTGCGCTGCGGGCCGGTCAGACCGTGCGCCTGACCCTTTGCATCCCGGAAGAGCTGGGCTATGTCGATCCTCATCTGGTGCTCCAGAAAGAGGGAAAATATGACGTACCGGTGCACTACCGCATGAAGTTCGACGGCCAGACCCCCCAGCAGAACCACTTTTCCGTGGAGCTGCCGCTGAATGACCCGGGCCTGTACTTCTACTACTTCGATCTCTACACCGACTTCCGCCGCATCTACCGCGGGCCGGACAACTGCGGCGTTGTCAGCTGGCAGGAAGGCGAAAAGTGGCAGATCACCGTCTACGATGCCGGTTTCCAGACCCCGGAGTGCATCAAGGGCAAGGTGTTCTATCAGATCTTCCCAGACCGGTTCTGCGAGGGCATTGAGAACAAGCCCATGCCTTTCCCGGACCGGCTGTATCAGGCCGACAAACACGCCGAACCCTTCTGGCAGCCCAACGAGACCGGCGGCCACCTGAACGAGGACTATTTCGGCGGCGACTTGGAAGGCATCCGTATCAAGCTGCCCTATCTGCGGGAGATGGGGGTGGACTACCTTTATCTTAACCCCATCTTTGAGGCCCACTCCAACCACCGCTACAACACTGCTGACTATCTCAACGTAGACCCGCTGCTGGGCACCAACGAGGAGTTCGAGGTGCTCTGCCGCGAGGCCGCCAAGTACGGCATTGGCATCGTGCTGGACGGTGTGTTCAGCCATACCGGCTCCGACAGCCGCTACTTCAACCGCGAAGGCCGCTATGGGGACGGCGGCGCTTACCGCGACCCCAGCTCTCCCTACCGCAGCTGGTACGATTTCGACCCCAAGTATAAGGGCGGCTACCGCAGCTGGTGGGGTTTCGAGACTCTGCCCGAAGTGAACGAAGAGACCCCCTCGTTTGTGGAGTTCATCACCGGCGAGGGCGGCGTCATCGACACATGGCTGCGGCGCGGTGCCGCAGGCTTCCGGCTGGATGTGGCCGACGAGCTGCCGGACGACTTTATTGAAAAGATCCGTGCCGCTGTCAAGCGGGTCAGCCCGGAAAAGTTCCTGCTGGGCGAGGTGTGGGAGGATGCCACCACCAAATACGGCTTTGGTCAGCGCCGCACCTACCTGCTGGGCAGGGGGCTGGACAGTGTGATGAACTACCCCTTCAAGAATGCCGTGCTGGATTTTGTAAAGGGCAAGCCCGCCCAGCAGGCCATGGGGGAGATCCTGTCCATCTGTGAGCACTACCCCGCCCCTGCCATGGACACTGCGCTGAACTTTCTCTCCACCCACGACACCGAACGCGCTCTCACCGTCATTGCGGACGAGCCCGCCAACGGCCGTGGCCGCGAGTGGCAGAGCGGCCGCTGTGTGACCGGCGAAGCCTACGAGGAAGGGATGCTGCGCCTGCGCATGGCCTATGCCATCATCTACACGCTGCCCGGCGTGCCCTGCCTGTATTACGGCGACGAGATCGGGATGCAGGGCTACCGCGACCCCTTCAACCGTGCCTTCTTCTGCTGGGACAGCCACGAAAAGCGCCTGAAGCCGGTGCTGGCACAGCTGGCGCAGCTGCGCCACAGCTGCGAAGCCTTCCGCACCGGTGAGCTGCGGGTGCTGCGGGCGCAGGACGGCATCCTGCACTACCAGCGCGTAGGCGAAGCGGAAACCGCCGAGATCATCGTGAACCGCTCGGAGCACATCATCGTGGAACCGCTGGCTTCCGGCAAGCACACGGAGGTGAACCCCATGGGCTTTACCATCGTGGTGGAGGAGAACGGCCACAATCCGAACCACAGCTATTACGATATCAAGTAAAAACGATTTGAATGCCCGCCGCGTTCGCTCTGGGCACATTCAGAGGAAATTTTATCTTTTATTATCGCAACAACGGGCAGCCTGCGGGCCGCCCGTTGTTGCATTTTCACGCAAAGGGCCGTATCCGCAAACTACATCTTGCACTGCTTTTCATTTATTTTGTTCTTTATTTCGTTTTCTGCGCAACGTTCCATCAAAAAACGCTTGACCTTCCACCCGGGGGATACTCTATAATAGGGGCATAAGGAGGGAGAACCATGAATCCTGTTCCATTTCTCTGGCTGGCTGCCGTGGTGGGCTTTTTGCTGTTAGAGGCTTCCACCTTCAGCATGACCTCCGTCTGGTTCGCCGTCGGCGCAGCTGCCGCTCTGCTCACCTGCCTGTTCACCGGTTCCTTCCGCGTTCAGGCACTGGTGTTCATTGTGGTAAGCGCCCTGTGCCTGCTGATGTTCCGCCCGCTGGCCGCAAAGCTGCGCCAAAAAAACGTTCCCACCAATGGCGACCGCAACCTTGGCCGGGAGGCCACCGTGCTGACCACCGTCACCGCCGACCTGCCGGGCCGTGTGCGGCTGGACGGCGTGGACTGGAATGCCCGCTGCGCCACTCCCGGCGACACCCTCACCCCCGGGCAGCGCTGCCGTGTGACCGAACTGCACAGCACCCTGCTCATCGTGGAGCCCGTATTGACCGAAAGCCGCAGAGCGTGATCTGCGTTCTGCGCTGAAACGTTGCACCCATCTGAAAAAGGAGAACCACTATGGTCATGTTTTTTCTGATCCTCGCGCTGGTCTTTGTCGTCCTGCTGGTGATCATCACCAACATCGTCATCGTGCCCCAGTCCAAGGTGTATGTCGTTGAGCGGCTGGGCAGCTACTCCGACACATGGTCGGCAGGCCTGCACATCAAGATTCCCTTCATCGAGCGCATCGCCAAAAAGGTGAGCCTGAAAGAGCAGGTGGCAGACTTTCCCCCTCAGCCGGTCATCACCCGCGATAACGTTACCATGCAGATCGATACCGTGGTATTCTTTCAGGTAATGGACGCCAAGCTCTACACCTACGGCGTCAATCAGCCCATTGCCGCCATCGAGAGCCTGTCTGCCACCACCCTGCGCAACATTATCGGCGAAATGGAGCTGGACCACACCCTGACCAGCCGCGACGTCATCAACGGCAAGATCACCGCCATCCTGGACGAAGCCACCGACAAGTGGGGCATCAAGGTGAACCGCGTGGAGGTGAAGAACATCATCCCGCCGCGTGAGATCCAGGAAGCCATGGAGAAGCAGATGAAGGCTGAGCGCGAGAAGCGCGCCGTGATCCTGAAGGCCGACGGTGAAAAGCAGGCTGCCATCACTGCCGCCGAGGGCGAAAAGGAAGCCGCCATTCTGCGTGCAGATGCTGTGAAGCAGCAGCGCATTCTGGAAGCTGAGGGTGAAGCACAGGCCATTCTGGCCGTTCAGAAGGCCAACGCCGACGCCATCCATCTGCTGAACGAAGCCATGCCCAGCGACAAGGTGCTGGCCCTGCGCAGTCTGGAAGCTCTGGCCAAGGTCGCCAACGGCAAGGCAACCAAGATCATCATTCCCTCGGAATTGCAGAATCTGGGCGGCGTTGTGCCCAGCATCAAGGAGCTGATGACCGACCCCAAGGACGCAGAGTGAGCTTTTTGTTTTGAATCGCCTCCGCTTCGCTCTGGCTGTTTTCAGCGGAAATCACTTTTAAGTAGAACACCTCCGGGCAGACTGCGGTCTGCCCGGAGGTGCATTTTCACTGGAAAGGCCGGAATGAAAACATGCATTTTGGGGTTTCAGCCCTTCCTTGTGAAAAAAGGGTATTTCAAAATTAAAAATTCATTTTCGCTGAATCTGTACAGAGCAAAGCGAAGCACATTCAAATCGTTCGTATTGCATCTGTGCCCTGCCTGTGATACCATACAGATAACAAAAACGATACAGCTGGAGGACTTTTCCATGATCTACGATACCCTGAACAACCTGCCCAACTATCTGGGCGTCAGCGACAATCTGGACACCGTCATTGAGTACATCATGGCCCGGGATATCACCACCCTGCCCGCCGGGCGCACCCGCATCGATGGAGACAAGGCCGTGGTCACCGTGAGCACCGTCACGCCCCAGACCTCCGACAAGGCTCTGTTCCAGCGCCACGACAACCACATCACGCTGGAGACCGATCTGGACGGCAGTGAGCTGTTTGAGGTGAGCCTTGCGGAGCTGACCCCCACCAAGCCCACCGATGAAGCCGCCGACACCACCGTGGGCACCGCCGGCACCAGCATTGCCGGTATGCTGTGCGAGGGGCGGTTTGCCCTGTATCTGGCCGGAGAGCCCTATAAATCCGGTCTGAAGGCGCAGGGCTGCGGTAAACTGAAAAAGGCCGTGTTCAGCATCGAACTGGACCCGGACGAGGAAGAGACGGAGGAATAACCAAAAGGAGACTTTCTGCATGGGATTTTTTGCTGTACTGGCTGCAAGCCTGTTTGCCGTATTCCTCTTTACCGTGTTCGGCGGCTATTCGCTGCTGCTCTGGTGTCAGCAGTCCCTGTGGATGGTGGTTCCGCCTGCGGTGGTTCTGGCTGTTCTGGTGTGGACGTTCCTGAAAATGGACGACAAGATCACCGCCCTGCAAAAGCGGGTGGAGGAGCTGGAAGCCGCACAGAAAAACGCCGAAGAGTCCGAGAAATAAATACAGCGACGCCCCTGCAGAAAAAGCTTTTCCTGCAGGGGCGTCGCACTTTTTACACCTTACTTTTTATCCTGTGGGTCATCCAGCCCTTTAAACATCACCATACCCAGACTTGCAAAGCTGGCACCCAGCACAAAACCGACCGTTCCCAGCGTCACGCTGAACAAAACGCCCATAGCAACACCGAACAGGATGCCTGCAGTTTGACTTTTCTTCATCTTACTGCTCTGCCTTTCCGTACCATGCAACGGATAGCCGCCACGAGAGAGCATACAGCACCAGCGCCGCCGCCGCAATACCCAGCAGCCCCAGCGACGAGATGCTCTGCGGAAGAAGGTTTCTCACAAGACCGTCCTCGTTTGCGGCCACGGAAAAGCCCATCAGGGCCGAGAGTGCACCAACTATAAAATAGAACCCGACCTTTGCCTTTTCGTAGCCGAAGCGGTAGCTCAGCGGCAGCAGGATGGTGCTGCTGAGCAGGGTGGTCATGCCCACCTGCACCAGCGTAGAGATCACGAGCGCGCTATCCACGGCTACCCAGTGCAGCTGTGCCACGCCAAGCGCCGCGGCAGCAAAAGCCTCTGCCAGCACCAGCCCGCACAGACCAACGATGTATTTACACCCCACCAGCTGCTCTTTTGTGGCCGGAAGCGCGGCACTGTATTCGTTGAATTTGCTGGTCTGGTCGTATGCCAGCAGTGTCATGGGCATCATACCCAGCAAAAAGCCCGCATAGACAATGAAGAAATTGGCCCCGTTCATTATCGAGATCACGCCCACACCCATCATGACTACAGCTGCCACAACGACCATTTTTGCGTAATACCATGCCTGATATGCGTCCTTTAACAGCAAGCCTTTCATGCAGCACTCTCCCCTTTCACCATCAGCACAAACAGCTCCTCAATGCTTACCGGGGTAAGCTCTGCCCCGGCGGGCATTGCATCCCGGCGCACAAGCGCCTCTACCCCGTAGGGGGTGACCCGCTTGCCGTACACCCGCGTATCCAGTGCCGCCAGCTGCGCCGCCGTACCGTGCCACAGGGCGTATTCCTCCCGCAAAGCGTCCTTTTCCTCACAGAGCAGCAGCCTGCCCTTGTGCAGGAAGGCGATGGTATCGCACAGCTTTTCCAAATCGCTGACGATGTGGGAGGAGATGAGGATAGAGTGGTTTTCGTCCCGGGTAAAGTCCAGCAGCAGGTCGGTCACCTCGTCCCGCACCACCGGATCCAGCCCGTTGGTGGCTTCGTCCAATAGCAGCAGCTTCGGGTGGTGCGCCAGCGCCACGGCAATGCACAGCTTCATCTTCATGCCGGTAGAGTAGTCCTTGTATTGCTTTTTGTCCGGCAGGCCGAACTTCCGGCACAGCTCCGCATAGGCAGCAGCATCCCAGTTGCGGTAGATGCCCGCCATCACCTTGCCTGCCTGCACTGCGTTCAGGCACAGGGGGATGCCCTCGCTGCCCAGCACCACGCCGATCTCCTCTCTGGTGCGGACGGAAACAGTGCGGCTGTCCCTGCCAAGGATGGTCACGGTACCGCCGTCCCGCTGCACCATATCTAAGATTAACCGGATAGTGGTGCTTTTGCCTGCTCCGTTTTCACCGATCAGTCCGCAGATGGTGCCGCCGGGCAAGGTCAGATCCAGCGGTCCGAGGGTAAAGTCCTTATAGTGCTTTGTAAGTCCCCGCAGTTCCAGTGCGTTCATGTTCAGCCCTCCCACAGCAGTTCCAGCATCTCCCGCAGCTCTTCCCTGCTCAGCCCGCAGGATACGGACAAGCGGACGGCCTCGGTAAGGTGCGCTTCAATTTTTTTCAGGTTCTCTTCCCGCAGCAACTCGGTGTTTTTAGGGGCTACAAAAAAGCCCTTTGCCGGTACTGCGTAAAGGAAGCCCTCTTTTTCCAGTTCATCGTAGGCGCGCTTGGTGGTAATGACGCTGATGCGCAGATCCCGTGCCAGCCCCCGGATGGAGGGCATGGCCTCGTCCGGCTGCAAAGCCCCGCTGATGATCTGCTGCTTGATCTGGTTGTAGATCTGGTCATAGATGGGCGCGCCGCTTTTGTTGTTGATAAACAGTTCCATCGGCTGCTCCTTTGGCTCTTGTGTTTTATCTGTATATGCACAGTATATACAGTAGATACAGATTTGTCAAGAGAATGCGCAAAAAAATACACCCGCCGTCCAAAATGGACAGCAGGTGCATTTTTTAGGTTTTACAGTGCCTTGATGGCGGTCTTGATGCGCTCGGCGGCCATCTTGGTCTTTTCGGCGTCACCGAAAGCGGTCAGGCGGAAGTAGCCCTCGCCGCACTCGCCGAAGCCCACGCCCGGGGTACCCACCACGCCGCAGTTTTCCAGCAGCCAGTCGAAGAACTCCCAGCTCTTCATGTTACCGGGGCAGCGCAGCCAGATGTAGGGGCTGTTCTTGCCGCCGCAGTACCACACGCCGCACTCGTCCAGAGCGTCCGCGATGACCTTGGCATTCTTGCGGTAGTAGTCCAGATTCTGCTGGATCTCGGCCATGCCGCTCTCGGTGAACACCGCAGCGGCGGCGCGCTGCACCACGTAAGGCACACCGTTGAACTTGGTGGTCTGGCGGCGCAGCCACAGCTTATTGATGTTCATGCCCTCGCGCTCCAGCTCCTTGGGCACCACGGTGTAGCCGCAGCGGGTGCCGGTGAAGCCTGCGATCTTGGAGAAAGAGCAGATCTCAATAGCGCATTCGCGGGCCCCCTCGATCTCGAAGATGCTGCGGGCGAGGTTCTCGTCCGAGATGAAGCACTCGTAGGCAGCATCGTACAGGATGATGGCATTGTTCTTGCGGGCGTAGTCCACCCAGACCTTCAGCTGGTCGCGGGTGTAGGCGGCACCGGTGGGGTTGTTGGGGCTGCAGATATAGATGATGTCTGCCTTTACGTTCTCGTCCGGCATACCCAGGAAGCCGTTCTCCTGACCGGTGCGGCTGTAGATGATCTTACGGCCATCGGTCACGTTATCGTCCACATAGGTGGGGTAAACGGGGTCCGGCACCAGCACGGTGTTGTCCACATCGAACAGGCCCAGCACATTGGCCAGATCACTCTTGGCACCGTCCGAGATGAAGATCTCGTCCTCTGCCAGCTGGGTGCCGCGGCCTGCATAGTAGCCCTGAATAGCCTGCTTCAGGAAGGGGTAGCCCTGCTCCGGGCCATAACCATGGAAGCCTTCCTTTGTGCCCATTTCGTCGGCAGCGTCATGCATGGCCTTGACCACGCACTTTGCCAGCGGCTGGGTCACATCGCCGATGCCCAGACGGATGATCTCCTTCTCCGGGTGTGCCTCCTGATAGGCAGCCACCTTGTGGGCAATGTCCACGAACAGGTAGCTGGCCTTCAGCTCGTTGTAGTGTTTGTTCATTTTCATAATACTTTCCCTCGCTTCTGTTTTGGTATGACCCTCTCATTCATCTCGCGTCCGCTCGATGCCAGCTCCACCGAGTGGGGGAGCTTTTTTGTTGTGAAGAAAAACTTTTCCTCTTGATGTGGAAAAGCTCGCCCTTCGGGAGAGCTGTCGCCGTCAGGCGACTGAGAGGGTTCTCGTTTTTCTTACACTTCCGTCGTGCCCTCGCACACGGTCTCGGCGGCGCCGGTCATCAGCAGCTGGCAGCCTGACAATACCCGGATGGTCAGCACACCGCCCCGCAGCTGCACATGGATGTCCTCTCCGGCGGGGCAGATGCCCAGCTCGGTCAGGGCTGCCACAGTGGCGCAGGTGCCGGTGCCGCAGGCCCATGTCTCGCCGCTGCCGCGCTCCCACACCCGCATTTTCAGGTGGGTGGCATCCACCACCTGCACGAACTCGGTGTTGATGCGCTCCGGGAAGTTTGCGTGGTGCTCAAAGCCGGGGCCGATGTCCTCCAGCTTCAGGCTGTCCACATTCTCCACCACGGTCACGCAGTGAGGATTGCCCACGCTGATGCAGGTCACCTGCCAGTCTTTCCCGTCCACGGTCAGGGTCTTATCCACAAGTGCGCCGTCTCCCATGTTCACCGCCGGCAGGTCGGCAGGCATGGCACTGTAGGCCCCCATCTCCACCTGCCACAGGCCCGCGCCCTTGCGGGTGACGGTCTTCAGACCGCTGAGGGTATCAATGGCAAGGGTCTCTTTGGAGATGCCGTGGGTATACAGCCACTCGGCCACGCAACGGATGCCGTTGCCGCACATCCTGCCCTCGCTGCCGTCGGCGTTGAAGATGCGCATCATGCCGTCGGCACCCGCCGTCTGCGCAGCGCAGATACAGATGATGCCGTCGGCTCCGATGGAAAAATGCCGCCGGGACAATTTTTCGGAAAAGGCTGCGATGTTCTCCGGCACACCGCTTTCGCGGCAGTCCAGATAAATATAGTCGTTGGCGCAGCCCTGCATTTTGGTAAATGAAAGCTTCATGTTCCATTCTCCTTATTGGTGAACATTCCGTTCACCTGAACTCACTTCTCTATAATGATAAGAAACCCGGGGGCTTCTGTCAAGCGAAAATATGCGTTTTGGAACTTTTTTCGTGTTCCCGGACGGGAAAGCGAAAACAGGGCTTGACAACAGCCACGGCATGGGATATAAAAAAAGAGAGCGTTCTGTACAGCCCGGTGGAGCCGCGCAGCATCCGCAGGCGCACCATCACAGCGCCGCACCCACGGCCCCAGTGTACAGACCAGCAAAACAACTGCAAAAAGGAGACCACAGGAATGGATACTTTTGAAAAAATCCGTGCATTGCTGGCGGAGCAGCTGGACGTTGATCCGGCAAAGATCACGATGGACAGTGACATCATGAGCGATTTTGAGGCCGACAGCCTGGACATCGTGGACATGGTGATGACACTGGAGGATGAGTTCGGCATCGAGGTGCCGGATGACGCCATCGAGTCCCTGCGCACCGTGGGCGATGTGGTAAACTTTGTGGACAGCCACGCGCAGAACTGATTTCAGTCGAAAAGCCCCGTTCTCCGCGCTGCGGCACCCGGCCGCGGCTGCAGGCGGGGCTTTATTATGGTTCGTGCGGAACGTACAGCGTTTGGCGCACGGCCTTAGGAGGATAAATACAAATGGCAAAAGATTCAAAGAAGCTCGTACAGGCGATCACCAGTCAGGAAGAAAACTTTGCACAGTGGTACACCGATATCTGCGTCAAGGCAGAGCTGGTGGAGTATTCCAGTGTGAAGGGTTTCATCATCCTGCGCCCCTATGGTCAGGCCATCTGGGAGCTGATCCAGAAGGACATGGATGCCCGCTTCAAGGCCACCGGTCATGAAAACGTGGCAATGCCCGTGCTGATTCCGGAAAGCCTGCTGCAGAAGGAAGGCGAACTGGTCAATGGCTTCGCGCCGGAGGTGGCGTGGGTCACGATGGGCGGTTCCGACAAGCTGGAAGAGCGTCTGGCCGTGCGTCCCACCAGTGAGACCATGTTCTGCGACCACTGGTCACGCGTGCTGCACAGCTACCGCGAGCTTCCCATGAAATACAACCAGTGGTGCAGCGTGGTGCGCTGGGAAAAGACTACCCGTCCCTTCCTGCGCAGCCGCGAGTTCTGGTGGCAGGAAGGCCACACCATCCACGAGACTGCCGCCGAGGCGGAGGCTGAGACCCAGCAGCAGCTGAACTGCTACGCAGACGTCTGCGAGCAGGATCTGGCCATTCCCGTGGTGAAGGGCCGCAAGACCGACAAGGAAAAGTTTGCCGGTGCCGAGGCCACCTATACCATCGAGGCCATGATGAAGGACGGCAAGGCCCTGCAAAGCGGCACCAGCCACTACTTTGGCGACAAGTTCAGCAAGGCTTACGACGTCACCTTTACCGGCCGCGACAACCAGCTGCATCATCCGTTCCAGACCAGCTGGGGCGTTTCCACCCGTCTGGTGGGTGCCATCATCATGACCCACGGCGACGACGACGGCCTGATCCTGCCCCCGGCAGTGGCCCCCATTCAGGTTGTGGTGGTGCCCATTGCCGCCCACAAGCCCGGCGTCAGCGAGAAGGCTGCCGAGCTGGCTGAAAAGATCAGCAAATATGCCCGCGTGAAGCTGGACGACAGCGACAATGCCCCGGGCTGGAAGTTCTCTCAGTGGGAGATGAAGGGCGTGCCCCTGCGTCTGGAGATCGGCCCCAAGGATCTGGAAAAGAACCAGTGCGTGCTGGTGCGCCGCGACACCCGCGAAAAGGTCTTTGTCTCTCTGGACGAGCTGGAAACTGCCATCCCCGCCCAGCTGGAGGCTCTGCGCAAGGACCTGTACGAGCGTGCTCTTGCCAACCGCGAGAAGCGCACCTGGGCTGCCACCACCATGGACGAGGTGAAGGAGCTGGCCAAGGCAAACACCGGCTACATCAAGACCATGTGGTGCGGCGACCTTGCCTGCGAAATGAAGATGAAGGAAGAAGTCGGTCTGTCCAGCCGCTGCATGCCCTTTGAGCAGGAGCACCTGAGCGATGTGTGCCCCTGCTGCGGTAAGCCCGCCAAGACCATGGTCTACTGGGGCGTGGCATACTAAGCTTTCCTTTTACTGACAGCACAAAAGCTCCCGGAGCATTTCGATGTTCCGGGAGCTTTTTCTTGTTTGCAGAACTCCTTCCGTCATCGCTGGCGAGCGAAACGAGACTGAGGGAGTTTTATCGTTCAAATGTGGTGCTCAGGGTGGTCTTCCAGCTTTCACCCGGGGCAAGGCAGGCGGCGGCTGCACGCTGGCTCCACGCCTGCGGGTCGGTCTCAGCGGCGGGCAGGCTGTGCCACGGCTCGATGCACACAAACCGCACCGGCTTTGCGGGAGCCGACCAGATGAGCGAATAGGGGTAGCCTTCCACATTGCAGGTGATCTTGCGGCCGGTGTCCTTCTCACAGATGCCGATGGTGCCGGTGCGCAGGCCCGCCATGCAGAAGCTGTCGTTGTCAAACAGGTCATCGGTCAGCGGGATGGCCTGCTGGTTCTTCCACTGGTAATAGCATCTGCCGCTCAGCAGACCGTTGGGGCGGGCGTCGAGAATGACCGGGCTCTCCGGCCGGTCAAAACGGAACTCGTAGTCTGTGGTAGTGTGCTGATCGTCGAAGGGAATGTTGAACGCAGGGTGATAGCCGATGCCGAAACGCAGCTCCCCGCTGCCGGGGTTCGATACGGCCAGCGTGTGGTGCACGGTCTTCCCGTCCAGCCGGAAGGTGCTGGTGAGCACAAAATCAAAGGGGAAGCGCTCGGCCTTGATGGCGTCATCCGAGCGCAGCTCCAACTGGATGGTATCGCCCTCGGCCTTGAGCAGGGTGTGCTCCATGTCCCGGGCAAAGCCGTGCTGACCGCCCTTGTACGTTTTGCCGTCCACCTCAAAGGTGCCGCCGGGCAGCTTGCCCGTCCACGGGAACAGAATGGGGGCGTGGCGCTTCCACACAGCCGGGTCGGCCTGCCAAAGCATTTCTTCGCCCGCTGCATTTTTCAGGCTGACTGCTTCGGCACCGTGGGTGTCCACCGTGAGGGTCAAAAATTCGTTGTGAATGGTTGCCTGCATTGCTGTATTCTCCTTTGCTCTTCTTATCATAGACTGTCCGAATGGCAAGTGCGTCCACTCCGTCCTGTTTCCAGTATACACTCCTCTGCTGCAAAAGAAAAGACCCGATTCACGTCCGGCGGCGCGGCCGAATACGCTGTGGGAGAAGCATTCCATTCTCACAGCAAAGGAGCATCCGCCTATGAAAAACACCGGCATTCTACGCATTCAGGCTTTCGGTGCCCGTCAGTCCTCGCCCATCGAGGGCGTTCTCGTCACCGTGTCCGGCAACGGCTTTACCGCTCAGCGTATCACCGACGAGACCGGCACCGCTGCCGACCTCTCCATTGAAGCCCCCTCCTGCGCGCTGTCCCTGCAGGAGGACAACACCATCCGGCCCTATGCCGTTGTGGACCTGACTGCCGCAAAGGCAGGCTTCCGCACCGTGCGCATTCAGGGTGTGCAGATCTTTGCCGGGCAGGTCACACTGGCCCAGCCGGAGATGATCCCCGAGACCGAAGAGGATCGCGACGTGGTAAACCCGCCCATAGTCATCCCGGAGCATTCACTGTTCACCGGCGATGGCGGCAGCGGCCCGGACCCCATGGAGAACTGCGTGCCCCGGGTGCTGAGCCGGGTCATCATCCCCAAGAACATCACGGTGCATCTGGGCAAGCCTGCAGCCTCCGCACGGAACGTGACCGTCTCCTTCCGGGATTATATTGCCAATGTGGCGTCCAGCGAAGTGTATCCCACATGGCCGGAGCAGGCCCTGCGGGCCAACATCCACTGTCAGATCTCGCTGGCGCTCAACCGCATCTACACCGAGTGGTATCCCAGCAAGGGCTATACCTTCAACATCACCAACTCCACCAGCTATGACCAGTATTACGTCCACGGACGCACGGTGTTCGACGTGATGGTGCGCATCACCGACGATATCTTCAACACCTATCTCCGCAAGACCGGCACTGTGAACCCCTACTACTCCGAGTACTGCGACGGCAAGTCGGTCACCTGCCCGGGTCTCAAGCAGTGGGGCACCGTGACGCTGGCCAATCAGGGCCGTAACGCCTTGCAGATCCTGAAGTATTACTACGGCAACGACATTGAGATCATCCGCACCTCGAACATCCAGTCTATCCCCCAGAGCTACCCCGGTTCGCCCATCCGGCAGGGCGACAGCGGCACAGCAGTGTTCACCCTGCAGCGCCAGCTGAACCGCATCACCAAGGACTATCCCTTCCTCGGTCTGCTGACTGTGGACGGCGTGTTCGGGGCCCGGATGGCTGCCACGGTTCGGGCGTTCCAGAAGCAGTTCAACCTGACCGCCGACGGCGTAGTGGGGCGGCAGACATGGTACAAGATCAGCTATATCTACGTCTCGGTCAAAGATCTGGCCGAGCTGACCAGCGAGGGCGAGGTGTCCAGCGGCACCCTCTCGGACGGCACATGGGGCGGCACCGTGCTGCGCACCGGCTCCACCGGCAGCGCCGTGGAGCAGCTGCAGTTCTGGCTGAACACACTGGCCCAGTACACTTCCTCCATCCCATCGGTCACGGTGGACGGCGTGTTCGGCAGCGGCACCGCCGCAGCGGTGCGGGCCTTCCAGCGCAAATACGGCCTGACCGTGGACGGCGTGGTGGGGCAGAGCACATGGACCGAGCTGTACGACCAGTTCCGCAGCATCCAGTCCGACAACGGCACCCCCAACGCCTACCCGGGCACCGCTCTGCGGGAGGGTGCAAGCGGACAGAACGTGCGGCTGGTGCAGTTCTGGCTCAAGATCGCCCGCACGGTGTATTCCAGACTGAACTCCATCACGGTGGACGGCCGGTTCGGCGCCGCCACTACCGCCGCTGTTAAACGGTTCCAGAGCTACTTTGGCCTGACCAGTGACGGTGTGGTGGGCCGCAATACGTGGCTGAAGCTGTACGAGGTGTACAACGATATCGCCAACAAGCTGCTTTCCTCTTCCCTGCGCCCCGGCGAGTACCCGGGCGTGCTGCGCAAAGGCTCTTCCGGCACAGCGGTGCGGGAGCTGCAGTTCTACCTCTATCTCATGAGCGCCTACGAGAGCAGCATCCCGGCCATCGGCATCGACGGACAGTTCGGTGCTTCCACCGAAGCTGCCGTGCGGGCCTACCAGCGTTTTGCGGGCCTGACCGTGGATGGTGTGGTGGGCCGCACCACATGGAACAGCCTGTACGACAAGGCGTCCACCCTGCGGGCATCCGGGCCGGTGGTCACCCTGAAGCGCCTGCCCTACCCCGGTACCCCGCTCACAGTGGGGTCTTCCGGCAGTGCAGTGCTCTACTACAGCCTGCTTTTGCAGCGCATTGCCTACTACTTTACCAGTGTGGAGAACCCGCCCCTCTCCGACCAGTACACCGACGAGACTGCCGCCGCCACCCGCAGCGCACAGGAGCTGCTGGGCCTGCCCGAGACCGGCATTGCGGATGCCGACACATGGACAGCTGTGGAAGCGCTGAGCCTGCAGCTTGCCGCCGAAATGCCCAACCCCGACCGCAGCATCGGGCATGGAACGGTCTACCCGGGCCGGGCCATCCGCGCGGGCAGTGTGGGGCCGGACGTGGCACAGGTGGAGACCTGGCTGAACGGGCGTTCCTGCCTGTACTGCACCGAGGGCTATGTGACCGAGAACCGCCGTTTTGGCCCGGAAGAGACTGCCGCCGTCCGGCTGACACAGCAGCGGGCCGGGCTGCTGGTGACCGGCACCGTGGACCGCGGAACATGGGCCGCGCTGCAGGCCCAGAGCTGCCCACACTGTAGCAAGGAGGAATGAGCGATGGCACGTCTTCTGATCTACGACGCCTACGAGAACAAGGTCTACACCTACGCGAACCTGAACGAGAACGACCCCATGCCCTACAGCACCGGCACCACCCTGCGGGTGCGGGAGTTCCGGGGAAAATCTGCCAGCCCCACCCTGTGGACCACCATTGCGGCCATGGAAGCGTGGAACCTGACCCGCCGCAAGTACGGCAAGGGCATCCCGGTGGGGTATGCCTTCCGCCGCATCTGGGAGGGCGGCCACGGCACCCGCAGCCAGCACTACGCGGGCGTATCCTTTGACGTAGGCCAGAGCCTGACCCAGACTGCCCGCACGGCCATCTACAATGCGGCCCGGGGCACCGGGGCATGGGGCTATGTGGAGCCGCTGAGCCAGACCCCCACATGGGTGCACATGGACCGCCGCTACGGCACGCCTGCCTGCAGCGGCACCACGGCAGGCTACCCCACCCTGCGGCGGGGAAGCCGCGGTTGCTATGTGATGATCCTGCAGGACGCGCTTTCCACGCTGGGCTACCAGACCGGGAGCCGCATCGACGGCATCTTCGGTGCCCGGACGGAGGAAGCGCTGAAAGGCTTCCAGCGGCGCACGAGCCTGCGTGTGGACGGTGTGTGTGGCTGCAGCAGCTGGAAAAAGATCAGCACCGCCGTCATCGGCGTGGGGCGGACAAAAACGACGATCGATTAGCAGAAACTCCCCCAGTCACCTTCGGTGCCAGCCCCCTCGGAGATGGGGCCTTTGGCAAAACCGCAGGCCTTCCCTCTTCGCCAGAGGCTCCCTCATTGAGGGAGCTGGCAAACCCAAAGGGTTTGACTGAAGGAGTCCCCCGTGAAACAATCTTCGCTTCCCATCACCGAAAGTTGAAACTTTCTCCCTCATCTGCCCTTTTCGTTGCACAGGCAGGCAAAACGTGCTAAAATAGCTCTATTATTAAAATGGTTCATGTTGAAAACAAGAGGATTTGAGGGGTATTGTATCATGAAATTTTCCAAACGACTGGACTTGTTCGGCGATGAGATCTTCGCCGCACTGAACGAACGCAAGGTGGAACTGGAAGCTCAGGGCCGTACCATTTATAATCTGAGCGTCGGCACGCCGGACTTTGCGCCCGCCGAGCACATCCGCAAGGCCATGATGGACGCAGCCGCCGACCCGCAGAACTGGAAGTACAGCCTGCGCGACCTGCCTGAGCTGCTGGATGCTGTGTGCGGCTACTACAAGCGTCGCTTCGGCGTAGAGATCACGCCGGATCAGGTGGCCAGCTGCGCCGGCAGTCAGGAGGGCGTGGGCCACATCGGCATGGTGCTGTGCGATGAGGGCGACACCGTGCTGCTGCCCACCCCCTGCTACCCGGTGTTCATTGCGGGCAGTCTGCTGGGCGGCGCAAAGCCCTGGTATTACCCGCTGACCAAAGAGCATGGTTTCCTGCCTTACGTGAAGGACATCCCGGAGGATGTGGCCCGCAAGGCAAAGTACATGATCGTCTCCCTGCCCGCAAACCCGGTGGGCAGCGTGGGCACGCCGGAGCTGTACGCCGAACTGGTGGCCTTTGCAAAGAAGTACGACATCCTCATTATCCACGACAACGCCTACAGCGACATCATCTTTGACGGGGCCGTGGGCAACAGCTTCTTCAACACGCCCGGTGCCATGGATGTGGGCGTGGAGTTCTTCAGCCTTTCCAAAAGCTTCAACGTCACCGGTGCCCGCATCAGCTTCCTTGTGGGCCGCAGGGACGTGGTAGCCGCCTTTAAAAAGCTGCGCGGTCAGATCGATTTCGGCATGTTCCTGCCGGTGCAGAAAGCCGCCATCGCCGCCCTGACCGGCCCGCTGGACATGGTAAAGGCCCAGTGCGGCCTGTACCAGCAGCGCCGCGATGCCCTGTGCGGCGGTCTGCGTTCCATCGGCTGGAATGTGCCGGACAGCCACGGCAGCATGTTCGTGTGGGCTCCCATCCCGGCAAAGTATGCAAAGAGCATGGACTTCTGTCTGGAACTTGTGGAAAAGAGCGGCGTGCTGTGCACCCCGGGTTCCAGCTTCGGCCCCTTGGGTGAAGGCTATGTGCGCTTTGCCCTCACCCTGCCGCCGGAGCGCATTGCCGAGGCGGTGAATTCCATCAAAGAGAGCGGTATCCTGAACTAAAAAATAACGGGAACGTCCATGCGGCGTTCCCGTTATTTTTATGCGTTCACAATGTTCTCTCCTGCGCCATCCAGCCATGTGCGCAGGTTGTTGGTGGTAATGTCTATCAGCCGCTGCAGGGCTTCGTTGGTGGCCCATGCGATGTGCGGCGTCAGCAGGGCGTTGGGCAGGCCCCGCAGCGGGCTTTCCTGCGGCAGTGGCTCGGTGCCAAAAGCGTCTGCCCCGTAAAAGGCCAGCTGCCCGTTTTTCAGCGCATCGGCCACGGCCTGCTCGTCCACCAGCGCACCGCGGGCGGTGTTCAGCAGGATCATGCCGGGCTTTGCCCTGGCAAGGGAGTCTGCATTGACCAGTCCGCGCGTGGCGGGCGTGGCCGGGCAGTGCAGGCTGAGCACATCGCTGCGGGCCAGCAGGGCGTCAAAGTCCACGAACTCCACCCCGTCGGCGGCGTACTCCGGCCGCACGGTGCGGGTGCACACCAGCACCTCCATGCCAAAGGCTCTGGCAATGCGGGCGGTCTGCCGCCCAATGCTGCCGTAGCCGAAGATGCCAAAGGTCTTGCCCAGCAGCTCCACCTGCGGCAGCAGCCGGTAGGCAGCGGGATCTTCGGTGCGCCACCGGCCGTCCTGCACAAGACGGTCATAGCGGTCAGCACACTGGCAGATGGCCAGCAGCAGGCTGAAGGTCATCTGCGCCACACTGTGCGTAGAATAGCCCGGCACATTGGCCACAGCCACGCCATGGCGGCGGCAGGCCTGCAGGTCAAGGTTGTCGGTGCCGGTGGCGATGATGCCCACCCACCGGAGCTTCGGACACCGGGCCAGAACGGTTTCGTCGATGCGGCACTTGTTCAGGAACACGATCTCTGCATCCCCGATGCGCGGCACCACCTCCTCCGGCGCGGTGCGTCCATAGCGGGTGACGTCCGGCACCAGCGCTTCCACGCCCGACCAGTCCAGATCTCCCTGCTGTATGGCATAGTCTTCCAGAATAACTGCTTTCATTTGAACTTCCTCCCCTTTTATTTTACACGGGATACAGTGCCAGCACCGTGCCCTGCGGACTCTCGCGGCTTTCCAGCGCGGCATAGCCCCGGGCCAGCAGGATGGCAATGTGCACCCGGTCTGCCAGCGGCACCCAGACCGGCGGCTGGTTCTGTCCCAGACAGCCCGCCTGCAGCCAGAAGCAGGGGGCCAGACTGTCCAGCGGGCGGATAGCCCGCAGCGCGAACCCCTGCCGCAGGTACAGCGGCAGCACTTCTTCGGCAGCGCACTCCACCACAGCCCACCGAACCCGGCCCCGGGCCAGCTGTTCCTGCCGGGCGGCGGCAACAGCCAGCAGCGGTGCAAGGGTCCCGGCGGCACGGCTGTCCGGCCCGGCCGCCGGGGTGAGAAAGTACCCGCCCGCCGTGCAGCCCCAGCCCAGAAAGCTGCGCAGCGCAGCCGCTGCGGCAACATCGGCGTCCATGGGCAGCAGGATGCATCCGGCACCGGGAGCGCCCCGCACACCGCCGGTGCCCCATGCCTCGCCTACTGTCAGCATCCGCAGCACCTCGCTGCGCGGGCGGTACACACAGCTCACTTCACCTCTGACCAGCTGACAGAACTCTTCTGTTGAAAGCCGCCTTACCTGCCGCGTGCGCGGCGGGTCACAAACCTGGACCATTTGGTTTCCCCCATTCTTTTCGTTATGCTCTCAGCATACCGGACCGGGGGCGAGAATCGGCGCGAAACAGGGCCGTTCTTTTTTGTTTTACAGATCCAGCGTTACGTCCTCGCTCAGCACCTGACCAATGGGCTTTGCGATGCACAGGTCGGCTTCGGCATCGGCCCCGGTGGGCTGCATGTTGATGACCACCAGATGGTCGCCCCGGAAGTACCGGATGAGCCCCGCTGCCGGGTACACCACCAGACTGGTGCCGCCGATGATGAGGGTATCTGCATGACGGATGGCGTTCACCGCGCCGGACAGCACCTCTTCGTCCAGCCCTTCCTCATACAGCACCACGTCGGGTTTTACGATGCCGCCGCATTCGGTGCAGCGGGGCACGCCGGTGCTGTCTGCAATAAAGTCCACCTCGTAGAATTTGCCGCATCGGGTGCAGTAGTTGCGCAGGGTGCTGCCGTGCAGCTCGTACACCGTGCGGCTGCCCGCCGCCTGATGCAGGCCGTCGATGTTCTGGGTGACGACCGCTTTCAGCCTGCCCTCCCGTTCCAGCTTTGCCAGCCGCAGGTGGGCCGCGTTGGGCTTTGCCCCCTTCACGATGAGCTTATCGCGGTAAAAACGGTAAAACTCCTCCGGGTTCTCCTCCCAGAAGGTGTGGCTCAGGATGGTTTCCGGCGGGTAGGCGTACTTCTGATGATAAAGTCCGTCCACACTGCGGAAGTCCGGGATGCCGCTCTCGGTGGAAACGCCCGCCCCGCCAAAGAACACGATGCTGCTGCTTTTGGCAATGATCTCTTCCAATGCCTGTACCATAACAAAAAACGCCCCTTTCGCCGGATGTATATTTGTGTTAAGATAGCTTTAGTATAACACAAACTCACAGGAAAGGAAGCGCAGCTTTTGAACGTCTGGTATGTGAACAGCATTCTGGGCACCTTCCGGCTGGAAGAGGAGGACAATGCCATCTGTGGACTGGCCCTCTGCCCGGACGGGGTGCCGGAGCTGGAGCCCCTGCCCCGCAAAGTATGCGAGACGCCCCTTCTGCAGGAGGCCGAGGAACAGCTGAACGAATACTTTGCCGGGGCGCGCAGGGAATTCGACCTGCCGCTGGCCCCCAAGGGCACCCCCTTCCAGAAAGCGGTCTGGGCCGAGATGTGCCGCATCCCCTACGGCGAGACCCGCACCTACGGCCAGCTGGCCGCTGCCATTGGCAGGCCCTCTGCCTGCCGGGCCGTGGGCGGAGCCTGCCACAGCAACCCCATCGCCATCCTTCAGCCCTGCCACCGGGTGGTGGGCCGCAGCGGCCGCCTGACCGGCTACGCCTACGGCGTGGAGATGAAGCAGTATCTGCTGGAGCTGGAACAGGGGTAAGCCTTGCAAACGAAAAAGAGCCATTGCACACCCGTTTTGTGCAATGGCTCTTTATTTTTCACTCCGTTTTACTGTGCGCTGTACACGCTGCCCATCGTCCAGGAATTGTCCGCGCTGTACTTTGCATGGTTGCGCAGGTAGGTGACCCACGCGCCATAGCCGTTGCCGGCGCTCAGATGCACACCATCCGGTGCGGCAAGCATCTCCTTCAGGTTGCCCTCGCCGTCGGCAAGGGTCTCCCACAGGTCAAGGTAAACGCAGCCCTTGCTGGCCGCCATCTGGGCCAGCTGCTCGTTCACCCCCCGCAGCACATCGGTGGCAAGGCCAGGCTTTTCTGCTGCCACAGTGGGCCGCACCGGCGGGATGGACTGCACGTAAATGGTGCAGTCCTCGCCCAAAGCCTCGCGCAGCATATCCAGCATCTGGCCATAGTAGGCAAGGAAGCGATCCGAAGCGCCCAGTGTGGTGAGGGTGTTGGTGCCCAGCAGGATATACAGCTTTCTGGGCTGCGCGGCCGCCAGCACATCCAGTGCCACCTCCTGCCCGCGGGTGGGGCTCTTGACCGCGCTGCGGTTCACGATGGCATCCGGGCCCACGCCGGTATAGCCGCAGATGAGCGCCCCGCCCAGATTGATCTGGTAATCCGAGAAGCCCACGGTCAGGCTGTCGCCCAGAAAAGCCGCATCCGCAAAATAGCTCAGATCCACCTGCCCACAGCTGGGCTGACGGATCACACTGGCGTCATAGGCCTTTACGGTGTACGCTCCGGCGGTCTGCTTTGCTGGGCCAAATGCTTCCAGAGTGACGGCGTCCGGTGTGCCGATACTGCCGTCCGGTGCGGCACTGCTGCTGTCTGCCTCGCCCTGCATGGGCAGCGGGGCCAGAATGTTCTCGGCAATGCCGCCTGCATTGGTGGACGGGGTATCGTCCGCGCCCTCTGCGCCTTTTTCCAGAATAGCGGTGATGGCGTAGGATACCAGCAAAATTGCGATCACTGCGCCCAGAAAGCGCAGCCTGCCGCTGACGGTACCGTGCCGTGCCCGGCGCGGTGCCGAATGATATTCGTGTGAAATGCCCATGGTTTTTCCAGCTTTCTCCAATTTTCCCCCGCAGAGGGGGACTTTTACCGCCCCCGGAGCGGTCTGTTTTTTATTTTATCATAATTTTTTTGCCTGCGCAACCAATTGGGTCTTGCATACAACAGGCAAAACGGGTACAATAAGGATGTGGCAATTTTGCACATTTTACAAAAAGCATGTGCACATGCCGCAAACTTTTTTGTATCACTTGCAAGGTGCGGTCTGTTTACCGTCGGTCTGCGGGCAGTGCAGGGCCTCAGGACCATTTTCCTATGCAAAGCGGTGCGGAAGCCGTATCTTGCAGGCGGCGTCAAAATGATAAGAATGAAATTTGCAAAAGGAGGTTCTCATGGCCAAGAACGTGATCATTGGTCAGAGCGGCGGCCCTACCGCCGTGATCAACTCCAGTCTGGCGGGCGTGTACAAAGCAGCCTGCAGTCTGGGCGCAGACAAGGTGTACGGCATGAAGTACGGCATCGAGGGTCTGCTCAAGGAGGAAATGCTGGAGCTGAACGTCCTGCTGGACGACCGCATGAGCATCGAACTGCTCAAGCGCACCCCGTCCAGCTATCTGGGTAGCTGCCGTTACAAGCTGCCGGACCCGGATGTGGACTCCACACCCTTCATCAAACTGTTCACCCTGTTTGACAAGTACGACATCTGCGCGGTGTTCTACATTGGCGGCAACGACTCCATGGACACCATCGCAAAGCTTTCCCGCTACGGTGACCGTGTCGGCAGCAGTGTGCGGTTCATCGGTGTGCCCAAGACCATCGACAACGACCTGTGTCTGACCGACCACACCCCCGGCTACGGCTCTGCCGCCAAGTACATCGCCACCATTTTAAAGGAAGTCATCCGGGATTCCTCCGTGTATGACATCCGCAGCGTGACCGTGGCCGAGATCATGGGTCGCCACGCGGGCTGGCTGGCCGGTGCGGCCTGCCTTGCCGGCGGCGACGACTGCGAGGGCCCGGATCTGATCCTGCTGCCTGAGGTGCCCTTCGATCAGGACAAGTTCCTTGCCCGGGTGGACGAGCTGCAGCGCCGCAAGTCCAACGTCATCATCGCTGCCAGCGAGGGCGTCAAGACTGCCGACGGCACCTATCTGTGCGATCTGGTGTCCACTGCCGGTCAGCTAGATGCCTTTGGCCACAAGGCCGTGCTCAGCGGCACCAGCCGCTACCTGTCCGACCTGATTCACGACAAGCTGAACTGTAAGAGCCGCGCCATTGAGTTCTCCACCCTGCAGCGCTGCGCCAGCCATCTGGCCAGCCGCACGGACGTGAACGAGGCCTACGCTGTGGGCGGTGCCGCAGCCGCCGCCGCTTTTGCGGGCGAGACCGGCCGCATGATCGCGCTCAATCGCATTTCCGCTTATCCCTACCAGTGCATCACCGAGTCGGTGGATGTGCAGCAGGTGGCAAACCTTGAAAAGAAGGTGCCGCTGGACTGGATCAGCCCCGACGGGATGCAGGTGACGGCTGCTTTTGAGGAGTATGCCCGTCCGCTGATCCTGGACGAGGTGACCCCCGTTTACGTCAACGGCACCCCGCGCCACATCCGTCTGTAACCCCTTTTCCCGCGTCTGTTTTCGTGCATCCTGCACGTCATATTATATTGCCGAAACAGAAAAACAAAAAAGGAGAAATCATCATGGGTAAAAATGCAATCGTTGGTCAGTCTGGCGGTCCTACTTCCGTCATCAATGCAAGCCTTGCGGGCGTCTTTGAGAGCTGCAAGAGCCGCGGCGCAGACATCGTCTACGGCATGTGCAATGGCGTTGCCGGTCTGCTGGAGGAGCGGGTGGTGGATCTTTCCACCGTGCTGACGGACGATCTGGACATCGAGCTGCTCAAGCGCACCCCGTCCAGCTTCCTCGGCAGCTGCCGCTACAAGTTGCCCGACTGGCATGAGGACGAGACCGTCTATAAAAAGCTGTTCGCCATTCTGGAAAAGCTGAACATCGGCTACTTCTTCTACATCGGCGGCAACGACTCCATGGACACCATCGGCAAGCTGGCCGAGTACGGCGAGCGCATCCAGAGCGACATCCGCTTTATGGGCGTGCCCAAGACCATCGACAACGACCTGATGGTCACCGACCACACCCCCGGCTACGGCTCTGCTGCCAAGTACATCGGCGTGGTGATGAAGGAGATCATCCGCGACGCCACCGTGTACGGCACCAAGTACGTCACCGTGGTGGAGATCATGGGCCGCAACGCAGGCTGGCTGACCGCTGCCGCTGCTCTGGCAAAGAGCGACGACTGCGAGGGCGTGGACATGATCTGCCTGCCCGAAGTGCCCTTCAACGTGGAGCACTTCATTGAGAAGGTGCGCGTGATGCAGGAAAAGAAGCCCAGCATCGTTATTGCCGTGTCCGAAGGCGTCAAGCTGGAGGATGGCCGTTACGTCTGTGAGCTGGCCGACGATGTGCACGCTGTGGACGCCTTTGGCCACAAGGCCCTGACCGGCACCGCCCGGTATCTGGCCAACGTAGTGGCCCGCAATCTGGACACCAAGACCCGCTGCATCGAGCTTTCCACCCTGCAGCGCTGCGCAGGCCATCTGACCAGCCGCACCGACATCACTGAGGCCTATCAGGTAGGCGGTGCTGCTGCCAAGGCTGCTTTTGAGGGTGTCACCGGCCAGATGGTGGCCCTGAAGCGCATCTCCAACAGCCCGTACCAGTGCACCACCGAGCTTCACCCCATCAGCGAGGTGGCAAACCTCGAAAAGAAGGTGCCGCTGAGCTGGATGAACGCCAACCACACCCAGATGACCGATGAGTTTCTGGCTTATGCCCGTCCGCTGATTCAGGCCGAGCTGACCCCGCTGTACATTGCCGGTCTGCCCCACCACATCTACATGAAGAATCAGAAGTGATCTCTCCCGCATTGATTTTTCTCAAGGCATGATAAAAGCCCGTCCGGGCGTAAAACTCGGACGGGCTTTTTGCATTTCGGTATTCTTTGCTTCAGAAGCTCAGACCACTGCGCCGACTTTGGGTGCGCCGCCTGCGATCTCCTCTGCCGTCAGGGACTTTGCCTCCACCGGGGCATTCAGGCGCTCCTTGGCCACTGCCAGCATCAGCTTGATGCGGTTCTCCTGATTGACCTTGGTGGCACTGGGGTCGTAATCGATGGGGGTAATGTTGGCACCGGGGTACAGGGCGCGGATCTTGTTCACCATGCCCTTGCCCACGATGTGGTTGGGCAGGCAGCCGAAGGGCTGGGCGCACACGATGTTGCCGTAGCCGCCCTGCACCAGCTCGATCATCTCGGCGGTCAGCAGCCAGCCCTCGCCCATCTTGGCACCCAGCGAAATGATGCCCTTGGGCTTTTCCACCAGCTCCTTGAAGGGGCCGGGGGCGTAGAAGCCTGCGTCGGCCTCGGCCTTGAGCATGGTGCGCTCGATGCCATCCAGCCAGTTGAGGAACTGATCGATGCCGATCTTCACCGCCAGCTTGCCGCCGTACAGCACATGATCCTCGCCCATGTTGAAGGCGCAGTACTGCACAAAGCCCATCAGGCCCGGGAAGTTCACCTCACAGTCCTGACTTTCCAGAAACTTCTGCAGGTCGTTGTTGCCCAGCGGGCTGTACTTGACATAGATCTCGCCCACAACGCCCACCTTGACCTTAGGCACCCGGGTAACGGGGATGGCAGCAAAATCCTTTGCGATGAGGGGGAAGGTGTGCTTCATCTCCCCGGCGGTGTAGCCCTTGCCCGCCAGCAGCACACGGCCCAGACGCTCCACCCACAGGTCTACCATCTTATCGGCAGCACCCTTCTCGTTCTCATAAGGTGCCACCTGATTGCGCAGGGCGCACAACATGTCGCCGTAGAAAATGCAGGCCAGTGCACGGCGGGCCAGCGGCAGGGTCATCTGGAAGCCGCTGTCCTTTTCCAGACCCGAGAAGTTCAGGCTGGCCACCGGGATCTGCGGATATCCGGCCTTCACCAGTGCCTTGCGCAGCAGATGGATATAGTTGGAGGCACGGCAGCCGCCGCCGGTCTGGGTGATGAGCAGGGCGGTGTGGTCCAGATCATACTTGCCGCTGTTCAGTGCGTCCAGAAACTGGCCAATGACCAGCAGGGCCGGATAGCAGGTGTCGTTGTGAACGTATTTCAGGCCCAGCTGTGCCACAGCACTGCCGCAGTTGCCCAGGATCTCGCACTTGTAGCCGTCGTAACGCAGGGCGTACTCCAGCAGGCGGAACTGGGTAATGGCCATGTTGGGGATGAGGATGGTATGGGTCTTCTTCATCTCCGGGGTAAATTTGGGATAATTGTATTCCATAGGTTCCTCCTATGTTGCTTTTTTAAAAAGCCTTTTGCGCTCTCTCTATTTTATTCTGCCTTTTCTGCAGCTACCTCGTCCCGCTCATCCAGAGCGGCAAACAGGCTGCGCAGACGGATGTTCACGGCACCCAGATTGGTGATCTCGTCGATCTTGAGCTGGGTGTAGAGCTTGCCGCCCTCCTGCAGGATCTCGCGGGTCTCATCGGTAGTGATGGCATCCACGCCGCAGCCAAAGGACACCAGCTGCACCAGATCCATATCCTTCTGGGTGGTGCAGTATTTGGCGGCGGCATACAGGCGGCTGTGGTAGGTCCACTGGTTCAGCACGCTGGTGGGGAACTTCTGCACCCGGTTGGAGATGCTGTCCTCGGTAACAACAGCAGCGCCGTGGCGGGTGATGAGGCGGTCGATGCCGTGGTTCACCTCGGGGTCCACATGGTAGGGGCGGCCTGCCAGCACGATGATGCGCTTGCCCTGACGGCGGGCTTCATCGATGATCTCGCTGCCCTTCACCCGGATCTTTGCCATGTGGGACTCGTATTCCGCATAAGCGGCATCCGCTGCGGCCTGCACCTCTTTTTCCGAGATGCCGCCGAAGTACTTGGGTAGGATGTTCTTTGCCATCTTGTGCACAAAGTCCTTGGGGCGGTGGATGCCCACATAGTCATAAATGAATTTGGTACCTTCCAGCTCCGGGCAGTTGCCTGCCAGAACCTCGGGGTAGTAGGCCACCACCGGGCAGTTATAGTGATTGTCGCCCAGCCCCTCGTCCACATTGTAGGTCAGGCAGGGATAGAAGATGGCGTCCAGCTGCATCTGGCTCAACGCCTTGATGTGGCCGTGGCTCAGCTTTGCCGGGAAACAGGCGGTGTCGCTGGGGATGGTGGCCTGACCGGCCAGATACAGCCCGCGGCTGGACACCGGGCTGGTGTGCACCGCAAAGCCAAGCTTTGTCCAGAAGGCCCACCAGAAGGGCAGCAGCTCGTAGAAGCCCAGACACAGCGGGATGCCGATGGAGCCGCGGCTGCCGGGCACCGGCTTATACTCTGCCAGCAGCTGCTGCTTGTAGGCGTAGAGGTTCAGGCTGTCGTCGGAGCTCTTGCCGGTCACGGGCTTGTCGCAGCGGTTGCCGGAGATGTACTTGCGGCCGTCCGCAAAGGTGTTGACGGTGAGCTGGCAGTGGTTGCCGCAGCCGCCGCACTTGACACTGACCACCTTCTGCGCAAAGGCTTCCAGCTCCTGCTCGTTCATCATGGCAGAGGCGGCCTGTCCGCTCTTATGGCTCTGGCGCAGGCCGTACAGCGCCGCACCATAAGCGCCCATCAGACCGGCGATGTCCGGGCGGATGACCTCCACCCCCATCTCCTTTTCAAAGGCGCGGAGCACGGCTTCATTATAGAAGGTACCACCCTGCACCACGATCTTGCGGCCCAGCTCTTCCGGGCTGGAAGCGCGGATGACCTTGTACAGTGCGTTCTTGACCACGCTGATGGACAGGCCTGCTGAGATGTTTTCGATGCTGGCACCGTCCTTCTGGGCCTGCTTGACCGAGCTGTTCATGAACACGGTGCAGCGGCTGCCCAGATCCACCGGGCGGTCTGCGAACAGGCCAAGGCTCGCAAATTTCTTCACATCGTAGCCCAGTGCCTGTGCAAAGGTCTGCAGAAAGCTGCCGCAGCCGGAGGAACAGGCTTCATTCAGGAAGATGTTGCTGATGGCTCCGTCCTCGATCTTGAAGCACTTCATATCCTGCCCGCCGATATCGATGATGAAATCCACATCCGGCATGAAGTATTTGGCGGCGGTAAAGTGTGCCACCGTCTCCACCAGACCGTAGTCGCAGCGGAAGGCGTTCTTCACCAGCTCTTCGCCGTAGCCGGTGGTGGTGACGCTGGCCACCTGCAGGCCCGGGTGCTCCTTGTAAATTTTGAGCAGCTGCTCCCGGATCAGGGGCAGCGGGTTGCCCAGGTTGGGCTGATAGTTGGTGTAGAGGATCTGGCTCTTCTCGTCCACCACCACCAGCTTGACGGTGGTGGAACCGGAGTCGATGCCGATATGCACCGGGCCGCACTGGGCACTGAAGGGCACGCGGGGCACGCTGTGGGACATGTGGCGGGCGTGGAATGCCTCGTATTCCTCCTTGCTGGCGAACAGCGGCGGTTCACTGGCATAGGTGGCAGTGGCAGCATACTGGTCCAGCGCATCCGCCACCTCGGACAGAACAAAGGACTTGTCGGCATAGAGGGCAGCACCCAGTGCCACATACAGCAGGCTGTTCTCCGGGCAGGTGCCGGTCACGTTCAGTGCTTCGTCAAAGCTTTTGCGCAGCACGCTGCTGAAGGTGAGCGGGCCGCCCAGATACAGGATATTGCCCTTGATGGGACGGCCCTGTGCAAGGCCTGCAATGGTCTGGTTGACCACAGCTTTATAAATGCTGGCAGCAATGTCCTCGGTGCGGGCGCCCTGATTGATCAGCGGCTGCACGTCACTTTTTGCGAACACGCCGCAGCGGGAGGCGATGGTGTAGGTGCGCTGGGCATTCTCTGCCGCTTTGTTCATCTCGTCGGCACCCATCTTCAGCAGGGTCGCCATCTGGTCGATGAAGGCGCCGGTGCCGCCGGCGCAGCTGCCGTTCATGCGCACCTCGGTGCCATTGGTCAGGAACAGGATCTTGGCATCCTCGCCGCCCAGCTCAATGACACAGTCCGTCTGGGGCACAAAGCGCTTGACCGCCACGCGGGTGGAGAACACCTCCTGTACAAAGGGCACGCCGCAACTGTCGGCCAGGCCCATGCCCGCCGAACCGGAAATGCTCAGCAGCGCCTTCTGACCGCGCATCTGCTCGGCATCGATGCGGCGCAGCAGCTCCTGCGCCTTTTCCAGAATATGGCTGTAGTGCCGTTCGTATGTAGAATACAGCAGCGTATCATGTTCATCCAGCACCACACACTTGATGGTGGTGCTGCCGATGTCAAGACCTACTCTCACGTCGTTTTCCTCCTAAGGACAAATGCCGGAGACGACGTCCCCGGTAAAAGGCAAAGCAGTTTCTTTACCAAAAATTAGTTTGGTAACGAATCATTCATTGAATCGCATACAGCTGTATTATAATCCAATTCCGTGGTGCAATCAATGCATGTACTTCATTTTACACGGAAAAAATAGTATTTTCCGCGCAAAAAGTTAAACATTTTGTGAACTTGTCCAGACTGAAACGGCGGCATCTGCAGCTCAGTCTGCAAACAAAAACTGCTGCACAGGCGCTCTCCCATGCAGCAGTGTCTTCTTCCTATTTATCATGCAGCAGTGTCTTCTTCCTCTATTTATAGAGCAGGCTTCAGCACCAGTTCTTCACAGGTCTTCCATGCCGCCGCGCTCCGGCATAGTGCGCAGCTCCCGCACCAGCATATTGCGCAGCTGGTATTGCTGCTGCGTCCGCACCGGGCTGCAGTCCGAACGCAGTTCCACGGTCGGTTCCGGCATCGGTTCATCGCACAGCGGGATGGTCACGACGGCCCGGGTGCCTTTTTCCGGTGCACGCTGTTCTACCTGCAGGTCCCAGCCCATACGGCGGCAGCATTCGCGGCAGAGCAGCAGACCAAGCCCGGCCCCGCCCAGAAAGCAGCGGCGGTTCTCCAGCCACGCTTCCCTGCTCGTTTCCGGCAGACCGCAGCCGTCGTCCAGCACGGTCAGCTTCCAGAAGCTCTCGTACCGGCGCAGCGTCAGCTGCACTTTGCCGCCGGCTCCGCAGGCATGCAGCGCATTGGAGAGCAGATGCAGGCACAGCAGCTCTGCATCACTGCAGTCGGCCATCACACGGCAGGACGTCAAGCCGCCATAGTCCAGCGTCAGCTCCACATCCAGCTGCTCCTGCACCATATCGGCCTGCGCTGCGATCTGCTGCAGCATCTGGCACAGGTCCAGCGGGGAAAGCTGCGGAGGCTCTTCTGCACGCAGAAAATCCAGCAGGGTCATCACTTCGTTCATCGTACGGTCCAGCCGTGCCGCAGCGGCGCTGATGTCATTCACCGCCTGCCGGGTCTGCTCATCGGCTCCGACCCGTGCAAGGTGCTGCTCCAGATATTCGCAGTTGCGTCCGACCAGTCCCAATGCATGGAAGCAGGCCTGTTCCACATCTTTCTGCGGGATCGCCTGTGCCGTCAGTGCTCCCGCGTCATTTTGCCACTCTTGCTCCATACCTTTACGCCTCCAAATCCTCCTGCTCAGCCGCCTTTCTGATGCTGAAGATAGTTTTTGACTGCATAGATCAATTTGCCGGTCGTGGGCTTTTCGTCTGCAAAGCCGCTCTCATCCTTGAATGCCAGCCATTTTGCAGTGGGTCTGGCTTCCAGCTGATCGACCATGCGCCGGATCCCGCTGTCCACGGCAGAGACCGACACCTCATACTGTTCGCCCACCGCCTGCAGGATCTCCTTGCGGATCGCCAGCTTCTGGACGGTGCCATACACCACGCTCACTGCGCTGGACAGATAGCTGCTATTCACGTCGGGCTGCCGGATTCCCCAGCCCTCGTACAATTCCTGATACCTGCGTTCCATCTGCCGGTTCTGCCGTACCGGCATCCGGTACAGCTCCCACAGCAGGCTTCTGAGCTCCGCGCGGCCAACATAACACAGGCCTTCGCCGGACTCCGGACAGAGGATGCTGCTGTTCTGCCGCCGGGCTTCATCGATCATCAATACCGGGGGCCTTGCTTCCGTGGTGCGGAGCTCCGTCAGAAGTTCCAGCCCGCTCATATCTTCCAGCTGGCTGCAAAGGATCACTGCGTCAAATCTCCGGCCCTGCTGCAGCTGCTCCAGCAGGCGGCTGCCGTTCTGGAAACAGGTGCACTCTGACCCGGCGCATTGCTCCTGTATGTAATTCTTTTGTACCCGCAGTTCCTTGCGGTCGTAGCTTCCAAGGGCAATCTGCAGCGTTCTGTCTGTGTTCTCATTCTCCACACAACGCGCCGCCTTTCTGCCTGAGCTGGTCTGTGCCGGCCAGTTCCTCTACCACATCCTGCCAGATCTCCGGCTGGACGCCATTCTCACACAGATACCGCAGGATCCGGTAGCCGAACTCTGGTGCCGCCGCGATGTACCGGCTTTCCATACACTGTCGATCCCCGGTGCGGCAAAGGGTCAGACGACAGCCGCTTTCATCGTCCGCATCCATCGAATACACCAGCGTATATGCCTTCTGCAGCCCGTCAATTGCCGAAAACTGACGGATCATAGGTGAAAATGTACGTTCCATAATTCTTCCTCCTTGCTACAGGGTTCCGCAGTATTTTACTGTATTCCCTGTTTTTCCTGTTTTGCTGTAAAGGCTTTTACTGTCTTATTTTAAGGAGCAAAAAGGGAGTGGTACAACCCCGAAGAAGCGTCTATTTTCATCAGGCTGCATTTTTACGCCATACTTTATTTTTTACATTTTTTTACAATTCATGTTCATTTTGACCAGCATTTACCACGGTTTTTAGCATCTGGTCGCTTTTGTCCGGCCCGGCCATGCCGCTTTTTGCTTTTTCAGCGGCATTTCCTGCTCTTAAAATAGCACGAATGCGACGCAAATTCAACTTTTCGACTCATTTTCCCGGTCTTTTCCCGTTTTGGACAGCCAGTCTCTGCCAACAGCACATAATTTTATCCATTCCGCAGAAATTTCCACCCGATTATACACAGTTTTTTCATATTATTACGGTAGAATAAAAGAGTATGACATTCTGCGCAGAGCGCAGCTTTTGATAGTTCATTGGAAAGAGCGGCACCGTTCCTGTGGGGAGCGGCCGGAAAGGCTTGCACATGCTCCAACTCAAACACATCAAAAAAGAATACAAGACTGGCGATCTGGTCCAGAAAGCACTGGATGACGTCAGCTTGAACCTGCGGGACAATGAATTCGTTGCCATTCTCGGCCCCAGCGGTTCCGGCAAGACCACCCTGCTGAACATCATCGGCGGCCTGGACCGCTACGACAGCGGTGATCTGATCATCAACGGTGTTTCCACCAAAAAATACACCGACCGTGACTGGGACTCCTACCGCAACCACACCATTGGTTTTGTGTTCCAGAGCTACAATCTGATTCCCCACCAGACGGTGCTCTCCAACGTGGAGCTGGCACTGACCATTTCCGGCATTTCGGGTGCGGAGCGCCGCAGCCGAGCCGCCAAGGCACTGGAACAGGTGGGTCTGGGAGACCAGCTGCACAAGCATCCCAGCGAGATGTCCGGCGGTCAGATGCAGCGTGTGGCCATTGCCCGCGCTCTGGTGAACAATCCCGACATCCTGCTGGCGGACGAGCCCACCGGTGCACTGGACAGCGAGACCAGCATTCAGGTCATGGAGCTGCTAAAGGAGGTGGCCAAAGACCGCCTTGTGGTCATGGTCACCCACAACCCGGAACTGGCCGAACAGTATGCCACCCGCATCGTCCGTCTGCGCGACGGCATCATCCAGTCCGACACGGCCCCCTTCCTGCCGGACGATGCCGTGCTGGCCCCGCCGGTGCACAGGAATCTGGGCCATTCTTCCATGTCTTTGCTGACGGCTCTTTCCCTGAGCTTCAACAATCTGCTCACCAAAAAGGCCCGCACCTTGCTCACCGCATTTGCCGGTTCCATCGGCATCATCGGCATCGCGCTGATCCTTTCGCTCTCGGCCGGTGTGAGCAATTATATCCAGGACATGGAGCGCTCCACCCTTTCGGAATATCCGCTGCAGATCACCTATAACGGCATCGACCTTGCCGCCCTGCTGAACCCGGAGAGTTATACCACTGCCGTTGCCGATACCACCGGCGTCGGCAGTGTATCGTCCTCTTCCGCCCCGGAGGGAATGGTCACGGTGCGGGAGCTGCTTTCCCAGCTGACCGAGGACACCTCCAATTCCAACGACCTTGCCTCCCTGAAAGCCTATCTGGACAGCCCGGACTGCCCTATCCCGGAGGACGCTGCTTCCATCGAGTACACCTACGGCTCCTACCCGCTCATCTACCGCCAGAATAAGGACGGTACCGTGCGTCAGGTGTACCCGGACAACACCATCTCTTCCCTGAGCAACACCGCCTCTGCCGCCGGCATCGTCTCCTCCATGACCAACCAGAATGTGTTCACCGAAATGGCCGAGGCGCCCTCTCTGTATGAGGACCAGTACGACGTCAAAGCAGGCCGCTGGCCGAATGGTGCCAACGAAGCCATTCTGGTGCTGAACGCAGACGGCAGTGTCAGCGACTATGCGCTTTACCTGATGGGCATTGAGGACGAAAACGTGATGCTGCGTTTTCTGGAAGCATATTCCAGAGACAAAAACACTCCTGCGCCCACCGGTTACAGCACCTATCCCTACGAAACCTTTGTGGGGCTGAAGTTCAAGATACTGACCCTTTCCGACCTTTATGCCTATGACGAGGACCGCCAGATCTGGCGCAACCAGTCCGGCGATGAAGCCTTCATGGAACAGGCCGTTGCCGACAGCCCGAATCTGACCATCGTGGGCGTCGTCCAGCCCAAGCCGGACGCCAGCTCCACCATCCTGCCCACCGGCGTTGCCTATTCCCATGCGCTGACCTATTACGCCATCGACCATGCCGCCGAGAGCGAGGTCGTAAAGCAGCAGCTTGCCCACCCGGATACCAACGTGCTCACCGGTAAACCCTTTGACACGGAGCAGCAGGACAAGAGCAGCCTTGATCTTTCCTCTCTGTTCTCTGTGGACACCGATGCGCTGAAGGATGCCTTCCAGTTCGACGCCAGCAAGCTGCAGTTTGACCTGAGCGGCGCGTTCGATTTGACGAATGGCTCCTTCGACCTTGCGTCCATCATCGATCCGTCCTCCTTCCAGCTGGATCTGAACGATCTTGACCTGAGCGACATCGACCTGAGCGATGTGCAGCTGCCGGAGATGGATTCGCTGGATCTGAGCCAGCTGTTCGCGGATATGGACATGTCCGTTTCGCAGGATGCGCTGCAGGAGCTGATGAAGAACGTCATGAACGGCTACAAGCGCTACATCATCGGCAACGGCATCCTGAATCTGGACAAGATCGGTTTCTCTTCCTATATGGAGAGCGACATGTTCAAGCAGATCCTTGCCGAATCCATGGGCAGCCTGCTGGATACCTCCGGCCTGCAGGATCAGTTCACTGCATCGCTGCAGCAGAACCTGCAGGGCATCATGGCCCGCTATCTGGAAAGCTATTCCCAGCAGCTTACCCAGAAGCTGGGCGAAGCCTTGCAGGAAAAGCTCACTGCCGCCATTCAGGCTCAGATCGGCACTGTGATTCAGCAGCTGATGCGCCAGCTGACTGCGCAGTTCAGCCAGCAGCTGCAGACCGCGATCCAGAAGAACATTTCCAAGCTCAGCAGTCAGGTGGAGGACGCATTGCAGATCGACGCCGCAGTGTTCCAGAACGCCGTACAGTTGAATATGAGCACCGACGATCTGGTGGATCTGGTCAAGCTGAATCTGCAGTCCGGTTCCACCACCTACAACAGCGTACTGGGCTCGCTGGGCTACTCCGATTACGCATCGCCCGGCTCCATCTGGATCTATCCCAACAGCTTTGAGGCCAAGAACCGCATCGTGGAAAACCTGAACGCCTACAACGCCTCCATGCGCGAGCAGGGACAGGACGACAAGGTGATCGTTTTCTCCGACACGGTCGGCACCCTGATGAGCGCCGTGACCAAGATCGTGGGCATGGTCAGCAACGTACTGGTGGCCTTTGTGGCCATCTCGCTGGTGGTCTCCTCCATCATGATCGGCGTCATCACCTATATCAGCGTGCTGGAGCGCCGCAAGGAAATCGGCATTCTGCGTGCCATTGGTGCTTCCAAGCACAATGTCTCGCAGGTGTTCAACGCCGAGACCTTCATCATCGGTCTGTGCTCCGGCGTGATCGGCGTGGGCCTGTGCCTGCTGCTGCTGATCCCCGGCAACATGCTCATCCATTCCATTGCCGGTACCAACAGCGTCACTGCCGTGCTGCCGCCCAAGGCCGCATTGATCCTGATCGTACTGGCCACCCTGCTTACCATCCTCGGCGGCCTGATCCCCGCCCGCAGCGCAGCCAAGTGCAATCCCGTTACCGCACTGCGCTCCGAATAAATCTGTCCTTGCAGGCCGGTGTCCCCGCGTGGGATGCCGGCCTGTTTTGGGTATGGAGTTTTGCATTCCAGCCCGGGTTGTGCTAGAATAAGAAAAAAGCTTTTCCAAAGGAGATTTCCTTATGCCGAATATCATTGAGATCACCGACCTTTCCGCGCCGGAGCTGGACATCTACGCCCGCCTGACGCAGGCGCAGCTGCGCAGCCGTCTGGAGCCGGAAAAAGGCATCTTCATTGCCGAAAGCCCCAAGGTGATCGCCCGCGCACTGGATGCCGGGTACACGCCGCTCTCCCTGCTCATGGAGCGCCGACAGATCACCGGCCCTGCGGCAGAGATCCTGACCCGCTGCGGCGATGCGCCGGTGTACACCGCCGACCGTGACACGCTGGCCAGCCTGACCGGCTTTGAGCTGACCCGGGGTGTGCTGTGCGCGTTCCGCCGTCCGCTGCCCCGCAGTGTGGAAGAGGTCTGCCGCAATGCGCGCCGGGTGGCCGTGCTGGAAGGCATCGTGGACTCCACCAATGTGGGGGCCATCTTCCGCAGTGCTGCCGCGCTGAATATGGACGCAGTGCTCATCACCCCCTCCTGCTGCGACCCCCTGTGCCGCCGGGCAGTGCGCGTGAGCATGGGCACCGTGTTTCAGGTGCCATGGGCACAGATCGGTGCGTCCCCTGCCGACTGGCCGGAGAACGGCATCGCACAGCTGCACGCGCTGGGCTTCCGGACTGCCGCCATGGCCCTGAGCGACCGTTCCGTGAGCATCGATGATGCCACCCTTTCCGCCGAGCCCAGACTCGCCATCGTTCTGGGCACCGAGGGCGATGGCCTTGCGCCCAGCACCATTGCAGCCTGCGACCACACCGTGAAGATCCCCATGTCCCACGGCGTGGACTCGCTGAACGTTGCCGCCGCCAGTGCTGTGGCCTTCTGGCAGCTGGGCCGCCGCTGAAACAGCACATAATTCTCTTGACAAATCATCCGAACAGAGTTACACTAACAGCGTCATCATATGGGCCTGTAGCTCAGTTGGGATGAGCGTTCGGTTCGCATCCGAAAGGTCAAGGGTTCGACTCCCTCCAGGTCCATGATCTATAAACAGAGAAAGCCTCCATGTTCAACCGCATGGAGGCTTTTCTTTTTTATCCTGCAGAAAAATACCGGCAGAGCCCGTATCAGAAGGCCCTGCCGGTATTGTATTATCCGATCACAGATATGCTACCGTATCCGCAAGCGGCTTGCGGGAGCCATGGTTCGGCAGCGGCACAGCGCCCGGTGCGGCATGGCCCAGATCCATGATCATCAGGATCTCTTCGTTTTCGGGCAGGCCCAGCTCTTTTGCCAGCTGCTCCGGATCAAAAAAGTTGACCCAGCAGCTGTCCACGCCTGCATTGGCTGCGGCCAGGATCATGTGGGTGGCCACGATGGTGGCATCCTCCACACCGGAGTCCCGCCTGCCGCCGGGGTAGGTGAACACATTGGTACGGTCAAACGCCACCACCAGACAGGTGGATGCATTGTAGCGGCAGGGCGTTGCCTTGTCGATCTTTGCAAGCCCCTCTGCCGACTGGATTACATAGATCTTCTGCTCCTGAAAATTCTTGGCAGTCGGCGCCACACGGCCTGCCTCCAGGATCTCGGTCAGCTTTGCGGCATCCACCGCCTTGCCTGCATCAAAATTTTTGCAGGAATACCGGTTCCGGACTACTTCTGTAAATTCCATGCTCGTGTTCCCTCCTGTTTGTTCGGTTTTCTGCGCTCATTATAGCACATCACTGCACTGAAGAAAAGCCGCTGCGCATATTTTTCCGCTGCTTTAGCTCAGAACAGATCCAGCATACTGTCCAGATAGATCGCTTCCCGCACCTGCAGCTGATATTCCGGCTTTGTCATGTAGTACAGCAGAAATTCCAGGATCAGCGCGCTGCCAAGGCCTCTGCCTTCGATCTTGAAATGGGAAAAGCCCATGGGCAGATAGGTCCTGCAGATCTCCTCCGTCCCGATAAACGCCGGGCTCTGCATTGCCTTGGAAAAGCGGTAGCCCTCCTGTGCATCGGGTGCGGTACATACGTGCTCCGGGCAAGCTTCGCCAAGGTTTTTGCGGCTGACGGTCTCATAGCACAGCTTCCGGTCTTTGCAGCCGGGCCAGCAGCACTCATTGCAGAGAAATTCCACCTTATCCTTCTGGGCCTGCGGCAGTCCTTTGAGCTGGTCAAACGCTTTGTTCAGCCGGAAATCCGGCACCACAAAGCGGAACTCCTCCCGTTCCAGCTCCCTGCGCAGCTGGGCAAACTCCGTCAGGACTTTGGTAGTGGAAGACACAAAGTAAAAGCCCGGGTACCGCGCTTTCAGGTATTCCAGCAGAAGCTCCGAGTGGACGATGATCCCATTCTGCACACCGCTGCCCGCTTCAAACAGCGCACACAGGGCATTGCATTTCGGGTCGCGCAGGTGCTCCTTCTGCAGCAGTGAATTGCTGAAGGTAAGCCGGGCAGAGATGCCGTACTCCCGCAGCAGTGCCAGCACCTCTTTTGCGCTCTGGTCGCCAAAGCCTGCACGGCCCCCACCCCAGATGCAGTCTGCCGGGGCTCCGTAGATGGAACCGATCTCGCACCAGTCGTAGAAATACGCGCGGTGCTCCCGGAACAGGGGCAGAAACACACGGTACAGCTCATAAAATTCAAACAGGCCGGGCAGATGATAGTATGCCTTGCTGCCAAGATCGTTCATCGTTTTGCGCTCTCCTCCAATAGGCCGACCAAGGGCCATGATCTGCTTTTATTGTACCACGCTTTGCCAAAACAGAAAAGAGGGGGTCTGCCCCCCTCACGGAATTCAGCTTTTGCAGCCGGACCCGGAACGAAAGCCTTTGTGCGGAAGATCGATCTCCGTGTTCCGCCGCCCCCTTTATAAAAAGGAAGAGAACTGTGTCAGAATTGTAAAAGATAAATTATTTTAACTATTATTCTTGACTTATCCGACAGTTCGGCTATAATAGTCGTGTTCGCAAGAAACATCAAAATATTTAGTTAAAAATACAAACTTAACAGAACAAAGGAGACTACTACCATGACGTTTGAAGAAATGAAGAAGATCGTTGTCGATACCCTGAACTGCGACGAGGACAAGGTCACGATGGAGGCCAGCCTGACCGAGGATCTGGAGGCTGACAGTCTGGACGCTGTGGAGCTGAACATGGCTCTGGAGGATGCCTGCGGCGTGTCCATCCCGGACGAGGAGCTGGCAAAGCTCAAGACCGTGGGCGACATCTTCAACTACATCACCGCACACGTCTGAGGCAAAAAGCGATGAACGATATCCGAGATCTGTTCCCCGGCCGGATGCGGGAGCGCACCTTCCAGCTGAAAGCCAAGCGGGACGCCGGGGCCGTCTGGCACGAGCCCCAGTTCGTGGAGTGTAAGCAGTGCGGCCGCCGCGCAGCACGCACCCTGTGGACCAAAAGCCTTTTCGTCTGCCCCAACTGCGGCTATCACATGCCCATCGGCGGATACTACCGGCTGAGTCTGGTATTGGATCACGGCAGCTTCCGGGAACTGGATGCAGACCTGCCTCCGCAGGATGTGCTCAGCTTTCCGGACTACAGCGAGAAGCTTGCTGCCGCCCAGAACAAGACCGGCCTGCGCGAAGCCGTTGTCACGGCCACCGGCCGCATTGGCGGGGTGGCCTGCGTGGCAGCCGTGCTGGACAGCCGCTTTTTCATGGGCAGCATGAGCACTGCTGTGGGCGAAAAGATCACCCGCGCAGTGGAATACGCCGCCGCCAAGCGGCTCCCGCTGGTCATCTTTTCGGCCAGCGGCGGTGCGCGGATGCAGGAGGGCATTTTCAGCCTGATGCAGATGGCCAAGACCAGCGCCGCCATCCAGCGGTTCTCCGCAAAGGGCGGGTTGTACATCAGTGTGCTCACCCATCCCACCACCGGCGGCGTGACCGCCAGCTTTGCCAGCCTTGGCGACATCATGCTGGCAGAGCCCGGTGCGCTGATCGGTTTTGCCGGGCCCCGGGTCATTGAACAGACCATCGGCGAAAAGCTGCCTGCCGGATTCCAGCGCAGCGAGTTCCAGATGGAGCACGGCTTTGTGGATCAGGTGATCCCCCGCAGCCAGCTGCGGGATACCCTGATCCAGATCTTACAGCTCCACACAGGAGGAAAGCACGAATGATCAAAGAAATTCTGGAACAGCTGGCTCCGCTGGACGCCCAGATCGCCGCACTGAAGGGCCGCGGCAACGACATGGAAGCCATCACGGCTCATGCGTCCGAACTGGCTGAGCTGGCCGTGGAGGAGGACGAGATCCTGCGCACCTGCGGCCCGCTGACCGCTGAGGACCGGGTATTTCTGGCCCGGCATCCGGAACGCCCCCACATCGATGAGATCGTGAACGCATTGTTCACCGATTTCTTTGAACAGCGCGGCGACCGTCAGTGCAAGGAGGACCCTGCCATTCTGGGCGGCATCGCCCGTTTTCACGGATTGCCGGTGACGGTCATCGGCCACCGGAAGGGCGCTACGCTGGAAGAAAATCTGGCCTGCAACTTTGGTATGCCGGGGCCGGAGGGCTACCGTAAGGCTCTGCGCCTGATGAAGCAGGCGGAAAAGTTCGGCCGCCCCATCATCACCTTTATCGACACCCCGGGCGCTTACCCCGGAAAGGACGCCGAGGAGCGTGGTCAGGGCGAAGCGATCGCACGGAACCTGATGGAAATGAGCGGCCTGACTGTGCCGGTCATTGCCGTCGTTACCGGCGAAGGCTCTTCCGGCGGCGCGCTGGCTCTGGGTGTGGCAAACCGCATCCTCATGCTGGAAAACGCCGTCTACTCTGTCCTCAGCCCCGAGGGTTTTGCCAGCATCCTGTGGAAGGACTCTTCCCGCAGCGGCGAAGCCTGTGAGATGATGAAGCTGACGGCGCAGGATCTGTACCGCGGCGGCATTGTGGAGCAGGTGATCCCGGAGCCGGTGGGCGGCGCACAGCGCGGCCATGCCGCCCTGTTTGAGACGCTGGACGAAGCACTGCGTGCAAACCTGAGAGAGCTGTGCCGCATGAGCGGCCGGGCGCTGGCCGATCAGCGCTATAAAAAATACCGTCAGATCGGAGAAACGAGGAACCCATGAACGCTGCTTTGCGCTTGATAGCCACCGGCGGGGCACTGCCCGGCCGGACTGTCACGAACGAAGATCTGAGCCGCATGGTGGACACCAGCGACGAGTGGATCACCACCCGCACCGGCATCCGTGCCCGGCACTGGTGCGGCGAGAACGAATCCGCTGCCACCCTTGCCATTGCTGCCGCAAAGCAGGCGCTCAGCCGCAGCGGCCTTGCCCCGGCAGACATCGGCTGCTGCATCTGTGCCACCCTTTCGGCACCGGATGCGACCCCCAGCGTTGCCTGCCAGATCCAGGCAGCGCTGAGCCTGCCGGAAAACTGCCCGGCGCTGGACGTGAACGCGGCCTGCTCCGGCTTTTTGTATGGTACCGCCGTGGCACGCGGGCTGCTGGCAACGATGGGCGGGCGGTATGCCCTTGTGGTGGGCTGTGAAGCTCTCTCCCGCCTGATAGACCCGACCGACCGTTCCACCTGCGTATTGTTCGGCGATGGTGCCGGTGCGGCCGTCTTTGAGCTGACTGCAGCCCCTGTGCCCTTTGCCGTAACACTGGGTGCCCGGGGCGATGCCGCCATTCACGCCGGCGGGCCCAGCCGCGAAGGCTCTGCCCCCATCACGATGGATGGCAAAGCGGTGTTCCGCTTTGCAGTGGATGCTCTGCCCAGATGTCTGCACGCTGTGCTGGAAGAAACCGGCAAAACACTGGATGAACTGGACTGGGTGGTCTGTCATCAGGCCAACAGCCGCATCATCGACCACTGCGTGCGGGCGCTGAAGGCCGACCCGGCAAAGTTCTACAAGAACATGGAGCGCCACGGCAACACCAGCGCCGCCAGCATCCCGGTCGCCCTCAACGAGCTGGCCGAGAGCGGGCAGCTGAAGCCGGGCCAGCTGCTGGCCTGCATCGGCTTTGGCGGCGGCCTGACATGGGGCGGAATGATCGTGGAATATGACCCTCTCAGGCGCTGACGCGCCAGCTCCCCCAAAGGGGGAGCTTTATGGGCGGGTAGGGTCAGCGTGCTTTCCAAGAGAAGGTCTAGCTGACAGAAAAGCAGAAAAAAGCTCCCCCTTCGGGGGAGCTGGCAATGCCTTACGGCATTGACTGAGAGGGTTTTTAATGAAACTTTTAAATGAAATTCTAGGCACAAAATACCCCATCATTCAGGGCGGTATGGCCAACATCGCCACCGGCGAGTTTGCCGCTGCCTGCTCCAATGCGGGAGCGCTGGGCATCATCGGTGCGGGCGGCATGGATGCCGACACCCTGCGCCAGAACATCCGCCGCTGCAAGCAGTTGACCGACAAACCTTTCGGCGTGAACATCATGCTCATGCATCCGCAGGCAGATGTTTTTGCGCAGATCGTGGTGGACGAGGGCGTGTCCGTTGTGACCACCGGTGCAGGCAACCCGGGCAAATACGTGCCCATGTGGAAAGCTGCCGGCATCAAGGTGATCCCGGTGGTGGCCGCTGCGGTGCTGGCAAAGCATCTGGAACCGCTGGGCATCGACGCCGTCATCGCCGAAGGCACCGAGAGCGGCGGCCATGTGGGCGAAATGACCACCATGGCGCTGGTGCCGCAGGTCGTGGATGCGGTCAGCATTCCGGTCATTGCGGCAGGCGGCATCGCCGACGGCCGTCAGCTGGCAGCAGCTCTGGCTCTGGGCGCCTGCGGCGTGCAGGTGGGCACCTGCCTGCTGGCAAGCGAGGAATGCCCCATCCACCCCAACTACAAAGCCGCCCTGCTCAAGGCCAAGGACAGCGATACCATCGTGACCGGCCGCAGCGTGGGTGCGCCGGTGCGGGTGCTGAAAAACCGCATGAGCCGCGAATATGTCCGGCAGGAAAACGCCGGTGCCGACAAGATGGAGCTGGAAAAGTACACCCTTGGCAGCCTGCGCCGCGCCGTGTTTGAGGGCGACACCACCACCGGAAGCCTGATGGCCGGTCAGGTGGCAGGCATGCTGCACGAGGTGCGCCCGGTAGCGGATATTCTTGCAGACCTGTGGGACGGCGGGAGGCAGCGCATTGCCGCGCTGAGCACCGAATGCTGACCCTCGGCAGAAAGGCCCTGTCTGTGCCCATCTTACAGGGCGGCATGGGTGTGGGCGTTTCCCTTGGCGGGCTGGCCGGTGCTGTTGCAGCCTGCGGCGGCATGGGGTGCATCTCCACCGCCGATGCAGGCTACCGGGAGCCGGACTTTGCCCGTGACCCGGCAAGCGCCAATCACCGTGCCCTGACCGCCGAGATCCGGAAGGCGAAGGAGATCGCAAAGGGTGCCGGTATGGTAGCCATCAACGCCATGGTGGCAACGCAGGATTATGCGGCCGCGATCCGCACCGCTGTGGAAGCGGGCGTAGACGCGGTGGTGTCCGGCGCAGGCCTGCCGTTGGAGCTGCCCGGCATCGTGGGCACAACGGATGTTGCCATTGCTCCCATCGTTTCCAGCGGACGGGCCGCAAAGCTCATCCTGCGCCGCTGGGCCAAAGAGTTTGGCCGCACCGCTGATTTTGTGGTGATCGAAGGCTGCAAGGCAGGCGGACACCTCGGCTTTGCCGAAGATGATCTGCTGGCAGGCAAATGCCAGACCCTCGACGACATCCTGCCCGAGGTGCTGGCCGAGGTAAAGCCCTTTGAAGCACAGTTTGGCCACAGCATCCCCGTGTTTGTGGCAGGCGGCGTGTACACCGGTGCCGATATGGCCCACTTTACCGCAATGGGCGCTGCAGGCGTACAGCTTGCCACCCGCTTTATCACCACCTACGAGTGCGACGCATCCCAGGGCTACAAGGACGTTCTGCTGAACGCCCGGCCCGAGGATGTGCGGATCATCCACAGCCCGGTGGGAATGCCGGGCCGTGCACTGAACACCCCGCTGGTGCAGGCGCTGGCAGAGGGAACCCGCTTCCCTCCCCGGCACTGTGCCCGCTGCCTGAAGACCTGCGACCCCGCCAAGGTGCCCTACTGCATCACCCACGCGCTCATCGAAGCCGTAAAGGGCAATGTGGAGGAGGGCCTGTTCTTCTGCGGAGCCAACGTGGGCCGGCTGGACCGGATGCGCACGGTGCAGGAGCTGATGGATGAACTTGTGACCGAATGGAGGCAAAATCAATGAAGCTTGCCGTTTTATATGCCGGTCAGGGGGCACAGCACCCCGGCATGGGCAAAGAATTTTACGAAGGCTCTCCCGCGTTCCGGGCAGCATTTGACAGCGCCGAGCTGGACTTCGACCTGCACCGCGTCTGCTTTGAGGATCCGGACGGCCTTCTGAATCAGACCGAATACACCCAGCCCTGCATGGTGGCTTTTGCCTGCGGCGTGACCGCAGTGCTGGAACAGCAGGGCGTAAAGCCCGCTTATGTGGCCGGGCTTTCGCTGGGCGAATACTCCGCGCTGGAAGCTGCCGGGGTGTTCACCGCAAAGCAGGCCATCGAGCTGGCCGCTTACCGCGGCAAAGCCATGGCCGAAGCCGCAAAAGGCATCGACTGCGGCATGACCGCCGTGCTGAACCTTGACCGGCAGGCACTTGCAGCCTGCTGTGAGCAGGCTGCACAGCTGGGCTGTGTGCAGATCTGCAACTACAACTGCCCGGGCCAGCTGGTCATCGGCGGCGAGAAAGCCGCTGTGGACAAAGCCGCCGCACTGGCCAAAGAAGCCGGTGCCCGCCGCTGCATCCCGCTCAAGGTGAGCGGCCCGTTCCACACCCGCCTCATGGCCCCCGCCGGGGATGCACTGGCAAAGCGTTTTGCCTCTGAGTCCTTTGGCGAGATGCAGGTGCCGGTGCTGTTCAACTGCCTTGGCCGTGAAAAGGTTGACGCCGACAGCATCCCGGCGCTGCTGGTGAAGCAGGTGCAGAGCAGCGTTTACATGGAAGATACGCTCCGCCGCCTTGGTGAGCTGGGCGTAGACCATATTCTGGAAGTCGGCCCGGGCAGTGCTCTGGCTGGCTTTGTGAAAAAGACCCTGCCCGGCGTGGTCTGCGCTTCGGTGGAGACTCCGGAGCAGCTGAACGCCGCACTGACAGCATGGAAGGAAGAGCTATGAGCGAAGAAACGATCATCCGCACCGCCGTTGTCACCGGCGGAAGCCGGGGCATTGGCCGGGCTGTGTGCATCCAGCTTGCAAAGCAGGGCTGCAATGTGGTGGTGAATTACTGCCACGGCGAAGCTGCAGCTGCCGAGACGGTGGCTCTGTGCAAGGCCGAAAATGCAAATGCCGTGGCTGTGCAGGCCGATGTTTCCACTGCCGAGGGCTGCAAAGCGCTCTTTGAGCAGGCAGTGAACGCCTTTGGCCGGGTGGATATCCTTGTGAACAACGCGGGCATTACCCGCGATAATCTGATCCTGCGCATGAGCGAAGAGGACTTTGACGCAGTGCTGAACGCAAACCTCAAGGGTGCGTTCCTCTGCTGCAAGGAGGCCGCCCGCCGCATGGTGCGCCAGCGCTGGGGCCGCATCGTGAACCTTTCCAGTGTGGTGGCCCTGCGGGGCAACGCCGGCCAGACCAATTACGCCGCCAGCAAGGCGGGCCTGATCGGACTGACCAAAAGCCTTGCCCGCGAGCTGGCAAGCCGCAATGTGACCGTGAATGCGGTCGCGCCGGGCTTTATCGAGACCGACATGACCGCCGCCCTGCCGGAAGCCGTCCGTGCCGAAATGGCAAAGGGCATCCCCGCAGGCCGCGTAGGAAAGCCGGAGGATGTGGCAAATGCAGTGGCATTTTTTGCCGCAGAACAAAGCAGCTATCTCACCGGGCAGGTGCTCTGTGCAGACGGCGGCATGGCAATGTAAAAGGAGAAAACTCTCATGGAAAAACGCAGAGTCGTGATCACCGGCCTTGGCACCGTGAACCCGCTGGGCAACAACACCGCCGACAGCTGGGCCGCTGCCAAAGCGGGCAAATGCGGCATCGGCCCCATTACCCAGTTCGATACCACCGATTTCAAATGCAAGCTGGCAGGCGAGGTGAAGGGCTTTGACCCGGAAACCATCGTGGACAAAAAGGAAGCCCGCAAGATGGCCCGCTTTACCGTTCTGGCCCTTGCTGCCGCCGCTGAAGCGGTTGCAGACAGCGGTCTGGACACCGAAGCGGAAGCCAAGCAGATCGGCGTCATCCTTTCCAGCGGCATCGGCGGTCTGCCCACCATTGAGGAGCAGCACACCCGCGGTGAAGAAAAGGGCATGGAAAAGGTAAGTCCCTATTTTGTGCCCATGTCCATTGCCAACATGGCGGCGGCACAGGTGGCCATCCGCTTTGGCCTGAAGGGCATGTGCACCTGCCCGGTGACGGCCTGCGCCGGCGGCACCAATGCCGTAGGCGATGCCTTCCACCGCATCCGTGACGGCTACGAGACTGCCATGGTCTGCGGCGGTGCAGAGAGCTGCATCAGCCCTCTGGGCATCGGCGGCTTTACCAGCATGAAAGCGCTTTCCACCGCGACCGATCCGGATGCAGCCAGCCTGCCCTTTGACGCACGGCGCGGCGGCTTCGTGATGGGCGAAGGCAGCGGTGTGCTGGTGCTGGAAGAGCTGGAGCACGCCCGTGCCCGTGGTGCGCACATCTACGCTGAGGTGGTGGGCTACGGTGCCAACTGCGACGCCTACCATTTCACTGCCCCCGCCCCCGGCGGCGCAGGTGCCATCGACTGCATGGCGCTGACGCTGGCGGATGCAGGCATCGCACCGGAGCAGGTGGACCACATCAACGCCCACGGCACCGGCACCCACATGAACGATGCCTGCGAGACCGCCGCCATCCATGCGGTGTTCGGCGAACACGCAAAGCAGCTGACCGTGGTAAGCACCAAGAGCATGACCGGCCATCTGCTGGGCGGTGCGGGCGGCATCGAAGCCGTATTTACAGCGCTGGCCCTGCATGACCAGTTTGCACCGCCCACCATCCACTATGAGCAGCCCGATCCCGAATGTGATCTGGACTATGTGCCGAACACTGGCCGTGCGCAGACCATGACCTACGCACTGAGCAACAGTCTGGGCTTTGGCGGGCACAACGCCTGCATCGCCCTGCGCAGATGGGAGGGCTGACCCATGGCAGAACCCCGCACCGTGCGTGCAGACGCAAACGCCCTGAACAGCGAGGAGATCGCGGCGCTTCTGCCGCACCGCTATCCCTTTGCCCTTGTGGACCGCATTCTGGACTATGAGCCGGGCCAGTGGGCCATCGGCCGCAAGTGCGTGAGCCGCAATGAGGAATTTTTCTGCGGACATTTTCCCGGTCAGCCGGTGATGCCGGGAGTGCTCATTCTGGAAGCACTGGCCCAGACCGGCGCGGTGGCAGCGCTGAGCCTGCCGGAGAACAAGGGCAAACTGGCTCTCTTCGGCGGCATCAAGAATGCCCGCTTCCGCAAACAGGTCACCCCCGGCGATGTGCTCACCCTGCACTGTGAACTGGTAGAGCAGCACGGCCCGGTGGGCGTGGGCAAGGCTTCGGCGTGGGTGGACGGCAAGTGCGCCGCCACCGCCGAGCTGACCTTTGTTCTGACCGAAGCAGCCGCCAACCGCTGAACCCGGACGTTCCCTGTCCGCATGTCTCAGCAGACCGGCCGGTAAAAACAGACGATCAACAAAAAACCTCCCCGTGCAGCGGTTTGATCCTGCACGGGGAGGTTTTGTTATATTCTGAAAGCGCTGTGAAGATCAGCAAATACGCATTGTGCCTTGGCGCACATGCGCGGCGTTTTACTCAATTGCGATCAGGTTGGGGTTTTCCGGCAGAGCCTTCTGCTGCTGAGGAGCGGGCAGCTGGATGTGCAGGATGCCATCCTCGAACTTTGCGTGGATGTCTTCCTTCTTCACCGCATCGCCCACGTAGAAGCTGCGGGCGCAGGTGCCGGAGAAGGTCTCACGGCGCAGATAGCGGCCTTTCTCGTCCTTCTCATCGTTGCTGTGGCTGCGGACAGCCTGAATGGTCAGGTAGCCGTCGTTCAGTTCCATCTGAACGTCTTCCTTCTTGCAGCCGGGCAGATCCACTGCAACATCATAATTGCCATCAGCGGTCTGCTTCACATCGGTCTTCATCATGTTCGCACCACGCTTGCCAAAGGTGTCATGAGCCTCACGGTTCATTGCACGCTCCAGTGCAACATCGTTCCAGAACGGATCAAAGAGATCATCGAACAGGTTCTCATGAAAAACAGCAGGCATAAACATAAAACAACCCTCCAATCCCGGCGTTCGGGTCGGGTATAAAATCAAGATCGTGCATCAGGAGCGGAGTCTTCCCGGGAGCCTTGCGGTTCCCTCATGCCCCTTTCTCCTGAGCACGCCTTTGTTATAGCACACAGTTTTAGCACTGTCAATAGTAGAGTGCTAAAATTCATGGAAAGATAACACTTTTGCAACAATATCTTGTGTTTGTATCTCCCCGTCACCACAATAGCCTCATGCAAAATATGATCTGCAATAAAACAACGCCCCCGGAGAGTACCGTTCAAAAGCTCTCCGGGGGCGCTTTATCGGTTCACATACTATGGGCCACGGCAATGGTTCCGCGTGCTGCCACGTTTTTGGGAGCCATCGCCTCACGGTCCCGTCCGCAGGCATCGTGCAGAGCGCCGGTGCCTTGCCTTAACGGCAGCTGTCAGCATTCCACTGCCACCTTGATCACGCCGTCCCGCTTGTGTTCAAAGAGGTCGTAGCCCTCTTCGATCCGGCGCAGAGGATAGGTATGGGTGATGAGCGGTTCGGTATCGATCCTGCCTTCTGCAATGAGACGCAGCGTTTCTTCACAGTCGCAGCCGTCCACGCCGCCTGTCTTGAAGGTGAGATTTTTGCCATACATCTCCGGCAGCGGCAGGGTCTGCGCCTTATCGTACAGCGCCACCACGGTCACAATGGCGTTGGGTCTTGCGCACTCCCACGCCAGCCGGAAGGTGGAGTCCGCCCCTGCCACTTCCAGCACCACATCTGCCCCGCCGTGGTCGCTGTGGGCACGCACAAAGGCGGCGCAGTCCTCCGGCTGCACGGTGAGCACCTGCGGGTAGTGTTGGCGGAGGAACTGCAGGCGGCTTTCGTCCTTTTCGCACACGATGATGCGCTTGGGGCTGTGCAGCATAACGCACAGCAGGGTGCAGATACCAGTAGGCCCTGCGCCGAGGATCAGCACAGTATCCTCGGGGGTGATCTCAGAGATGCGCGCTGCCCAATAGCCGGTGGCAAGGACATCGCCCACCAGCAGCGCCTGCCGGTCGGTAACGCCGTCTGGGATCTTGTTCAGTCCCTGATCCGCAAAAGGCACCCGGACATACTCTGCCTGCCCGCCGTCGATGCGGCAGCCCAGCGCCCAGCCGCCGTTTTGATCGGTGCAGTTGTTCACAAAGCCCTTTTTGCAGAAGAAGCACTCCCCGCAGAAGGTCTCCACGTTCACGGTCACCCGGTCGCCGGGCTTCACATTGGTCACTGCACTGCCCACTTCTTCCACGATGCCCACCATCTCATGGCCTACCGTGATGCCGGGCACGGCCCGGGGCACGCTGCCGTGCTTGATGTGCAGGTCGCTGGAACAGATGCTGGCAAGTGTCACTTTCACAATGGCATCCCGCTCGTGCTGCAGCACCGGCTTTGGTTTTTCCATCAGGGCAAACCTGCCCTTTGAAACATAGGTGTAGGTCAGCATGCTTTTTTCCTCCGTGTACTTTATTTTTTCCGGGCTGCGCATCCCACGCAATCATGGCAGGGGGCAAGCCGCAGAAGGCCGTGGCTTTTTCCGCAGCTTCGGCGCGGTTGCCGCATAGCTCATTTCCAGCAGCATCCGGATCGTGTCATCCGGTGCACTGCCGTCCAGCGCTGCCGTGATCCAGTTGTCCTTATTCATGTGGTAGGCCGGGTAAAAGCCCGGCTCCATCCGCAGGGAACCGATGAGGAGGGGGTCACATTTCAGGTTTACGATGTCCACCGGCTGCTTCCCGGGCAGCCCCAGCTTGCTGCGGGACACCGTGGTGACCAGCGCGAACCATTTGCGGTTGCCCGGGTGGCGGAACACCGCCGATTCCGGGGTGTCCATCCAGGGATAGTCCGGCTCCACACTGCAGCTGTCAAAGATCAGCTGTTCCAGTTTTTTGCGATCCATTGATATTTTCCTCCTCCCAGGGCGTTTTTTCCGGCGACCAGACCTTGGGGCCGACACCACATACCGGACGCATTGTAGGCTGTGCCGGTCATGGATGCTGTTGTCAAAGCACGCTGTCCTTGAAATTTGCCAGCTGCATCTCGCACTTGGCAAACATGGAACCGACGATCTCATTCCCATTTGAAAAATCAAAGCGGTTGAAATTCATTTCGGTGAAGGTGTTGTATTTCAGGCTGCAATCCTTCAGCGTCTGGATGGGGTCCGGGAATGCGCCGTTGGACAGCAGCGTTGCCCACTCGATCTCCTGCAAACGGCAGTCCACAAAATCGCAGCTTTCAAAGACTTCCCCGGCAAACGACAGGCCGGTAAATCGTTCGCCCTCACAATAACGCTCCGTCATGAAATTCTCCTATCAGCGCAGTTCTTCCAGCAGAGCGGTGCAGCCTTCCAGCTCTTTCCTGCCGTATTGCAGCAGCGTACCGTCAATGTCGCTGCAGATCAGTCTGATCAGCATTTTCTGTCCTCATCTCTATCATCAATTTCTTTCCGACAATTCTACCAGCGGGTCATCTTCCTGCGTCCGCATTCACAGGATATATTCCATCTGCCGTTCCTTTGTTTTCATGCCCATCTTTTCGTAGAAGTGCTCTGCCGGGGTGTTTCCCGCCCAGACGTTCAGGGTCACCTCATAGCAGCCCAGCTCTTTTGCCTGCTGCTTCACGTATTCAAACAGACTTTCTCCGATGTGCTGCCCCCGTGCCTGTCGGTCAACGCAAAGGTCATCAATAAACAAGGACTTGAAGGGCACCATGTTGGTGGAAAAAGGCTGTTCTTTGAGCTGGCAGAAAGCATAGCCCCTACACACATCGTCCTCGTCCACCGCAACATAGATGGGTTTATCCTCCTGCTTCAAAAGCTCTGCCAACTGGCCGACAGTGTATTTGGTGGTGCCGGAAATAAAAATATCCGGGCGGATCTCTGCATGGATCTGCAATACCTGCCCCAGCAGCGCAAGAAGTCGGGGAATATCTTTTTCCTCTGCCTTACGGATCTTCATTTTACTTTCCTTCAAAACACTTTCAGCGCAGTCATTTTCTTTGACAGGCTGAAATTTGAACAGGTTCAGCCCGGTGACCGGATCATATGCACGGTCTACCGTTCCATCCAGAACATCGATCACCATTTCGCAGGTGGCGCTGACCACCGCCCGGTTCAGATGCCCGCCGAACACCTCACCCTTGTCGTTTCCGGCGCTCATGTGCAGATGGGTGTAAAATTCACCGTTCATGGTGTTGATGGTTCCGGTCAGCGAAACGATCTCAAAGCTTCCGCTGAAGGTGTTGGCGTAGTATTTCTTTTCGGCTACATTGTATACGCCCACCGTAAAGCTGTTGGTGGCCCCCAGCGCCTGAACGGCGGCAAGGCGGATCTTTTCCTTCAGAGCAAGCTCCTTTACTTTTTCAAGGATCTCCTCGTCCTTGTCGATGCGGACAAGGATCTTACTGCCAAAGCGTTTGTATTCCATTGCAAAATATCTCCTTCAAACAAGACTTTCTTCGTCTTACTCTCCCAGCACCTCGCCCAATGCCAGCACGGCGTTGCGGACGCACTCCGGGCAGGGGCACAGCGGCGTGCCGGTCTCCATACCCTTCAGATCCTTGCAGAGGGTGGCACCGCACTTATCCTGAAAGTTTTGCAGCAGTTCTTTGGAAATGCGGGGTGTGCCCTTGCCGTCTGTGACAACGCCCGCCACCATCACAGCGCCGATCAGTGCGCCGCAGGTGCTTTCCATGCAGCCCATGCCGGCGGCATAGCCCGCGCCCAACTTCATCAGGGTGTCGGTATCTACCGGCAGCCTGTCCTCAAATGCCTTCAGCACCGCCTGTGCGCAGTTGCACTGTCCGGCGGCTTTCCATGCGGCAGCCTGCGCTGCCCGTTCTTCAATGTTCATTTTACAGTCCTCTTTCTTCAAAGTATCCACAACTTGCTTTTACGCTCCACAATACGGTATCGTCCTGATACACAGCTTTCTGTCCGCATCAAAGGTATTTCCGGATGGTCGGCACAAGGATATTCATATTGATCGGCTTTGCAACATGGTCGTTCATCCCGGCATCCAGTGCCGCCTGCCGATCTTCGGAAAAGGCATTTGCAGTCATGGCGATGATGGGAATATCCGCTTTTTGGGGGTCTTCCATTCTCCGGATCTTTTTTGCTGCATCGTAGCCGTTCATCACAGGCATCTGGATGTCCATAAGGATCAGCTGATACGTTCCGTTCGCAGCTTTTTCCAGCATATCCACACATTCCACGCCGTCTTTGGCGCGGTCTACCGTGCAGCCCTCTTCCTGCAGCAGTTCGGCGGCGATCTCTGCATTGAGGTCGTTATCCTCGGTCAGCAGGATCTTCACACCGAGCAGGCTCTTTTTGTCCGAAGAAGTGGTATCCCGTTTCGCCTGTGTTTCCTCCTGCGATGCAATGCGGCTGGGAATGGTGACAGTAAATGTGGAGCCCACACCGATCCTGCTCTCCACTTCCACGGTGCCGCTCATCAGCCCGACCAGCTTTTTCACGATACCCATCCCGATGCCGCTGCCCTCCACTTTGCTGACAGTGGAAGTGCGTTCCCGTTCAAAGGGTTCAAAGATATGCTTCTGGAACTCCTGCGACATCCCGATGCCGTTATCGGCAACCGTGATCACCGTATCGCACCAGTCTTCTTTTTTGCCGGGCTTCTGCGTGATATCGCAGCGAATCGTGCCGCAGGCACCTGTGTATTTGACCGCGTTGCTGACAAGGTTCGTGCAGATCTCGGTCAGATGCGGAACATCCGCATAGATATACGGATGCAGCAGATGTGCTGTCACCGTAAGCGTCTGCCCCTTGCTGTCTGCCTGATTCTGGAACATCGCAATGCAGTTACGGAAATCTTTTTCGACATCCGAAACAGAATATTCGATCTCCGTCCTGTCGTTCTCAATTCGGGCAAGGTCCAGCACATTGCTCAGCAGCACCAGCAGGTTCTGTCCGCATATCTGAATGTTCTCCATGTATTTTTCCAGCTTTGCAGGGGCGTCCAGATGCCGGGAGGCAAGGTCTGCGTAACCGATAATGGCGTTCATGGGCGTGCGGATATCATGGGACATATTGAACAGGAAGGTGGACTTGGCGCGGTTCGCGCTCTCTGCTTTTTCCACAGCGACCTGCAATTTTGCATTCAGTTCCTGCGTATCGTTTGCGGCTTTCCTTGCAGCAGCTTCGGCTTTACGCGCCTTCTGGAGCAGCATCAAAATCGTGAACAGAACAACTGCAACAGCAATGCTGCTGATCAACATAACCTTAAAGAAGTTATCCTTTATAAAATCGCTCAGGGTAACCTTCCGCGCGGAGCTCTTATACATCGCAAGCGCGCCGGCAAGCATATTGGTCGGCATTGCCTTGATCGTTTTGTTCAGGATGGACAACAGGCTGCGGTTTCCGCTATTGACCGCAAAGCAGGATTTGACAGGGTTCAACAGCGGAACGCTGTAAAACCCGTATTTCTTACTGTAATTTTCCTCACTGCTGATCCCGGTAACAAAGCAATCTGCCTGTCCGGTTTCGATCAGCCTTGCCGCATCCTCCTGTGTATCGCAGTCCACGATCTCCCACTGCGGGTAATAAAACGCAAGGTACTTTTTCAGGGAGAGTTTGTTTTGGGGAACGGCAATGCGGTTTACATTGTTTTCGTTAAAGTGCTGTTTGTTCGTGACCGCCATCAGGTTGGAGGTCCACGTTGTGTTGGTACAGGCAAAGTGATACTCTTCCGCCAGATTCGGGTTCTGGTCGAAATGGAAGATCATGTCGATCTCGCCCGATTTCAGCGCATCCAGTTCTGCTTCCTTGCTGTCATAGCCGACCAGCTGGAATTCCAGTTCCTGATTGCCCAGACAATCTGCTGCAAACTGAATATAGTCCATGATTACCCCGGTAAACTCCCCGGTGGCAGGGTCAAAGGTGCTGACGCCGCGATCACTCGCCAGAAAGCCCATCTTGATGGCCCCGTGCTCTCTGAGCCACGCCTTTTCCTCCCCCGTAAGGATGGGCGTATAATCCATTGAGAAATATCTTTTGTACAGATCCGCCGTATAAAAAGGCACAGCTTCGTCCAACGCGCGCATTGCATCGTCCAGTTCTTCCTTGATATCAGGCCGGTTTTTGTTGATCGCATAGTAGATGCCGGATTCTCCCACACGGGTTATGGTCGAGATGCCACGCTCTGCCCAGAAGGATTCTTCCAGCGAAACAAAGCAGTCGATCTCGTGATTTGCCAGCTTTTGCTTCACATCCTCGTTGTTGGAGATGTTGACGTGTTCCGTTTCCAGGCCGTATTTTTCTTCCCACTCGGTCAGCATCACTTCCGGCTCCGTTCCCATCAGAACACCGATCTTTTTGCCGTTCAGCGTCTTGAAGTCGGAGGCGGAGATGTCTGCGCGCGAGAGATCGGCGTAGAGGTAATATTTTTCCACTCCCATCGGCTCGTCTGAAAACAGCATCTCCTCGGTGCGGTCCTCCGTATAGGAAATACCGCCCATAATGTCGATCTCGCCGTTTTCAAGTTTTTCAAAGCAGTCTGACCAGTCGCAGGTCACATACTCGAACTGCCAGCCTGTATAGCCGGATAAGGTCTCCAGCAATTCGTAGCCGTAGCCTTTTCTTGCACCCTTCTCGTTGACATAGTTGAAGGTGTCCTCAAACGAGCCGACACGAACAACCTTTGCAGGGGCGGTTTCCGCGGCAGCTTTCACGGGGAGCACGGCTGACAGTAGCAACAGCAGCAGGCTCAGCATCACACAGGCGCTTTTCCGCGTCAAGGTCTGCATGGTTTCGCTCATTCCAGAGTTTTTCATTTTATCCAATCTTTCTCCGCCCCAGACGGCCTCATTCCGGTTTCATTTCCATTGCACAGGTTTCAAGAAGTTCATTGCAGCATTGATCACGTCAGGTCGTCAGCAGCTTTTTTGAATACATATGCCATTATATAGCACATATTGTAACATTATAACAGAAGCGTTTCAAGATTTTTTCTCGTAAAGAGCACCTATTTTTACGGAACAGTTTTGTCCCTTACCGGCAAAAAGCTGTTCCCGCAAAAATACTGCGATGACGATAAAAAAGCGAGCAGCCTTTTTCAGGTCGCCCGCTTATGGAATCTATGGTATTTTACCGCAAGGCAAGAAATGAGTGAAGCATTAAAAGGCGGTATAGGTCTGCCCGGTGCATTCAATCCAGAATTTTTCCGTCAATGGAGATGGTGACCACCTGCCACGGAATGAACTTTCCACTGACCTGAAGCGCCTTTTTCGCTGCCATCTCCAAGCCGCCGCAGCAGGGCACCTCCATGCGGAGGATGGTCACGCTCTGGATATCGTTATTGCGCAGGATCTCGGTGAGCTTTTCGCTGTAATCCACCGCATCCAGCTTCGGGCAGCCGATGAGAGTCACCTTGCCGCGCATAAACTCCTGATGGAAATTGGCGTAGGCGTATGCCGTGCAGTCCGCTGCAATCAGGAGCTTTGCGCCCTCAAAGTAGGGCGCATGGACAGGAGCCAGCTTGATCTGCACCGGCCAGTTGCGCAGGCGGGAGACCGGCTGCACGGGGGCAGAAACTGCGCTTTCGGCAGTGGCCTCCGGCTGTTCCAGCATCCGCATCCGGGAGCCGGGGCAGCCGCCCTCATGGAGGTGTTTCATCTTCTCCTGCAGCTCCTTCTTCTTTTTGTTCTCCTGCACTGCTGCCTCGTCGTAAGCGGGGGCTTCCCGCTCCTCAAAGGTGATCGCGCCGGTGGGACAGCCTGGCAGGCAGTCACCAAAGCCATCGCAGAAATTCTCCCGCACCAGCTTTGCCTTGCCGTTGATGATGTCGATAGCTCCCTCGTGGCAGGCGGTTGCGCACAGCCCACAGCCGTTGCATTTTTCTTCGTCAATATGGATGATCTTCCGAATCATATTTATTTCCTCCAATTTGGGGTGTTTTTTGCATTTGCAGCCTTATTATAGTATACTAAAGGCAACTTGTATGTTTGAATTCCAACAAGGAGAGCCTTTATGCAAAAATATCTGCCTGTTCTGCGGAGCTGCCCCTTCTTTACCGGGCTTACCGATGATGAGATCTTGTCCATCCTGCACTGTGTCAGTGCGGCAAAGATCACCCGGCCCCGGGGCTCCTACATCTTCCGTGCCGGAGATTCCACAGAGGTCATGGGGCTCATGCTGTCCGGCTCCACCCTTGTGATTCAGGAGGACCTTTGGGGACACCGCAACATCCTGTCCAAGTGCAACACCGGAGACTTTTTCGGCGAACCTTACGCCGCCACCCCCGGTGCCATCCTGAACATCAGCGTGGTGGCAGAGGAGGATTGCGAGATCCTGCGGCTGAACGTCAAGCGGCTGCTCACCTCCTGCCCCACCGCCTGCGACCATCACCAGAAGCTCATCCGCAATCTGGTCAGTGTTCTGGCAAACAAAATATTGCTCTTTAACGATAAAATCACCCATGTCAGCAAGCGGACCACCCGGGAAAAGCTACTGTCCTACCTGTCCGCCGAGTCCATCCGGCAGTCATCTCTCTCCTTTGACATTCCCTTTGACCGCCAGCAGCTGGCAGATTTTCTCTGCGTGGAACGTGCCGCCATGTCGGTGGAGCTTTCCAAGCTGCAAAAGGAAGGGCTGCTGGTCACAAAGCGGAATCATTTTGAGCTGTTGACCCGTTGACCATTCCATACACTGCCCGCAGGCGTTTCGTCAGGCAGTTCTCCACTGCCGGGATGTGCGGGCATAAAAAGAGCGGACAACCGTTTCAGGGTCGTCCGCAGATGGTATGCAGCAATTTGGTGATCTGTCAAGCTGGAACTTGTCGGGGCGAGGCCCCTCCATCTTGCTAACGCAAGACCGTTCGGTCGCTTAAAAGCCCCACTGGGGCTTTCATTGTTCCGCTTCGCTCCACAAACGCGAACTTGTCGGGGCGAGGCCCCTCCATCTTGCTGCCGCAAGACCGTTCGGTCACTTAAAAGCCCCACTGGGGCTTTCATTGTTCCGCTTCGCTCCACAAGCGCAAATTTCTATTTCTGTTGCCATGTCATTACATACTCTTTTTCTCCGGTAGCCTCATCCAAACCACTATGCTGAATCTCAAATCCTTCTCTTTGATAAAAGGATATTGCCCGTACGTTCTTTTGGTATACGTTCAAGAACAGCTTATTCCTTTTATCCTTTGCATAATTCAGTAGAATTTTACCTATCCCCTGCGATTGCATTTCACCAGAAACAAAAATGCCCTCAACATATTCATCATTTATCCCTATAAAGCCCTGTATTTCTGTATCATACGCATACACATAAACCTCTGCTTGTAACAGCGCTTCTTTTACTGATTTGAAATTGCTTTTCCAGTATTGGGCGGGGATAAAATCATGTGCCTTTATATTTGTATCCAACCATATATCTGCAACTTTATTTATATCATTCCTTTGTAATTCTCTAATCATAACGGTGACTCTCCACAAATTTCGGGTTGTCGAGTTGAGCGTACCAGATAAGCGAACGCTCTAACCTTACAGCTCGGTTTCCACTGCAAGCTGTTCCTGCTTTTCTTTTTCATCAGCGATCTGGACATCAACATCTTCGCGCATCTTTTTCAGAAGTGCAAGGACTCGCTTGATTTGACCCTTGGTGTTTTCTACTCTGCTCTGTGCCTGATTGATATGGTCCAGAACCGCCCAGTCTGCAAAGAGGCCGTCAAAGAAGAAATCCGCAAATTTCAAAAAGCTGTCTACCGTGACCTGAAGGTCTGCAGTGATCTCGACATCGGAAAGTTCGGTTTTGAACCGCCGCAGTTCCACTTGGAGCTGTTCAACCTGCTTTTGTGCATTGTCCAGTTCCTCATACTTGGCAAGATCGGCCATCAAACCGCCGCCCATTACGTCCCATGTACTCCAGCCCTCGGCATTGTCGAGGGTTTCCAGAACTTCGTTGACCGTATGCAGGGCGGTCTTTCCTGCGTTGATGGCCTCCAGCAGTTCCCGCTTTTGGACTTTCAGTGCGGCAATACGGCTTTCGCTTTCCGCAACCTGCTGTGCGGCCGGGTGGGCAGAGGCTTTGATGCTTTTGATTTTTTCGGAAAGAGCAGCTTGATACCGCCTTTCACAATCGGACAGCCTTACCAGCCTATTTTGAATCTGCTCCAAGTCGGCATCAACGGAAGAAAGGTCATGGAGAGCCGCATCGTACTTGACACGGACTGCATAGGCTTCCTGCCGTTCTTTGTCCAGCTTCTCATCCATCTTTCCGATGACCTGATAGAAAAATGCGGCAAGGCTGTGACCCTCCAGACGGTCAACATCAGCCTGTTCCGCCAGCTTGGATTTTTCCAGCTTTTTCAGACGATCAGCAAGCGCATTTCGCTGGGCGGTCAGTTCTTTCTGTTTTGCTTCACAGCTTTTCTTTTCTGCGACCTGCTGCCAAAGCTCTTTCAACGTAGAATCACTCATATGGAATGTCCTTTCCCGGCATTACGTTTCTTCGTTCAAAAGCCGGTTCAAAAAATGCTGCCGATCATTTACAAATGTTTTGGCGATAACGTAGCTGTCCGTACAGCACTCCTTGCCGCATAATGTAGGAAACGCTTAGTTCCGCTCGAACCCAAGATAGCGGGTGCCCTGAAAACTCAGCTTTCCAATGTCGCCCTCCACAAGCATTCCGTAGTCCGAACCACTTACGGTAAGCTCCATGCGGTCGCCGCTCTCTACCTGAAAGGTCACATAATAGGTCGTGAACGTATGAGCCATCGTATTGTCTGTATGGTGGCGAGAAACTTCCGTTCGCTTTGCCATCACCGTTGCCGGCACGGTCAGCCGCGGCGAATGGTTGTTTTTATTCCATGTACTGATATTTCCGATGATGGTGTATAGGATCATGCCCAAAACCACAAGGAACAGGATGGGAAACAGGATGCTGAACAACAGATCAAATCCAACGTAAAACATTTCACTCCTCCAAAATTTCTTCCAGCAGGTCCTTTACATCGTCCAGAAAAGATTCTTCTCCGAGGGTGTTCACCTTAAAGAACACCGCTTGACTGCCTCCTGCGGTGATGGCAGACAGCCGGATCGGACTGTCCGCATTCTGGAACATGGTCAGCGTCAGACTCAGGCGGTTGCCGCCCATCATGCTGTACCGTTCAAACACACGGACACTGCACCGGGCATCGCCCTCTTTGAAATCACTGCCTGCCTCTAAATCTGCCGACCAACTGCTGTCCGGGATCTCTTGTTCCAGCTTCCGAAGCAGCTTGTCAAAGTTTTTGTTTCGGATGGTCTTTTCAAAGATTGCCATAATGGTTCCTCCGTTCTGACAATTAAAATTCAGTCCCTTATTTTTGATACGAGCAGAGACACCGGGAAATTGCAGAGAAATCGCTTGAAGAGAGGAATTTTGTCTGATCTGATTATAGCATATCTTTCGGGAGAACAAAATACTTTATGTACGCCGCCAGCAGTCAGGAAAAAAGGTAAGCCCTCCTTCATAAATTACAGTAACCGTTTATGACGCTTTGGGGAGAGGTCGGCATGTTTTTATCTCTTCTGCAATTTTTTGCCACAAAGTTTCTGGTTCTGGCGCTTCATCTGGAAAGCGGCAGCTTTCTGCTATCTTTGCGGATGTCAAAAAAGCTTTCCAGCATACTCATAAGTATCGGAAAGACTGATGATACCAGTTTTATCGGATGGTTCTGCGGAGCCATCCGTTTTTTCATATTCAGATCGCATTTTTTCTGTTTTCTCTTGACGATGCCCCGCTAATGGAGTAGGATGGTGCTGCAAAAAAAGATTGCAGAAGCTGTTGCTCTGAAATACGGAAAAAGGCCGTCCGGCACCGCAGCAGGGCAGCCTTTACAACTACAAGGATGTGTCTCTATGAAACTCAAACAATTCATTCAGCAGGAAACGGTCCTCACCGCAGCCGCTGTGCTGGCCGTTGTCTCCGCCTTCTTTGTTCCGCCGGATGTGCAGTATCTCGGCTACATCGACCTGCGCACGCTGGCAATCCTGTTTTCCCTGATGACGGTCATGGCCGGGCTGCGGCGGCAGGGCTTTTTTGATGGACTGGGACGGGCATTGCTGTCCCGCACCCACAGCACCTTTCAGCTGACGCTGGTACTGGTCGGGTTGTGCTTTTTCGGAAGCATGTTCATCACCAACGATGTTTCCCTGCTGACCTTCGTTCCCTTTACGTTCGTGGTCCTGAGCCGTCTGGGAGCGGATGTCCGCCGCTTCCTTCTGGTCCCGGTGGTCTGTATGCAGACCATTGCGGCAAACCTTGGCAGTATGCTGACCCCCATCGGCAACCCGCAGAACCTCTATCTTTACGGAAAAAGCGGCATGAGCATCGGGGGATTTGTGCTTCTTATGCTGCCCTACACACTGGTTTCTCTGCTCCTGCTGCTGGCTTGGGCAGCGCTGGTCTGCCGGAAAGCCTCTGCCGCCCTTTCCGTGGATGAGCTTGTTTCTTCTTCTGCATCTCAGGGAGATCAGAAGATCATCCTGCTGTATCTGGTTCTGTTTGCCGTCTGCCTGCTGTCCGTGATCCGGGTGCTGCCCTATGGCATTGCCTTTGCCGCTGTACTCGTCTGCGTTCTTTTTGCAGACCCGCACACCTTACGGGCAGTGGACTATTCCCTGCTTCTGACCTTTGTGGCTTTTTTCATCTTCATTGGCAATCTGGGGCGCATTCCGGCCTTTTCTGGCTGGCTGCAAGAATTTCTGACCGGCCGGGAAGTGCTGGTGGCGGTTCTTGCTTCGCAGGTCACCAGTAATGTTCCCGCCGCCCTGCTGCTGTCCGGGTTCACGACAGAGACACAAGCCCTCATCATCGGCACCAATCTGGGAGGTCTTGGCACTTTAATCGCATCCATGGCCAGTCTTATTTCCTACCGGCAGATCGCACGGGAGCTGCCACAGGGGAAGAAGCAGTATTTTGGGCTGTTCACCCTGTCCAACCTGATTTTCCTTGCGCTCCTGCTGGGCGTGTGGTTTTTGCTCCGCTAAGCGCGGTATCAGGCAGCGCTATGAACGTCTTTTTTCCTGCTGCCCGGCAAACACCACCCACTTCGCGCTGAGGTTTATGAAGCAAAAAGGGAGCTCTGTCACGGACGAAGATCCGGGCAGAGCTCCCTTTGGTTTTATCGTATGCAGTTATCAAGTAAAGAATAAAAATTTTGCAAAACAACCACTACAAGGCTCAAATCGTAAACGGTCAGCTGCTTTTGAAAGGAACCGGCAAACAGCATCCACATCCCCATGGGCATCCCGGCATATTTCATTGTCTGTCTCCAAATCCGATCTTCACGATCTGCATTTTCATTCCGTTGTCTCCAACCTTTGCGAGGAATCGGAAGAAGCCGCTGACAGAAGGATCTTTCAAATCGTTGTACCCCAGCATATAGCCCCGGCTGGACACTTGCAAACGGCTGTCCCATTGGGAAAGCTCGCTTTTCGCATCCGAAACCGCGAAATATGCTCCCACATCCTTGATTTTCGCCGTCCTGAGCCACGTTTTGGCGATCATCTTCACCGCCGTACGGTTGGCGGCATCGAATACCAGCACCCCGCCGGGAAAAGCATCTGCCATCCCCTGCACCAGTTCCCGAACCTGCTGGGTCAGGAAGTAATAGAACACCCCGGAGGCAAAGAACACCGCCCCGCCGGAGGCATCGATCTTGTCAAACCATGCGGGATCTTTCAGGTCGCAGGGGATGTTTTGCTCCCGCTCCCCGGCGGGCAGCAGCTGCTGCCGCAGGGCAATCACATCCGGGAAATCCAGATTGTAAATTTTGCATCTGCCGTTGTCACAGGCTCTGCCGGTGTTATCCAGCCCACAGCCCAAATTGACCACTGCCGCACAGGGGTGGTTTTTCAGGTACGCCTGCACCTCAAAGGCAAGGTCATTCTGCCGCATGGCGACCTCCAGCGCACCAAAGCGCTGCATCAGGCTGTGGGAGTTTTCCTCTGCCTCTGAAAAGTCGTAGTCGATCTGGTCGATCAGATGCACCGCTGTTTCGTCCCGATAAAGGTTCGGATACAGCTCTGTGCACAGCTTCCGGGAATACAGTGGGAGAATCAGCGTCTCCTGCACGGTGTTTTTCTCGATTTTGTATTTCATATCGGGTCCTCTCACTTTCTGATAAACGGCAACTTCGGCATACCGTCCTGCTCAGCGATAAATGCCAGCATTTCAGCAAAGCCCTTCGGATCACGAATCTGATATTGCATGTGATCGTATCCCTCAAAGACGGGATAATGGCCGCAGGGGTAGGCTTCCATCACTGCCTGACGGTATTTGAAATGATCTTCTATGCTGCCAAACTCGAAATAAAGATGCTTTTGCAGTTCTTCGGAAAGTGCTGGAAAGGGTTTATCCTCCAGGCTGTCCAGAATCTGTCGCCGCAGATTTGTATAGGTCAGATTTTCCCCTGCGGCTACAAAATACGGCTTTATGGAATCATCGTCACACCACAGGATCTTTTTCAGTGTGCCGCCCTTCGACCAGTACAGGCTCTTGATCGCGAAATACAAAAACGGTGTCATCATGCGGCGCATACCTTTTCCGATTTGCGCAAACTGCCCGCCATCGAAGAAAATGTGTCCAATGGGCAATTCTGTACTTGTCAAAAACGCCATGGCAAGGTCGGCACCGATTGAGGAAGCCACAACCAGTTCAATGTGTTCCACTCCCTGCGATTTCAGGTATGCTTCCACCTGACGAACCTCGTCTGCCTTGCTGACATATTTCTGCCCTTTGCAGTACACGGTGGAGGTTGGTAAAATGCAGAAATACCGATTCTGTAAATATTGCGCAACCGGTTCGCTGCTCTCCCCCGTCACGCCCATTGCGTGAAAAAACAAAACAGCGGGAGCATTCCGATTTCCAAATGTCTTAAATTTCATCGTAGTCCTTTCCGGCAGACAAACCATGCCATGCTCTTCACTGTGCCAAGTGTTACGGTTGCGTACCGTTTCTCCAGCCGTTTTTTCAAGCTGAAGGCCGTCTCGTAGGGCGGCGTGAAGAACCCCGTCTTTTCATAAACGTGCCGAACAAACCAATCCGTCCGCTTCTGCTCCCCCTTCACATAGAAGCAGCCGCAGAAGATTCCGCCGGGCCTCAAGACCCGGAACACCTCCCGATAAGCGGCTTCTTTATCCGGGAACGCGTGAAAGCCGTTCAGCGACAAAACAATATCAAAGACGCCGTCCGCATACGGAAGTGCACCCACATCCCCCTGCTGAAAGGTCACATTCTTCAGGTGCAGGCGGTCTGCCTTTTCCTGCGCCTGTCCCATCATATCCGCCGAGTAATCCAGACAGGTAATATCCGCTTTTGGCAGCGTCTTGTAAAGCGGCATGGTCAGAATGCCGGTGCCCACCGGCACCTCCAGCAGCTTGCCGGAAAAATGCTCCGGGATGCCGGACAGTGCCTTTTCCAGATAGGCGTCGTTTTCTGCCTTGTTCATGTCCCACACCAGACGGCATACCGCTTTCCCGCTCAGGGTGGAACAGGTGATCATACCATCATAAAAATTGTTGCCGCCTGTCAGCCGATAGGCACCGCGGATTGCTTCTTTTCGTTCCATGCTCCGTCCTCCTTACACTATTTCACCGCTTTTGCGCCGTAACGCAAAGCCAGCCCTTTTTATTTTTGTGGCTTTGGATCTTACAGAATCCTGCTTTTTCCAGATACTCTTTCAGTGCAGCATCCGTATAGATGGTCATGCCATCGATGATCTGCGTCCATCTGTCGTCTTTTGTCGTTTCGCCGTTTGCTTCGTTACAGATGAAAAAGATTCCGCCGGGCTTCAGCACTCGATAAACCTCTCTGAAATTCTGCGCAAGCTCTGGCCAGAAGTAGACCGTTTCAAAGGCGGTCACCACATCAAACTGCTCCGCTTCAAACGGCAGCTCTGCCACACTTGCCTGTTGCACGGCACACCGTCCTGCCGCAATGGCTCTGGCATTGACCTTTCGCGCTTTTTCCACGCTGACGGCTGAGTAGTCGATGCCCTGCACCTTGCCGTTGGGGCACAGTTTCAACAGCGTTTTAATGTTCGCTCCACCGCCGCAGCCGCAGTCCAGCACCATGGCATCCGGGGCAGGCTGTAAAAAACTCAGCCCCCATTCTGCCATTGCGCTGTGTCCAAAGTTCATCATAGCAACCATGATCTTCCCGCCAAGACCTACGGGCTTTCGGGTGTTTTCAAAAAAGGACATAATGCTACCCTCTTTCTGTTTACCGTTCACAATGCAATACTTTTTACCAGATGCGCCCACTGCACCGGGTGACAGGCCAGCAATTTCTCGTGCCGCAAGTTAGGTGAAGCTAACTTTCTGTTCTATAAAAAGCCGCTTCTCAGCGGTCCTTCTGCCAAAATAATACGCCCTGCCGTCTCCTCTGTCAAGAAGTTCAGGAATTTTCGGAGATTTTGAAAGAGATTTCGCTTCCGTCCCCCAACCATCACCCCAGTGCTACGTCCAGCACCATCATCACGCTGAAGCCCACCGCGAAAAATACCGTACCAACGTTGGAGTGCTGCCCCTGCGACATTTCCGGAATCAGTTCCTCCACCACAACATACAGCATGGCTCCGGCAGCAAAGCTGAGCAGATAGGGCAAAGCAGGCACCACGATGCCTGCCGCCAGAATCGTCAGCACTGCCCCGATGGGCTCTACGATGCCGGACAGTACGCCGCCCCAGAATGCCCGGCCCTTTTTCATTCCTTCCGCCCGCAGGGGCATGGAGATGATGGCACCCTCCGGGAAGTTCTGGATAGCAATGCCAAGGGAAAGTGCCAGCGCCCCGGCGGCGGTGATCTGAGCAGTTCCGGCAAGGTAACCGGCATAGACCACGCCCACCGCCATACCCTCCGGGATGTTGTGCAGCGTCACCGCCAGAACCATCATAGTGGTGCGCTGGAGCTGGCTTTTTGGCCCTTCGGCCTGCAAACTGTTCTGGTGCAGATGTGGGATGAGATGGTCCAGCAGCAGCAAAAACAGGATGCCCAGCCAAAAGCCCACCGCCGCCGGGAAAAACGCCAGCCTGCCCAGATCTGCGGCCTGCTCCATAGCCGGGATCAGCAAGCTCCATACCGATGCCGCCACCATGACTCCGGCGGCAAAGCCGGTGAGGGCGCGCTGGATGCCGTCACGCAGAGAGTTTTTCAAAAAGAACACACAGCCCGCCCCAAGGCTTGTGCCCAGAAAGGGGATCAAAATCCCCCAGAATGCGTCTTGTATCATGTAGTACCTCCTGCGGTTAAGCATAGCTAACCGCGCAAGCAGTATACTGCGCTCCGGCAAAAAGGTCAAGGGCTTTGCGGTATAGAGGATGCAGATCGTTTCCTGCATCGAAAAATTCACCTCTGCAAACTTTCCGGTTTCTACTTGACAACGCCCGGTGGGAGTGCTATTTTTATTTCGCGAATTTGTTTTACCTAACCATCTGAGGGGTTTTTCCCCTGTATTTTTTGCGCCAATTGTTAGGCAAAGCTAACTATTTTTTCAAAACTGAGATAGAGGTGTGTTACCATGAGATGGAAAAAAGTATTTGCAGGTGCACTTGCGGCCGCTATGCTGGTATGCGCTGTGGCAGTCCCGGCTTTCGCTGCGGAAGAGGTGGAACAGGAAAACTGCCTGCCCTCCAGCTATGTCCAGATGAACATCCCCTACGCCGACTTCTACAAGGCTGCCGGTGTGGACAACGCATCTGAGATCGACGCTGTGACCAGTGCCACCAGGAACAAGACCCGTGCAGGCAAACTTGCCGGCGGTTCCTACCACGTCAATGCGGACGGCTCCGACATCACCGGCGTTTCCTTCCCGGTCAAGGTGCTGACCCCGTGGGCGCTGAAGAACGCGAAGCAGGTCACCGATGCTGACAGCTACGACATTACCGTTACCCTGAAGGGCAAGGAATCCACCACCACCTACACCGGCGCAGATGCCTTGTTTGAGAACGAGAGCTACGCTTACTACAAGCTCAGTGAGACCCCTGCCTACTACATCACCGCATGGTATAACCTGCTGAGCGGCAAGTGGGAGTTTGGCAAGGTCCACGCCACCGAGACCACCGTAGAGGGCACCACTGTGGAGCTGAATACCAACGGTCACCGCGCCACCTACGAGATGAAAATCTCCGGTTTTGATCTGGACTACAAGGCCAACAAGGTCTACGGCGTAGTTCTGACCACCGCCGATGGCAGTGAGTACGGCCTGCATCATGTGACCAACATCTGGCATGGTACCAAGCTGGGCTTCAATGCCGATGATCCTTACTTTGCATCCATCATCGGCAAAACGATTACTCAGATCACCTTCTACGCCGCCGACGGCGTGTATGTCCTGCCGGTCAATGTGGCGCTGTGAATACACGGGAAACTGCCTAATTTATTGTAAAATATAACACAAAACGGCAAGGTCTCCTGAATGCAGGCGGCTTTGCCCTTTTTTATTGCAGATGGAGCCCAATCGCAGGGTCAACAGTTTTTACGTCTGCAAGACGGAATCAATACTGTCGGCATTACTCTGCGAATCACAAAAGGGTCCATCCAACAGCAATACTGCGGGATGGACCCTTTTTATTCGCCTTCCGGCTCCTTGCAGACATCCACCTAGCCCTCGGCTCCGGCGGCTGCTTCCAGCTCCTGCAAGGTCAGCTTGACGGCGGTGTGACCATTGCCCGCTGCCGGGTAGACGGTATCAAACTTGCGCAGGCTCTCGTCCAGATAGACCGCCACGCCCTCGTTCACTCCAAAGGGGCACACACCGCCGGGGGCATGACCCACATAGGCTTCCACCTCATCGTAGGGGATCATTTTGGCCTTGATGTGGAACAGGCTCTTGTACTTGTGGTTGTCCAGCTTTGCCGTGCCCTCGGTGACGATGAGCACCGGCTTTTGCTTTTTCAAAGGACATTTTCCCACTTCTCCGCTCTTATTCGGTAATGGCCCAAACCCGCGCGGGCAGACCAGTTGCACCTTCAATGCGGGGATAAGAAACGATGACCACCGCACCGGCAGGCTGAACTTTATCCAGATTTGCAAGCACCTCCACCTGCAACTTGTCGTTGTCCAGAACATAGCGCTCGCAGGCAAGGTCACCCTTTTCCTCCGCCACCGCAGAGGAATCGGTATCCAGCGTTTCGTGGCCGTTGGCGGCGGCATTGCGCACCTTGTAGATATACTCCAATGCTTCCAGCGACCAGCCGGGGGCATTTTCTTTGCCCTCTGCGTCGATGCCGGACAGCGCATCCATATCCGGCCACTTCTTATACCAGTCGCTGCGCAGAGCCACCAGCGCACCATCCGGGATAGGACCGTACTTTGCTTCATAGGCCTTGATGTCCTCCACCGTCACAGCGTAGCGAGGGTCTTTCTTGGCCTGCTCAGAAATATCGATGACCACCAGCGGGAAAATCAGGTCGTTCACATCATACTTTTCGGACAGCGCTTTGCCCTTGATGAAGTGCCCCGGGAAGTCGATATGGGTACCGAACTGTCCGGGGAATTTGAAGGTTTGAATCAGGCATTCCAGTTCCGGCTTGCCCCAGTCCCACACGGTCTTTGCCAGCTCCACAGAGCCTTCCGGGATGCCGGACCAGTAGGGGCTTTCGTTGTTCAGCGAGTGAGAAAGTTCCACCCAGCGATATTTTTTAGCGTCTTCCAGTGCGTTCCACAGTTTATAATCAGCCATTGTCGGTTCTCCTTTTATTGTGACGATGTATGTTCGGGCACTTCTCCCAGACAACGGCATCTTCCTGTTTTTTCTCAGTCTGTCTGCCGGGAATTTGTCTGGGAGCAGCGCATTCGCCCGGGTAGCCTGTGCCGGGCATCTGTTGTACGTTTCATCTGCCTGTGCTCCCTTCCTTGTGTTGGAGATAGTATAAGCCCATTTTCGCACCATGTCAATAGGTTTATTCTTTCAAAGACAAATCCGCCTTTTCATCTCCTCATTGCCCGCTGCTTTACTCTTTCTTCAGCAGCCTTTTATAGCTCAGATCCATGGCAAAGGCACCAAGGGGAGCCGTCAGCACGATGGCCAGCACCGCCACGGTAAGCACGGTATCACCACAGGCAAAGCCCAGTGCCAGCGGAATGCCGCCAATGGCAGCCTGCACGGTTGCCTTGGGGGTGTAGGCCATCATGGCGAAGAGCCGCTCCTTTTTGCTCAGGCTCGTGCCCAGAAGGCACACAAAAACGCCCAGCATCCGAAACACCAGCGCACCCACGATCAAAAGCAGTGCCTTTGCGCCCACCTTGCCCAGATAGCCGATATTCACCGTTGCACCCACCAGCACAAACAGGAAGACCTCCGCTGCTACCCAGAGCTTTCCATATTTTACCGAGAGCCTTTTTGCCACTACCGCTCTCTTTTTCTGCAGACCGATGCCGATAAACATAATGGCGATCAAGGCCGAGAAAGTGATGGCGGTGGTCAGGGCATCCTCTGCTGCCACCAGCAGGAAAGAGATACTCAAAATGATCAGCACCTTTGCGGTATCCCGGATGTGGACCTTTGCAAAGAAGAACGCCAACAGGAATCCGACCGCCAGACCCACCGCCATGCCCAACAGGATGGACACCGGGATGTTGACAAAACTGAGCAGGGAGGCACTTTCGCCCTGCATCATGCCCACAAAGGTGGAGAACAGCACAATGACATACACGTCATCTACCGACGCCCCTGCAAGGATCAGCTGCGGAATGCCCTGCTTTACGCCGTAGCCCTCATCCATGAGCTGGACCATCCGCGGCACCACCACCGCCGGGGAAACTGCCGCCAGCACAGCGCCAAGGATGGCTGCCTCCAGCACCGTCAGCCCCATGAGCTTCGGTGCCAGCAAAAGCACGCCCATCAGCTCAAAAGACGCCGGAACAAAGCACATCAAAACGGCAGGCCGCCCCAGCTTTTTCAGCCCGGAAGTATCCAGCCCCAGCCCTGCACGGGTGAGAATGATGATCAGGGCGATCTTCCGCAGCTCCGGGGAGATGCCCAGAATGCTGCCGTCCAGCAGGTTCAGGACGTATGGTCCCAGAACTATGCCGGTTGCCAGCATTCCCAGCAGGCTCGGCAGCCTGCACTTCTGACAAAGCCACCCCATGAACATGCCAACGATCAAAATCAGCGAAATACTCAGTAACATAAAAGTTCCTCCTTACCCACAACACGCAAAAAAGCTGACACCTTCTGCGTGATTTTCGTCGCAGAAGTCATCAGCTTTCAAAGCGGTTCAAGTAATCTGGTTACTTCGGGAGAACTTCATTCCCGTTTATTCTGTTGGCAGTATAGCACACCTGTCTCTCAAAAGCAACTCCGGTCTGTGCAGCGCCGGAGTTTACTCTGCCTCATACGTCCTGCTGCTTTTCCAGTGCTTCAAAGTGATACCGGGGCTTGCCTTTGCTCTTTTTGCCGTACTCGATGGCTTCTTTGGGGCAGTAGCAGATGCAGGCCATGCAGTGGGTGCAGTTTTTGCCCCAGACCGGTTTGCCGTTTTCCAGACGGATGTTGTTCAAGGGGCACAGCTCCACGCACTTACCGCAGCCGATGCAGGCATCCGTTGCCCGGAAGGCATCCGCTTTTACAAAAAAGCGATAGAACACCGGGTTTACCGGGCCGCTCATAAAGCGGTCGTAGAGGTTCTCTCTCGGCGGAGGAAACTCCTGCCCGGCCTTGAGCTGCGCCAGCACCTTCTGAAGCGCAGACTCTGCCTGCTCCACGATGCTCCGTGCCTGCTCCTTTTGGGGCGCATTGAACATGGCAATGTAGTTTTCCGGCATGATGATCTGAGCTGTACCCATGTACCGCAAGTGCTTTTGCGCTGCAAGCTGCCGGTTATAGCCTGCTGCATTGCCAATTTCGCTGCCGCAGTCCATCACAAACCAGATACGCTCTGCCCCGGTCAGCTCGGTCTTGCCCAGCCACTCCGACACCACCCGGGGGATACGCCATGCGTAGGTAGGCGTGACCAGCACCACATCCCGGCCAGTCTGCACCGGGGCGGTATTCCCTGCCTTGATGCAGGCGTTCAGGTCGTAAAGCGGCATCTCCAGCCCTTCGGCAATGCGCCGTGCCAGATACCGGCTGTTGCCGGTTCCCGTAAAATAAAGTACCATGGCTGCCCCCTCATTTTTTGTGTGTTTTTCAGTTGTCTGTCTGCCCGGCAAACTGGTAATTACAGAACTATTTCTCGTAACAAATATGCGGCTTTTACAGCCAAAATGTGTACGTGATATTTTCGTATATTCCATCTGCTTTTTTTCGGTAAAATACCTGATTCGTCGAGGATGAATCCAAGGATCCTAAGAATTGCTGGTAGCTACCAACCTTGACATAATCAAACACATTCATCCAATTTTCTGGCTCAACATCACGTCCCGAGTATAAACAAACCTTCTTTCCCATTTTTGAAGCCTGTTTTGCAAATATTGTTAGCTCTCTGCGACTTTGTAGTGTGTTTTCACCTTCTCCCAAAAAGCAAACACATGTTGCCTGATAAAAATACAGCTCCAACAGTTTTTCAAAGAAATCAATGAGTGGTTCTCCATAATTTGTCTTTCTTAAATCTGGATAGTGACAATTCTGACAGATTTGCTGACATCCTGAAATGTAAATGCAGAGGCTTTGCTCATTAGGAACTTCATATGGACTCAAATCTACTTCTGTGTAATAGATTGATGCCATGGTGCTCCTCCAAATTCCGAGTTGTCGTTCTCTCTGTATACCATAATTTCCGCACACAAAAAGCCCCCTGTGCAAGATATGTGCTTACACCTCGCCCGCAAACTTCATGCCCCAGCTCATGCGGGTGTCGTACATCAGGCGGGTCAGGGCAAGGCTGTCCTGCGGGGTGTAGCGGTCGCTGCCGGGGCGCCCCAGTTTGACGCAGCGGCTTGCTTCCCGGATCTCATACTCAAAGCCGTTGATGTCCACCGGGCAGCGGATGACCTCCGGCTCTTTGCCCTCCACTTCCAGCGTCATGGTCTCGGCGTGCTGGAAATCCGGCAGGAAAATACTGCCCTTGGTGCCAACGATACGGGCATTGCGCTCCAGCTCCTGCCCGATGGTCTGGACAGACTCCGCCTTGCAGCCGCCGGGGTAGGTCAGCGCAAGGCGACTGTAATCGTCGGTGCCGTACTCGTTGATGTGGACCTCTTTGGTCTCCACCTTCTCCGGGTCCTGTCCGGTAAGGATGCGCAGAAAACCCAGATTGTAGATGCCGATATCCAGAAGCGCACCGCCGCCCAGACCGGAATCAAACTTGCGGTCCTTCCGGGCACCGGAGGCAACAAAGCCGTACTGACAGGTGATCTGCTTCAGCTCCCCGATGGTGCCCGCCGCAAGGATCTCGCGCAGGCGGTCGTACAGCGGCAGCAGCCAGATCCAGAACGCCTCCATGAGAAAGAGGTGCTTTTCCTCTGCCAGACGGTACAGCTCCTGCGCCTGTTCCGGGCTGATGGTAAAGGGCTTTTCGCACAAAACGTGCTTGCCCTGCTCCAAGCAGAGCTTGCAATTTTCGTAATGCAGGGTGTTGGGGGTTGCAATGTAGATAGCCTCCACCTCCGGGTCGGCGGCAAGGGCTTCGTAGGAGTCATAGCAGCGGGGAATGCCGTACTGCTGCGCAAACGCCTGTGCGCTTTCCATGTGCCGTGACCCCACGGCAACAAGCTGCTCCCCCTCTGCGCCCATCTGTTCCACCGTAGATGCAAACTTTTTGGCAATGGTGCCGGTCGCTAAAATTCCCCACTTCATAACGGTACCTCCTGGTTTATTCCTTTGGATTCGTTGCGTTCAGTATACCATGGTTTTCCCCTGCGGAAAAGATAGTGAAAAACAAAAATGCCCCCGGATGGCTTGTTCCAACTCTCCGGGGACAGATCCTATGCACCGGTATCTTTCATCTTGTTCCAAAAAATCGCATCCATTATAATAGAGATAGAAAGAAGGTGCCAACATGAAACATCGCATTGTGACGGCTGCGCAGATGAAGGAAATCGAACAAGCCGGGGATGCCCACGGTCTGTCCTACCTGCAAATGATGGAAAATGCCGGAATGGCGGCTTACGCTGAACTGCAAAAGCAGTTTCCGCATCCCGGCAGGCTGCTGGTGGTCTGCGGAAAGGGCAACAACGGCGGCGATGGGTTTGTGATTGCCCGTGCCGCAGCAAAAGACGGCTGGAGCGTGACCGTTCTTCTGGCCGAGGGCGAGCCGAAAACCGCTGACGCCATCCGCAATTTTGAGCGTCTGCACTCCCTGCCGGTGCACATCTGCGCCGACGGTTCTATACTGGAAACCCAGCGCTTTGATGCTGCTGTGGATGCCCTCTACGGCACCGGGTTCCATGGTGAACTGCGGCCTTCCGGTCTTGCTGCCTGCGGTCTGATGCGCCGTCTGCACAAGAGCGGTGCCTTTGTGCTGGCCGTAGACCTGCCCAGCGGCATCAATACGGACACCGGCGAGGTTGCCGAGGGTGCTGCCCATGCAGACCTGACCGTAACCTTCGACAGCTATAAGCCTTTGCATATTGCAGAAGCTTCTGCGCCGCTGTGCGGAAAAATCGTCTGTGCCGACATTGGCATCCGGGATGAATGGCACCCGGAGTTTTGACGAGGGCTTGCCGCTGCGGAAAAGCACCTGCACGCAAAAGACCCCGGCAGCTTTCAAGGCACGCCGGGGTTCTTTTTGTCATTCTGCTGCAAAATGTCTGCACTTTCTTGGCAGAACGCAGAAAATGTGGAAACCGCTTGATTCAGCTCGGTTTCCGCACTAGAATGGAAACCAGAAAAGCAAGCACAGTTTCCACAAGGAGGACGCTCATGCAGGAAAAGCTCGATGCGCTGGTGCGCACACAGGCGATGCAGTTATTCCGTCAACAGGGGCTGCGTTTCACCATGCAACAGGTGGCAGAGCCGCTGCACATCAGCAAAAAGACCATCTACACCGTTTACCCTTCCAAGGAGGCGCTTCTGCTGGACATGGTAGACCATGCCTTTGCGGACATCCACCGCTGCAAGCAGGAAATTCTGGCGGGCAGCGGTACTTTGCAGGAGAAGCTGCGGGCGGTCATCATTGCCATGCCGACAGAATACGCCGCGCTGGACCTGCGGCAGATGAAGGAGCTGGACGAGAAATACCCGGTGGTGGCGGCGCGGGTGCGCAGTCAATTGGAAAACGGGTGGGAACCCACCATGGCGCTGCTGGAACAGGCTGTGGCAGAGGGGGTCATGCGTCCGGTGTCCCTGCCGGTGCTGCGGCAGATTATCACCGCTTCCATCGAGAGCTTTCTGGCAGACCGCAGTCTGGCAGAAAGCGGGGTGCATTATGTGGCTGTACTGGAGGAAATGATCTCGATTCTACTGGAAGGAGTGCTGCCGCGATGAAACGCAGCTTTTGCGAGGACTGGGAGTTTACAAGACACTGGACGGAAGCCTTTGGCAAGGGGCTGCCTGTACCAAAACAGCAAGCCGTCCGCTTGCCCCATACCTGCCGGGAGGTGCCACTGCACTATGCCTCCCCCGCCGATTACGAGATGGTCTGCGGCTACCGCAAACGGTTCCGAGTGCCGCCGGTACAGACTGCGCCCCGGCTGTTCCTCCGCTTTGACGGAGCCGCCCATCAGGCAGTGGTGCGGGTCAACGGCAGGGTTGCCGGGCAGCACCGGGGCGGCTATACCGGCTTTGCGGTGGAGATCACAGCCCTTGTGGACCGGGAGGGTGAAAACCTGCTGACCGTGCAATTGGATACCCGTGAAGACCCGGCCATTCCACCCTTTGGCTTTGTCATCGACTACCTGACCTACGGCGGGCTGTACCGGGAGGTCTGGCTGGAAGCTACGGCAGAAAGCCGCCTGACTGATTTGTTCGTCTACACGCCCACCCTGCATGATGCCGTGGTGCAGTGGACGGCAGAGCTTACACCCGCAGCCGTGGCGGTCCGCATCCGGCTGGAGACCGCAGACGGCACCCTGCTGGCCCAGCAGACCGCACAGGCGGCAGAAACCGGGAAGATGCAGCTTTCCGTCCTGGACGCACAGCCGTGGGATACCGAGCACCCGGTTTTGCATCATGCCGTGGCAGAGCTTTTGAACGCAGCCGGACAATCCATCGACCGCAAACAGGTGACGTTTGGCTTCCGCACCGCAGAGTTCCGGGCGGATGGCTTTTACCTCAACGGAAAAAAGACCTTCCTGCGGGGGCTGAACCGGCACCAGAGCTTTCCTTACATCGGTTACGCCGCACCGGAAAGCCTGCAGCGGGAGGATGCCCGCATTTTGCAGGAGGAGCTGCACTGCACCGCCGTGCGCACCAGCCACTACCCCCAAAGCCAGTATTTTCTGGACGAGTGCGACCGGCGGGGTCTGCTGGTGTTCACTGAATTGCCAGGCTGGCAGCACATCGGGGACGACAACTGGAAGGATGCCGCCTGCGAGATGCTGCAGGAGATGATCTTGCAAAACCGCAATCACCCCAGCATCATCCTGTGGGGCGTGCGCATCAACGAGAGCGTGGACGACGATGCCTTCTACACCCGCACCAACAAAATCGCCCATCAGCTGGACCCCAGCCGCGCCACCTCCGGTGTGCGGTATCTGGAAAAAAGCCATCTGCTGGAGGATGTCTACGCCTACAACGATTTTTCCCACAACGGCGTAACGCCCGGCGCAAAGCCCAAAAAGGACGTGACCCCGGATATGGGCAAGGCGCTGCTCATCTCGGAGTGCAACGGTCACATGTACCCCACCAAGCCCTTTGACGATGGCCCTCATCGACAGGAGCACGCCTTGCGGCACGTCCGGGTGCAGAACGCCGCCTATGCCAGCGGAGAGCACGCCGGGTGCTTTGGCTGGTGTATGTTCGACTACCAGACCCACAAGGACTTTGGCTCCGGGGATCGCATCTGCTACCACGGGGTGCTGGACAGCTTCCGCAACCCCAAATTGGCGGCAGCGGTCTATGCCAGTCAGGGCGATACTGACCCGGTGCTGGCGGTCAGCTCCTCCATGGACATCGGCGATAACCCCGCCGGGCAGCTGGGCACAGCCTACGTTTTCAGCAATGCCCAGCAGGTAAAGCTTTACAAAAACGATGTGTTTGTCACCGCCCTGCGCCAAAGCGAGTGGACGGCGCTGCCCCACCCTCCCTTTGTGATGGACGATACCATTGGCGAGCTGCTGGAAACGCAGGAGCACTTTTCCCCCGCCAAGGCAGCCGCTGTGCGGGACTGCCTGCTGGCCGCCGGAAAATACGGCTTGGCGGGACTGCCGCTGGCCTACAAGGTCAAATTCGGCTGGTGTATGTTGCACTACAAAATGAGCTTTGAAGATGGCGTAGCGCTTTACGGCAAATATGTGGGCAACTGGGGCGGCGAAGCTACCCGCTGGCGGTTCGATGCCGTGCAGGACGGCAACGTGGTGCGCAGCGTGACCCTCTGCCCCAGTGCAAAGCTGCACTTGGAAGTCAAGGCCAGCCGGACGGCTCTTCGGGAAAAAAATACTTACGATATGGCGGCTGTCCGGGTGCGCATTCTGGACGAGAATGGCACCCCTGCCCCCTACGCACAGTTCCCGGTGCAGTTTGCGGTGGAGGGCAACGCCGCCCTTGTGGGCCCGCAGACTGCCGTGGCAGAAGGCGGCATGACCGGTACCTATCTGCGCACCGTGGGCACTGCCGGAGAAGCCCTGCTGACCGTTTCTGCACCGCAGATCCAGCCCGTTGTGCTGCGGTTCACCATTGAAAAGGAGGACGCTGTATGGAACTGACCCTGAAACAAAAAGCCGCATTCGGCATTGGTGCCGTGGGCAAGGATATGGTATATGCCCTGTCGGCTTCTTACGTCATGTATTATTATCAGGATGTGCTGGGACTTTCGGCCAGCTTTGTGGGCGTCGTGCTCATGGCTGCCCGGTTCTTTGATGCCTTCAACGACCCCTTTATGGGAGTTCTGGTGGCAAAGACCCGCACCCGCTGGGGACGTTTCCGTCCGTGGATCTTTTCCGGCACGCTGCTCAATGCGCTGGTGCTCTACGCCCTGTTTGCCGCCCCGGTGCTGGACGAAGCGGCGTTGATGGTCTATTTCAGCGTGGTGTACATCCTGTGGGGCGTCACCTATACCATGATGGATATCCCCTACTGGTCCATGATCCCGGCCGTGACCCGCACCCCAAAAGACCGGGAGAACCTTTCCATGGTGGGGCGCACCTGTGCAGGCGTTGGCTCTGCCCTCATCGCTATGTTCACCATGCTGCTGGTGGGAGCCCTTGGCGGCGACAGCGAGCGCGCTGGCTTCCGCTGGGTGGCATTGATCGTAGCGGCAATTTTTGCAGTGACCGAGCTGGTGTGCTGCATTTCCATGAAAGAAACCACCCCCAGTGAGATGAAGACCGCCACCGTAAAGGAGATGTTCTCCGCCCTGTTCCGCAACGATCAGGCTATGGTAGTGGTAGGCAGCATCGTGCTGATCAACTCGGCGCTGTACCTTACCTCCAACTTCATCATCTATTTCTTCAAATACGACCTTGGCGGTGCAGGCTGGAAAGCCACCTACACCCTGTTTTCCACCGTGGGCGGTGCGGCACAGATCCTTGGCATGATGGTGCTTTACCCCTTGCTGCGAAAAAAATTCAGCAGCACGCAGGTATTTCACCTGAGCCTTGTGCTGGCACTGTGCGGCTACGGCACCCTGCTGGTGTTCTGCCTGACCGGCCTTTCCCACAGTCTGGCGCTGCTGTGCATCCCGGGCGTGGTAGTGTTTGCCTGCAACGGGATGCTGACCGTGCTGACCACCCTGTTCCTTTCCAACAGTGTGGATTACGGCCAGCTTAAGACCGGCCGCCGGGAGGAGAGCGTCATCTTTTCCATGCAGACCTTTGTGGTCAAGGCTGCCTCCGGTGTAGCGGTATTCCTGACCGGCATCGGGCTGGACCTGATTGGCCTTGTGGGCAACACGGAGGAGACCGGCCCCGTAGCAGTACAGAGCGCCGGAACGCTGCTGGGTCTGCGCCTGATGATGACGGTCCTGCCCATGCTGGTGCTGGCAGGTGCGCTGGTGCTGTTCCGCCGCAAGTTTGTTCTGACCGATGCCCGCGCTGCCGAGATCAGCGCACAGCTCCACAGGGAGGAAGCGCACCATGACTGAAACGTTGCACTGGTACGCGGAAACTTCCGGCGGCGTACAGACAGGCAACTGCACGGTCACGGAGAATGGCGGTGCGCTGCATCTGACGGCAGACCTGCCCGCCGGGACGCTGAAGGCGGTACGTGCCGAGATGCCGTGGACGATGGAAGCAGACGAGCACTTGTTCATGAACGGCTACCAGACATGGACCTACAGCCCGGAGCTGGACCGGAACGGCAAGCTGCGCGGCACCGACCACATCCCCGGCTTTCTGCGCAAAAAATACGCCTTTGACCGCTACGGCGATTATCACTTTGTACCTTACGGGCATCAAAAGGGTCAGAGCCACGGCTTTTCCTACTGCTATTTCCGCAAGGGCGGGCAGTTCCAGCTGGTGGCATCGCTGGACGAGAAGCCGGGCTACACCATCCTCCGCTACGACAGCGGCAAAGCCCTGCTGACGCTGGAGCGTGACTGCGCCGGGGTGGAGCATCCCGGCGGCAGCTTTTCCCTGTTCGACCTGTTTTTTGCCGAGGGCGGCGAGACTGAGGTGTTCGACGGCTGGTTTCAGGCTATGGGCATCAAGCCCCGGACGGAGAAGAAGCTGGCAGGCTATTCCAGTTGGTACAACCGCTATCAGGACATCACCGAGGACACCATCCGGGAGGACCTGACCGGATGCCGCAGCCTGCTTTGCCCGGGAGACCTGTTTCAGATCGATGATGGCTGGGAGCCGAAAGTGGGTGACTGGCTGGAAACGGATGCGCAGAAGTTCCCCCACGGGCTGCGGAGCATGGTAAACGAGATCCACGCCGCCGGTTTTCAGGCTGGGCTCTGGCTTGCACCCTTTGTGTGCGAAAAGGACTCTGCTCTTTTCCGGCAGCACCCGGACTGGCTGCTGAAAGTGGACGGCAAACCGTGGTGCTGCGGCAGCAACTGGAGCAGCTTTTATGCGCTGGATATCGACAACCCGGCGGTGCTGGACTATCTGCGCCGGGTGTTTGACCGGGTGCTGAACGACTGGGGCTTCGACCTTGTCAAGCTGGATTTTCTGTACGGCGCTGCTCCCTTTGGCAACGCCCATGAGAGCCGGGCAGCCCGGATGTACCGTGCCATGGAGCTGCTGCGCAGTTGGTGCGGACAAAAAGCCATCCTCGGCTGCGGCGTGCCGGTGATGCCTGCCTTCGGGCTGGTGGACTACTGCCGTGTCAGTTGCGACGTGAGCTTGGACTGGGACGATGTGTGGTATATGCGCCTGTTCCACCGGGAGCGGGTGTCCACAAAGCAGGCGCTGAACAACACGGTGTTCCGGCGGCAGCTCAATGGCCGCGCCTATGGCAGCGACCCGGATGTGTTCTTTCTCCGGGAAGAAAACTGCAAGTTGACGGCAGAGCAAAAACGCACCCTTGCCACGGTCAATGCCCTGCTGGGCAATGTGTGCCTTACCTCGGATATGCCGTCTCACTACACGGATGCGCAGCGGGCAGAGTACCGCCGTCTGCGCACCCTCTTTGAGCACGCCACGCAGGTGCAGGCAGAAGCGGAAAACGACCGTCTCTATATCCGGTATCTGCTGGACGGAACTCCACAAAAATTATGTTTCGACCTGTTCTGACAGTGCGAACAAACCACAACAAAACCACACCCGCCCATGTACTGTGCTTTGCACACAATACGCAGGCGGGTGTTTTGTTGTTCTTCCGGTACGATCCTCAGTTTTTTAAATACAGCTTGGGTCTGTGCAGCACCGACGGTGTCACATCCTGCGCTCAAGGTTCTGCCAGAACAGCTCATATGCTGCCCGCAAATCCTCCGGCAGCCGCTTCAAGGTTTCCTGCTGCAACTCGGGCGGCATCCCGTAAAAGGCTTCGGCGATGCCGCCGGTGATGCAGGCAAGGGTGTCGCTGTCACCGCCGAGGGAAACAGCATTGCGCAGGGCATCCTCAAAGCCGGTGCTTTCCAGAAAGGCGATAATGGCCTCCGGCACGGTCTTCTGACAGGTCTCCATACGCCTGCGCCGTCCGGGCATCAAAGCAGCAGAAGATGACCCTCATATCGTAGTCGGCGTGGTTTTGCAGCCAATCTGTCACTGTATCCACCGCAATCTCGGTGGCAGCATCCAGAGGGTAGCCATCATCCCTCTGGCTACACGCCAAAACAGGCTCCTGCAAGCGTTTAACCACTGGCAGGAGCCCGTTCATTTCTTAAAGTTTCGTCATCCACAGACCATGCAGGTTGCAGTAAGCGTAGACCGCCACCGGCTTTTCGCTGCCCAGCTCAAACACCGCCTTGGGTGCCTGCCCGGGAGCAAGAGTACGGAACTGTCCACCGTTTTCAGTCTCCACAAAGAGCCACTGGATGTGGTGCACATCCACCATGGGGTGCTCCACCGCACCCACCGTAACCGTGAGGGTGCTGCCGGAAAACTCTGCCACCGGCAGATGCTTTTCGCCGCTGGCTTCCACGGTGTTGGGGAGCAGTTCCTTCATCTTTTCGCCGCAGCAGACCAGCGGAACGCCTGCATTGTGGATGGTGGTGATCAGGTTGCCACAGTGCTCACAGATATAAAATTTTGCTTTCATATTAAAATCCTCCATCGGAATGTTGTTGGTGTTTTCTATGGCCATATGATAACATTTCCTAGTTAGATTTTCTGTGACCGGGTCACGCAAGGCTGCCTTGTGCTAGAGGGATACCCTCAGCTTCCCATGCCGAGGAGCACCAGCACGACCACCACCGCAATGGCGATGAGACAGCCGCAGCCGCTGCCGTCTCCCCCGCCGCCATTGTTGTGGGTCCCACCGCCACCGCCGCCAGACGAACCGCCAAAGTTGCGGTTGAAAGCCGTCATGTACTGGGCATAGCCCGTGTCGCCTTTGCCGAAATAGCCGTAATCACCGTTTGCCATTGTATTTTCCTCCGTCTGAAGTGTGTTTTGCTTCTTCTGAGGTCATTTTATCGAAAGAGCTGTCCTATAAACATCTCTTTCAGCATTTTTTGTCATCTCATTCTTCCCGGATTCCCAGATACACATCAATGTCCATGATACCTTCCCCACTGATTTCCACCAGATCTTCAAAAGGCACTACGGTTTCGCCCACCTGCAGGGTGCGGAACACCGGGTCGATGCGGTCCGCTTTTCCGGTCAGGGTGATGTAGTTACCCACTGCCGGAACCTCCGGGTGGGCGGTGTCCTCCTTGAAGTACCGCACCGTGATGCTCATGCCCTTGGTGACCTGCATCAGCCTATCGGACAGAGCGGACATTTCTTCCTCGGTCAGAATGCGCTTGGTCACACGCTCGGTACGCTGCTTTTCTGCGGCAAGCTGCTCGTCATAGCCCCGCAGCGGAGAGAAGGGCGAGAAGATTTTGGCCCGGTTCTGTAAGGTCATGCGGGGGTGCTTGCGGAGGGATTCTTCCGTGTGGGGGCGTTCCATCTCTAAGATGTCCCCGTACTTTTGGGCGGTCTCCAGCCCGATTTTTCTATTTTTGTAGTTTTCCATCTGAACCTCCCGCCGAACCTCCTGCACTGTGCCCGCCGATCTGCGCGTTGCGCTGGCGCATGGTGGCACCTTCTTCGTAGCTGCTGGCTTTCAGCACAGCGTTTTTGCCGTACTTGCTCTTGATGCCCAGCATGGCTTGCTGGAGTTTTTTCTCCTTTTCCAGCTTCTTGGTGTCCGTGAAAAAGTCCACCTGATAGATGCCCTCGTCCGGCGTGACCTTGTTGGCGTTGATGGTGATGCGCCGCACCGTCAGCGCCGGGTCGGTGATGCGCTCAAACAGCTTTGCGCTTTCGTTGATGAGGGTGCTGCCCAGATTGGTAGGGGCATCAAACCGGATAGTGCCGTGTGCCGCCTTGGGGATGATCCTGCCGTAGCGGTCGGTCTGGGTCAGACCACGGTAGCCGCCCTTGTCCACGTTCTCCCGGTCGTAGCCTATCTCCAAGGTGATGGATTCCGTCACCAGCTTCTTTTCGGTGAGCCGGAACATCAGAATCTCTGCCATCTCCCGGACGATGAGCTTTGCTTTGTCGTTGGGGTAAGGGCAGGTCAGCACCTGCCCCTCGCTGATGCTGTTTGTGCTGGGCTTGTAGCTTTTGATTTGTTCCATGCCGCAGGGTTCATAGCCCCATGCGTGGTCGATGAGGATTTCTGCATCCACGCCAAAAATTTCATATAGACGATCTTCTCCGTGGATGGAAAACCGTGCCAAGTCCCCCATCGTATAAATGCCGTGGGCTTCCAGCCGCTTGACGGTGCCGGGGCCGGTCATCCAGAAATCCGTCAGCGGTCTGTGGTTCCACAGCAGATACCGGTAGGACTGCTCGTCCAACTCCGCAATGCGGACACCATCCTTGTCCGCCGGGATGTGTTTTGCCACAATGTCCATGGCCAGCTTTGCAAGGTAGAGGTTGGTGCCGATGCCTGCCGTTGCGGTGATGCCGGTGTTGTACAGCACCTCCCGCACCATGGTCATGGCAAGCTCGTGGGCGCTCATGTGGTAATAGGGCAGATAGCCCGTCACATCAATGAAAACCTCGTCGATGGAGTAGGGGTAGATATCCGCCGGGGACACATATTTGAGGTAGGTCTTGTAGATTTGGGTAGAAACGTCCAGATACCGCTGCATCCGGGGCGGCGCAACGATGTAGCTCAGCCCCAGTGCAGGGTCTGCGTTCAGGGCATTGGCATCAAAAGAGGTGCTGGCAAAGTGGTATTTTCCATCCTCTCCCCGGACTGCCTTTTGCTGCCGGATGGCAGTTTGCAGCCGCTGAGCGTTGACCTCTTTCACCCGCTGAACGGCTTCAAACAGCCGTGCTCTGCCGGGTATCTTGTAGGCTTTCAGGGAGGGCGACACCGCAAGGCAGATGGTCTTTTCGGTGCGGGAGGCGTCCGCCACCACCAGATTGGTGGTCAGGGGGTCCAGATGACGGTCTACGCACTCCACCGAGGCATAGAAACTTTTCAGGTCGATTGCCAGATAGGTGCGCCGCGCTGCCATACTTCAGCCCTCCTTTGCAAAAGTCACAACTATTTATCTTATTATAATAAATCTTTACGCTGTTTTCAAGATGAAACGCTATTTTATCTGTGATATAGACAACAAAAAAGAGTGGCAGCATTTCAAGCTGAAATGCTGTCACTCTGTAGGAACTGCGTAATGACTGACGATTATCCTTCTACTTTGACCGTAGCACGATCGCTCTTTGCGTTTCCATCCGCATCCAGCGTGATATGCACAAAATGTTCCGGTTTGTCGTAATCCTTTGTCTCGCCGTCATCGGTATAGTATTCATAGGATGCACCATCGGGAGCATAGGCAAGCAGGCGCAGATCTGCAAAATCCACATCGGCAACGCTCTGGATCTTTTTGCCGTCCTTGGCAAGGGGCAGAAGGTGTCCCTTGCGCATAAAGAACACCACTTCATCCAGCTCCACCGGAATGTAATGATGGCCTGCCGGCAGCACGCTGGTTTCCATGCGGTTGCTTTCGCTGCACTTTACCCGCACCTGCAGCATCTCCTCCGGCAGATAAACATACCGACCTCGGGCGTTTTGCTCATATACCGGGGCGATCAACAGGCTTTCACCGATCATCACCTCATCCTCTACCCGGCGGGCAAAGTCGTCCTCCGGGAAGGCGAACGCCAACGGCATACAGTACATGCCGTCGTGCAGGGCAGCCTTCATGTACTCGCTGTAAATGTAGGGCAGCAGCAGGTAGCGCAGCTGTAAAATACCGGCAAAGGCAGCCTTGTTCTTAAAGCGGTAGGGCTCCTGCCGGCGAGTGCCGTTGGCAGAGTGGTTCCGCAGCAGCGGAGAGAAGATGCCCAAGCCGTACCAGCGCAGCACCAGATCCTCCGTGGTATTGCTGCCAAAGCCGCCAATGTCGGGGCCTTCGTACAGGAAGCCGCACATATTCAGGGAGGGCATCATGTGCAGCGCAAGCAGAATGTGGCTCCACCAAGAATGGTTGTCGCCGGTCCAGATGCCGCCATACCGGTGCATCCCGATGCAGGCAGAACGGGAGTATATTAAAATGCGCTTGTCCGGCTCCAGCCGCTCGAAAGCCTCGCCTGCCGCACGGGTCATGTTATAACCAAAAAGATTATGTACCTTGTCGTGCCGCATACGCCCCTGTTTGGTGTTGTGGTAGAACAGCTTATAATCGTTTTCGTTGTTGGAAAGCTCTGCCACCATGCCGGTAAAAGCACCAAAGCTGGAAATATCCAGGTTTTGCTTGCTGTATTTCTCAATTTGAGCAAAGGTCTTTTTCAGTCTTTCCTCTGCGTAGAAGATAGCAGGCTCGTTCATATCATTCCAGAAGCCCTCGATCCCCTGATCCAGCAGAACTTTATATTGACTGCCAAACCAGGCACGGGCTTCCGGGTTGAGCATATCAGGGAAGTGTACCCGTCCCGGCCACACACCGGCTACAAAGGGGGTGCCATCCTGATTCGTGCAGAAGTAGCCGTTTTTCACGCCCTCCTCGTACACATCATATCCATCTTCGACCTTGACTGCTGCATCGATGATGGGGACAAGATGGATGCCCTGTGCTTTCATCTCGGCGGCAAAGTCTGCAAAACGCGGGAAGCGCTGCGCATCCACCGTAAAGTCCTTGTAACGCTCCATGTAATCAATATCCAGAACCACAGCGTCCAGCGGCATATGATTGGCACGGTAATTTGCCACCACCTCGCGGACCTCGTCCTCGTTCATGTAGCTCCAGCGGCTCTGGGCGTTGCCAAAAGCCCATTTGGGCGGAATATAACTGCGCCCTACCAACTGGCGGAACTGGCGTACAATATCGGTCAGGCTCTCGCCCTCAATGATGTAGAGATCGTAATTTTCCTCGGCCACCGTGATGCGTAAGGTATCCATGTCGGTGTAGCCGCAGTCAAAGGTGACCTTGCCCGGGTAGTCGATAAAAACGCCAAATGTATCCTTGCCGGACACGATCATAAAATTATAAGCACCGTACAGCGAGGATTTGCCCTCGGTATGGTTGCCGTCATCGGAGCATTTGCTTTCGTACACCCACCCGCGCTTGTTGATACCACGGACGTTTTCGCCAAGACCATACAGGACATCCTGCGGTTCCATGGCATAGGAGAAACCATCCGGCTCCTTGGTCAGATAGGGTATCGTTTCCATCATGGGCAAAAAAGAACCCACTACACTTTCGGTATCAAACGGTTGACCGTATTGCTTTTTGTAGATCATAGTAAAACACCTCTCCTTTGTTTTTTGAATCGTCACAGTGTAAAACGTACCAACGTATTTTTGATGGACAATTAAGAAACTCTGACATTGGCTGGAGCAATTGGGGCTTCAGCCTTATTTTCAACCCAATAGCTGCGGTTGTGCAGCTATTTCAATACAAGATCCTCAAAACGTGATGTTCCTGCTTGCCCAGATACTGCAATGCACAGATCACAGCCACCGTTTCAGCACATCGTTCAGCTTATTCAAATCAAGCGGTTTGGCGATATGCTCGTTCATGCCGGTGTTCTTTGCCAACTGCACGTCCTCGGCAAAGGCATTTGCCGTCATGGCAATGATGGGCACTTTGCCCCGGCTGCCGGCAAGCGCACGGATTGCAGCAGTGGCTTCGTAACCATTCATGATGGGCATCTGGATGTCCATAAAAATGAGATCGTACCACTTTTCTGGCGCTTCCATCACCTTTTCGACTGCAATTTTTCCGTTTTCGGCAATGTCAATGGTCACGCCCGTCATGCCTATGATCTCGGTTGCGATCTCACGGTTCAGCGCATTGTCTTCCACAAGAAGGATCCGCTTACCCGCATAGTTTTCCTTCGCAAAGTCTTCCAGATAGCTCCGGGCGTTTTTCTCCTTCTTCCCGGATGTAAACTGCCGCAGAGTTGCCGTCAGACGGGAACGGAACAGCGGTTTTGCCATAAAAGCATTCACGCCCGCTGCTCTGGCTTCTTCTTCGATCTCGCTGAAATCAAAGGAAGTCAGGATGATGATCGTGACATCTTCTCCTACCTGTTCCCGGATTTTTCTGGCGGTTGCAATACCGTCCATTTTCGGCATCTTCCAGTCCAAGATCACCGCAAAATAGTCGCAGCCGGTCTTGTGCCGCGCAGCGCAGCGTTCCACGGCTTCCTTGCCGGTCAGGGCCCATTCGCCCGCTATGCCGATCTCCTGAAGGGTTGCAACAGTGCTTTCGCAGCAGGTCTTGTCATCGTCCACGACCAGTACCGGCAGATCGAGCAGTTCTTTTTCCTGTTCCTTCTCGTTCTCCTGAAGCTTCAGATAGACCGTGACCGTGATCTTCGTGCCCTTGTTGGGAGCGCTTTCGACCTGAATGTCACCATTCATCAGATTGACGATGTTTCTTGCAATGGCCATGCCAAGACCGGTGCCCTGCACCTTGGTCGTCCGGTGATCGTCTGCCCGGCTGAACGGCTCGAACATGATCTTCTGGAATTCCGGCGTCATACCGATGCCGTTGTCCTCGATGGAAAACTCGTAGCAGCCAAGCTCCGAGAAGCCGTTCGGTTTTTCCTTGATCGTAAAGGTGATGTTTCCTCCATCCGGGGTGTACTTGACGGCGTTGCTCATCAGGTTCACAAAGATCTGCTGGATGCGCAGGCTGTCGCCGCAGACAGCTTCGTGCTCAATGTGCTCAATATGGACTTCGAGCTGATGTCTGTGCTCGTCGATTGCCGGTTTTGTGAGGGTGAGCAGGTTATCGACCAGCTCCGGCAGGCTGAAATCCTCCTCGGCAAGGCTCATTCGCCCGCTCTCGATTCTGGCCATATCCAGCACTTCATTGATCAGTCCCAACAGATGACGGCTCGACTTTGTGATCTTGCCAAGGCACTCGACCACCCTGTCCTGACTCTCGATATTCGCACCCGCAATGGCGGTCAAGCCAACGATTGCATTCATCGGTGTACGGATATCATGGGACATATTGGAGAGAAATTCCGTCTTGGCGCGGCTTGCGTTTTCCGCCGCCCGGTACGCATCCTTCAGTGCCTTATGGGATTCGATCTCGGCCTTTTTCTCCTGTGACACATCCATAGATGCCAACAGTGCTTTGACCAGCTTTGTGCCATCCCACTCCAGCGGAATGAAGGATGCGATCTTATAGATATTTTCGTCTATGGAGCAGTATTCAAATTTGTAGATGTCGTTCTCGCCCTGCAGATTCTTTCGGATATTTTCCGGTGAGAACAATGCGTCCATCGCCGCCAATGGTTCCAGCGTCTTATACTTTGCCGCCACCTGCTCCACAAAATCATGGTAAGCCCCCGTCGGCGCATAGATCATGTCGCCTTGCAGATTATAGAACCGATACCGGTCATTCTCCAGATCGCAGACGACAAAGCGGTCCAGCAGACGCACCATACTCTTGATCAAAAGATCCATCGATGCGTTATCTGAGGCCATCTGCATCCGCCGTGCCGTCTCTGCTTTGGACTCTGTGATGTCCCGCAGAAAAATCATCGCATATTCGGAATCTTCGATCTCGCCGCGCATGACCACGTTGCTGACCCATCGTTTCTCTCCATCCAGAACGATGCGGCACTCCTGACGCAGCTCCGTCTCCAGCCCCTTTAGTTTTTCCGTGATGTAGGCGCGATTGTAGAAATCCGTTACAGACTTTTTGTCCTCTTCAACCACATAGTTATCCACAAAGAATCTGACCAGTCCATCCCATGTGTGGTTCTGCTCAAAGGCTGTCATCAAAGAAGGCTCCACTTTGAAAGTATCAAAGGTGTTTTTTTCCAGATTTACATAGTATTCGCAGAGGTTTGCGCTGGTAAATGCGCGGTGAAATGCCGCTGCCCGCTGCGCCTGCATCCGGCTTCTTTTTTCTGCGTCAATGTTGCTGATGATTCCGGCAATGCGATTGGCCGAACCATCCAGACGGCGTATCACCTCCGCTGATGCCCGGAACCACTGGTACTGGCCATCCTGCATTTTCAGCCGGTACTCTACATTATATTTTGTAGTATTGGTTTTGTCCGCAATTGTTTCCAAAAGCAGCTGCATTACCCGGTCATAGTCCTCCGGGTGCAGAAGGTTCGACCACGAATCCAGTTTGTTCGGAAAATCCAGAATGTCATGATATCCAAGGATCTGCCGGAACGCATGGCTCCAGTTCACATGAACGATCTCATCATTTTCATTGCACTCAAAATACCATAGTGCAGAATGGATGGATTCATTAACCAGCGCAAGGTTCTCATACGCCCAGTTCATCTGTACTGACATGATCCAGATCGGTGTTCCATCCGTATCGACTGTATCTTTTTTGTAGAGACGCACATAGACGGGAGACCCATCTGCTGTAAGGATCCGGCCCTCCCCTTCGCCTTGGAGCTGACGAAAGCGTGCATTGTCAAGGAATGCGGCATCTTTCTTATAGAAAAGATTCTTCAGCGAACCCTTTGTCTGCTCCATCAGGGATGCATAGCTGTGGTTCAGATTATGCAGCAGCAGATCACTGACCGACAGGATCGACAATTCGGCATCATAGTACCCGGTAATGGTTCCGACACCGCCATTATGATAGATCGTCTCCTGCATGGCCTGAAATGCATCTTTTCCCAACCTTACCGTATCGGAAGTGTAGATCTCATCTGTAAGTCTTCTATCGAATTTCATTTTTATCCTCGTAGGGTTTTGATTCTGCCGTGCACTTCAATTCTGGTATGTCTTTTATGGTCAACTGGCATACTGATTTTTGATCAAGCTTGTACAATATAACTAGTATAGTATACTTGCGCAGCGTTTCGTTTTCAAGTACTAATTGGCATTGGTTGTGTAAAAAAGAGAGACCAATCTGCGTAAAAATTTGCGCAAGTTGATTCCTGTACTTTTCCACAATCCGGCTATCCGTATAGACAGCCGCCCTGCGATGCGGTATACTCGAACCAGATCAACATTTTCAGGAGGGAAAATCATGGCGGGAGAAAACAACAGGGTCGTCATCGTTACCGGAGGAAGCTCCGGCATCGGACGGTGCACGGCATCCGCTCTGAAAGAGAACGGCTGCATCGTCTATGAGTTCAGCCGCAGAAGTATCCCTATGGTGGGTGTTACCCATCTGTCTGTCGATGTGACCGATGAGGATGCGGTCAACGCTGCCGTGCAGCAGGTCATCCAAAAAGAGACCAAAATCGACGCTGTGATCAACTGTGCAGGCTTTGGGATCTCCGGTGCGGTGGAGTTTACGTCCATGGAGCAAGCCAAAGCACAGTTTGATGTGAACTTTTTCGGGACAGTCACTGTAAATAAAGCAGTTCTCCCCTTCCTACGCCATCAAGGGAAGGGGCATATTGTGAACATCAGCTCCGTTGCCGCCGTAGCACACATTCCGTTCCAGACCTTCTACTCTGCAAGCAAAGCCGCCGTTTCTTCTTACTCTTACGCTCTTGCAAACGAAGTCAAGCCCTACGGCATCCATGTTACCGTCGTAGAATTGGGTGACATCTGCACCGGGTTTACAAAAGCACGTCAGAAAAGCATTCTCGGCGATGATGAATACGGCGGACGTATCTCCCGGAGCGTCAGTCAGATGGAGCACGACGAACAAAACGGCATGGACCCGGCACGCATTGGACGGTACATCGCCGGTATTGTGGAGAAAAAGAACCCGGCAGTCGTTTATGTTGCCGGTGCACAGTATAAATTCCTGAGCCTTTTGTGCAAGCTCCTGCCTGCCGCAGCACGCGGAAAGATTGTAGGAAAAATATACGGGTAACAGGCGCGTTGCTCCGCAAAGCTGCTATATCCGTATTTTGTGGACAACGAGGCGGAGCTTTTCGCCCCGGAGTCCGGAAAAAGGGCAAGCCCTCCTTCATAAATTGCAGTAAACCGTTTATGATGCTTTGGGGAGGGGTCTGCATGTTTTTATCTCTTCTGCAATTTTTTGCCACAAAGTTTCTGGTTCTGGCGCTTCATTTGGAGAGCGGCAGCTTTCCGCGGCCCCTCTCTGCCCAGGAGGAAGCCGAAGCCTTTGCCGCACTGCGTGCCGGTGACCCTGCCGCGCGGGAAAAGCTGATCCGGCACAATCTGCGTCTGGTGGCACACATCGTAAAAAAATACTACGCCCTGCCCGGCGATCAGGACGACCTTGTTTCCATCGGCACCATCGGCCTGATGAAAGCGGTGGACACCTTCGACTCTGCCCGCAGGACACGGTTTTCTACCTACGCCAGCCGGTGCATTGAAAATGCTATCCTCTCCCCAGCGCACTTTCAGATGGAAAAGAGAACCCACCCCTCTCATGCAACAACGCATCTACGTCAAAATGGTTTTTTTGGAGCCAAGAGAGCGGTTCCTTTTTTCTACTTCAGAGGGTGTCATGTGAGAGTCGTGGTCTAACCCCTCTATACATCTTACAGGTAAGTTTGGCAGGCCCCCGCACCACCGTAGAGGCGCAGGCGTTCTACCGTATGTACCACTCTTACGCCGACATCCCGAACCCATGGGACCGTCTGCGTTGGTGCCGCTATGGTCTTGACCTGCTGCAAAAAGAGGTTGCCGCCATGGTGGGCATGGAAGAATGGCTCTATCAGGATCTGGAAAGCGGCGCATTTCACCGCAGCTTTACGCCGGAGCTGGCGGACAAGCTCGCCGCCCTTTACGGCATCCCCGTGGAGGACATTCTGGACGACTACACCCTGTTTCTGCACCGGGGCGGCGGAGACTTCCTCCGCAGATACCGGGAGGCAAAGGGATGGAACCGTCAGCAGCTTGCCGACCATGCGAAGGTCGGCCGGACAAGCATCCGCTGCTGGGAAAGTGGACAAAAGATCATCAGTCAGAAGTGCTTTTGCCATCTGGTGGAAAACCTTGGTTCCGATTTTCCATCTATGCTTCGCATGTGAGGTATGGTAATTTTTCTCCGGCCAAACGAAAAAGCTCGTCTGCAAGCCACGATATGTGGCAGCGCAGACGGGCTTTCGTTATGGAATCATTCTGTTTCAATTATTCTGATATTCGCTCTGACTTACATGGCGTTCCGTAAAACACGCAGTCGTTCTTCAAACGTTGCTTTCCATGCCGGATGCTCGGAGAATATGGTGTGCTCCACCTGACGGACTTGGTTCAGTCCGATGTTCCGCACCGCTTCCACTGCAGCATCTTTTTGACTCAGATGGCGTTTTCCCACGGTCAGACAGTTTGCGCCTTCTGGCGTGTCGTACTGCTGAAACGCCCGGTTGAAGTCCATCAGGTCATGCAGACGGATGGGCTGATTGGTTTCGTTGTCTACCAGCAGACCCCAGTTTTCCCAATGACGGTCGGTATTGCCCACCAGATAATCCAGAATGTTCATCATATAGTAGCCGGGAGCATCCAGCTCTAAGATCTTATCCAGCGTGTTCCAATCATGGTTCGTGCAGTAGACGTCATAGGCTGCATAGGTCACAAGACTGTATCGCTGAGATGTCATGATTTTGCTGATAGAAACCAGCTCATTTTCAAACATTCCCTGCTCATACAGTACCTGATGGCAGTCAAAGCACCGGCAGATTTTGCTTGCCAGCACTTCACGTTCCACCGCATCCCTGCCGCCATCCTTGTAAAGATAGAATCCATCCTCTTTGCGCACCCATGCTTTGGGGTACAAGCCGCCCGTAGACAGGTCATTTGCCAGAAGATGGGCGTTTGTCACCGTCATTTGGTGCCCCCGCAGCGCAATATCCACAAGCGCATTGCTTAAGGAGTGTGCAAAAAGGTTGATATCCTCGAATCGAATCTTCTCGTTTTCTTCTTTCACCCAGAACACATCCAGCAAAGACAGACAATGGTAGGATAATGCAATCTGTGCTCGTTCCCTGTCCGTAACACTCTGAGATGCACCGATACTGTTCAGGATTTCCTTGGCGTAGGTGCGATCCAACGTCAACATCCGGGAGGCGCACCAATAGTAAAAGTTCGTTACATTATTGATGCGCTCGTCAAAATCATCCGATTCCACCAGAACCAGATCATAGGGCATGAAATCCTCGAGGCAGACCCTGCATTCCCCTGTCGTGCTGAGTTGTGCCACACAGCTTTCCCGGTGCATGATCTCGTAAAACATGGTTTTCATCCCTCCCTGCGTTCTGTGTCTTGCTCTGTATTTATATTACCTTCTTTTTTCACGGGACGCAAGAGCTTTTACTTTTCAAAAAGCTTTTTCTGCTGTTCCAAAAGGACGGTTTCGATACGCTCTTTCAGCAAAAAGTGGAACTGTTTTGAGTGTTATGCAATGCCATAGGATACCATATTGGCCGCCAACAATCAATGATTTTTTTGTCAGAAAAATTCCAAAAACTTATGTAACACAAAAAGCCCCACGCTCAACACTGCCTCTGAATCTGACCGTCTCTGGTCAGAGCAGAAAAGCATATGTTGAGCGTGGGGCTTTGTTTATCGGCTCGGCTGCCAGCCGGGCTTTTGGTGTTCTTTGGGTTTGTAGGTTCCTTTGGTAGTATCGATCACCGCCTGCAGCAATTCGAGCTTCTGCCATGTGGGGCAGTTCAGACGGTCGATTTTTTCGATCACATAGTTGGCGTGGGCGGTTGCGACCCGTTTTCCGAGTTCGTCCCATCCCTCTTTCGTTTTGGGGTAATGTACCACCACTTCAATGGGGGCACTCTTTCGCATGGCTCACTCACCTCCGGTTACATCGCTATCACCTCATTTTTACGGGTTACTGGTTGTCCGCTATTCGCTGCGGTTTCCGCTCAGAACGTTCAGAGCCAGACTGACCAGCAAAGCCATATCAATGCGGAGCATTTCAGCCTTGCTGGCATAGCCCATAAAGCGTTCGATGCGGGATTTATCGATCGTGAAGATCTGCTCCAGAAGAATCATGGACGGTTCTTCAAAGGCCGGGTTGGAATCCACCAGCACATGGGTGGGCTGTTTTTTCTTCTTTTCCGTCCGGGTGGTAACAGTTGCAACGATCAATGTAGGCGAATGACGGTTTCCAATGTTGTTCTGCAGAACTACCACAGGGCGTTTCCCGCCCTGTTCCGAGCCGATATGCGGCTCCATGTCTGCATAGTAGATGTCCCCTCTGAGATATCTCCAATTGTTCGGTAACATAAAAATCGATGTGATCATTTTGATCACATCGATTTACTTTATTGCAATTTCCGGGCTGCCCGCCCACTGCCAGTTTGGTCGATTCATACTCCTTGCCCAGAAGAAACTTCTTTCGTTCCGGGCTGAGATTTCTGCGGCCAAGCTGATTTTTGCAGATCCATGCAAGCGCTTCGTACTTGTTCGCAAGCTGGATTTCTTCCACTTCAAACTTGATAAAGCCGTGCTTTTTCAGGATGCGGTAGCGGGTGTGCCCATCCAGAATGTAGCCATTCCATGTGATGATGGGATTCAGAAGACGACCCTCGGCAATGATGTTCTGCTCAAGCTGCTGTTCTTCCTCAAACTGCAGCGGCGGAATTTTGCTTTGGAACTCCGGGTCAATTTTAAGCTGGCTCAGTTTCACGTCGGTTCTCCTTTCCGGTCATTTTCGATTTACGGACAATGGGCTGAACGTAGTAGTCAAACCCATATCGTGTCTGGCAATACGTGCAGACATCCTTGACGAGCTGCCTGGGGTCGGCTCTGCGAAGCCGGACACCCTTTGCGTCCAAAAATGCCCCTCGGCAGACGGCGCACAAAGTTGTCAGGGTGGATTCATCCACCTTTTTTGTGGTCTTGCGATTCATTTGCGTACTCCTTTTCGCTGATATATAAAAACGCCGTCCGTGGTTTCCCTCGAACGGCGTTTGGAAAAGGTTTTGTATGGTTTCTCTTAATTTGCCCCCGGCACCCCTGAGAAAGGGAAACATTCAGGCGTTGGATTTGCACCACTCCATTGGCCTCTCGGCCACCCCGTCTTCTTTATGACCGGGCCGCGAATTACGGAAGTATCATTATCTGGAAGTACCTGAAGCTGCATATTCAATTTTCAAGGTCCGCCCGGCTGCGGCTCCCGCTCCCTTTTGGAGGTGGGCCGCTGCCGTGACAATAGTGTATCGTACTTTCGAGCAAAAGTTTATGGACTCGTAGTCCAAGTCACCCACCCTCTTAGTCCATATATTGTATACAACAGTCCCAAAAAGCAAAAAAATCCCGCCTGAAAAGCAAAACCTTCGCTTTGCCCTCAGACGGGATGTCTTTCGACACGACTGTTAGCTAAATCAACCAGTAAAGGCCTCCGAATCTCTTTCTTATTAGGAAAAGATTCAGAGGCCTCTGTTTTACAATTTTTTCGGAATAGCGGCTTTCACCAGCAGCATCATGGGACGGCCCAGTTCATCTTTCATTCCGGGAATCCTCAGCATCTCTGCAGAGGTTCGTTGTCATATTCGCTGGTATGGAGTGGTTTCACTGGCTGCATTGAACTTCTGATAACATCCAAAATAGTCTGATCCGCCGGGAGCCACGGAACGGAATCAATGTCATCTTTTGTCAGCCACCGCGCGGCTTCCGCTTCTTTCAGAACAAGATCACCGGAAACCACTTCACACCAGAAGCAGTCCATGGAAAGATGAAACGCCGGATAATCATACTCGATTGTCCCAACTAGATTCCCCACGGCGATTTCCGTGTCCAGTTCTTCTTCGATTTCCCGCTTCAGAGCCTGCTGCGGGGTTTCGCCCGGCTCGATTTTGCCGCCCGGAAACTCCCACTGGCCTTTATAGTCGCCATAACCGCGGGCAGTGGCGTAGATTTTGCGCTTTTCCTGCATGGCGTCGCAGATCACAGCGGCCACAACACGAATCGTTTTCATAACGTTCTCCTTTTAACCGACCACCAGTTTATTGGTCTTTTTGAGGAACTTTGCCGGAATCGGACGATCCAGCTTCCATGTAATATTCATTGGGCGGGAGCCTTCATGCGTTACATAGTTCACTGTGCCCAAGTAGGTGTAGGCAGCTGCACCGCCAAAACGGGAGTCCGCCTTGAATTCACGGACAAACAGCAGTACACGGCTTTCCTTCTCCCTGTGGTGAATGTATCGCTGTCCGGTAGCCGATTTTTCTGCGGTCGTGCTCTGGCTTTGCCAGTGGAACAGGCTCTCGTTGATGGAGTAATCTTTGTACATGGTGGTTGGCGAATAATCCTTGTCCGCTTTATTCAAGGTCACAAAGAACACGTCCAGATTCTTGTCCGGCAGCCATTTCACGCCCTCGCGGACAGTAGCAGGTTTCAGAAAGTCCAGCGCCACCAGCAGCTGGTCACGAGTATAAGTGCAGTGCAAATCCAGCGGGCAGTCAAAACCAACATCTACCGGCTCATCGATAAAGTCAATTCGATTATACTGATAATGCAAAAGTGTTTGCAATTCACTCAGCAAAACCGGGCTGTCCGAGAGAACATATAGGTTATCGAGAACTTCTTCATCATCCCAATGTTCTGCAGCTTTACCCCACACGGTTACATAGAACATCTGCAGCATTCGCTGTTCTACCGGTGATAGTGCTGCAAAATCAGTGTCGTCCAACTTGGGCAAAAGGTTCAACAGAAACTGAATCCACCTGCGAGAATCCACAACCGCAAAGCGTGCAAGTGCTTTGGTCATGATTTCTTCCAGCGGCTCAGAGAAATCGGAAGCTGTACCGGCTAAAACACATAACCGGGTAAAACAGATATTTTTGTTTTTAACCTTCTTACTGTAAATCGCACGTGGGTCGAGATGGTAGTAATCGAGAAAATTTCCCAGCGTCAACGGCAGGCCAGTATCCTCTGTGAAGGAGGCTGCCCGTGCCACAAGGCCGGAAGTGCGGTCATAGGATGCGCTAATGTTATCCAGAACATACTTTGCTGCGATTTTTTCCAGCTGAATGTAGCAGCCTTTGGGCGCGGAGAGAAACCCCTCTTTGATTTCCCGGCTTACGCTGCGGGTGGTATTGGAAAGCAGTGCTGCAAACTTCTCCTCAAAATTATACTTTTTGTTTGCCTGACCGATAAAATCCAGCACGGTCAGGCATTCTTTGTTTTCGGCCAGACGCAGGCCGCGGCCCAGCTGCTGCAAAAACACGGTCAGCGATTCCGTGGGACGCAGGAACAGCACCGTGTTCACTTCCGGAATGTCCACGCCCTCATTATAAATATCCACAACAAAAATGAAACGAAGCTCCCCAGAAACAAGCCTTTGTTTGGCCGCGTTGCGTTCCTCATCCGGAGAGTCTCCTGTCAATGCCATGGACGGAATGCCGCGTGCATTGAAATAATCAGCCATGAACTGGGCATGTTCAATGGAAACGCAAAAGCCCAGGCCTTTTACCTCGTTGATGTCCGTCACATATTTTAGGATAGAGTTCACTACAAGGTCGGCACGCCGCTCTGCCACCAAACCGCTGAGGGTGTACAGATTAGACAGTTCGTTTTTGTCGTATCCGCCCATGCGCCATTTCAGGCTGCTCAAATCTGCCGTGTCGGTCACACCGAAATATTGGAAGGGACAAAGCAGTTTCCGGTCAATGGCTTCCGGCAGACGAATTTCGGCAGCAATGCGCCCACTGAAATAGTCCAGGATGTTCTTGCCGTCCATGCGTTCCGGGGTGGCGGTCAGGCCCAGCAGGATTTTCGGCTGATAGTATTCCAGCAGCTTCTGGTAGGTCGGTGCAGCGGCATGATGGAACTCATCCACAACGATATAATCGTAGAAATCCGCATCTGTTTTCGTGGTAAAATCCTGCGAATTGAAAGTCTGAATGGAGATAAACAGATGGTCGATGCTGTCAGCCTTGTGGCTGCCCACAAACAGCTCGCCGAAATTGGCGTCTTTCAGCACCGCCCGGAAGGTGTACAGGCTTTGCTTCAGAATCTCCTCCCGATGCGCCACGAACAACAGCCGGCAGGGGTGACCCGGATGCTGTTTGCAGAAACGCTTGTAATCCAGTGCAGAGATCACAGTTTTTCCGGTTCCGGTCGCAGCCACTACAAGGTTGCGGTTGTACCCTCGCACGGTGCGTTCTGCTTCCAGCTTATCCAGAATCTCCTGCTGGTAAGAATATGGCAGAATGTCCAGCGTGTAGATGCCACTGTTGTCGGTTTCGCTGTACCTTTCATCTTTTAAGGCACGGGTCAGGCGTTCCTTCTGCCCTTCATCGTAATATTCAAACTCGTTGGAGTTCCAATAGCTTTCAAAGGTGGCTGCAATTTTGTCAATCGTCTCCGGCAGATCTTTCCGGGTCACTTTCACGTTCCATTCCAAGCCGCTGGAAATGGCCGCGTTGGACAGGTTGGAGGAGCCAACATAGGCCGTCGTGAAACCGGTATCCCGGTAGAACACATACGTCTTGGCGTGGAGTCGGGTGCGCTTGGTGTCGTAGCTGACCTTGATTTTCGTGTTGGGCAGCTGGCGCAGTTCTTCGATAGCCTTTACATCGGTGGCACCCATGTAGGAAGTGGTAATGATACGCAGCTCTCCGCCGTTCTGGGTAAACTGTCGTAGCTCGTCCATAAGCAGGCGCAGACCGCTCCACTTGATGAAGGATACCAGCATGTCGATGTGGTCGGCAGACACGATCTCCTTTTTCAGTTCAGTGTACATCTGCGGCTCGTGGATGGCACCGGTGAACAACGAGCTTTGCGCAAGAGACGTTTCCGGTCGTTCCAGCTCTTTTGCGCTTTTTCCTGTGACAAGGCGCGGGTCGTTGTCTCGTAAAAGCGCAAGAAGCTGCTCTGCCTGCTGGTCAATGCCCAGCGAAGCAAAGTCAGCTTCCTGTGTGGTGTTCTGGATCGTGTTTACGATCTGATTTGCCAGCTGAATCTGCGCTTCGAGTCCTCCACCGTTGTCCTGTACATTCTCAAGGCCCTTCTGCACCACATCGGTCAGATACTGCGCCAAAACTTTGGACGCCTCTGCTGTATCGATGGGTGCAGTGGACTTACGGGCCTCCGGAATCTCTGAAAGCTCGCTGCTCAGTGCGTTATTGATGACCTGTTCATACAATCCGGGTTGGAGCATGGCAAATTCCCCCTTGAATTTTTCGCCTCATTACAATGATAGGACATCAGACGCTCTACCGACACGATAGAACACCCTGTTTCCTGCTTTTCTTGCAGTAAGCAGCCCCATCTCATGGAATTTCATCACAAACGTCCGAATGGTTGCATACGCAGCGTTTCGGAAATCCTTTTCCAGCTGCTTTGTGGTAAACTCCTCTGCACCATAAGCAGACAGAACATACTCCCAGAGCAGCCGTTCTTTTTCTGTGATTTTTCCTTCCGCAAGAGCAGTTTGATATACCTCAAAATCAGTTTTCGGCGGGACTGCATCCACCTGCAGGCGGTTATAGACCTCATTGCAGAAGTAGAACAGAAAGGGAGTCACATCCGTATAGCCGGAAATCAGAGCATTTCTCTCCACGCGTTCGTAGGCTTTGTAATATGCGCCCTTGTTTTCAGCGATGTATCGGGAAAACGGCGTGAACAGTGCCGCAGGATAGCCCTGCTGAACAAGATACCAGAGGTGACATAGCCGTGCAGTGCGTCCATTCCCGTCAAAATAGGGGTGGTAGTACGCAAAAGCAAAGTGCAGAATGGCAGCCTTATGCAGCTCATTGATGCCGTCATTGGCATTCGCAAAATCGACAAGACATTTCATGGCACCGGGAAGCCGCTCTGCCGGAAGTCCCGGTCTGGGTTCTTCACCGCCCACAATAAAAACCTCGCCATGCCGATAAAAGTGGTTTGGCAGTAATCGATCTTCATCCGGGAGATAATCCCCTGTGCTGATCTGATATAGGTGATGCAGATTCTGCTCGGTGATCGTATTCTGACGATTCGCGATAAACTCCAGTCCGCGCTTCATACCATAGATGCGGGCTTCTTGTTCATCACGAGGGGCATAACCATCGAGGATATAACGGATACTGCTGCGGGTCGAGCGGATACTTTCAATTTGAAAAGTAGCATAAATTTCCTCGGTCATCGCCGACAAACCGAAGTTTTGTCCACTGACAGGGACAGAGAGCAACTGCTTCATACCATTTGTTGAAATTTGCGCGAGGTTCGGCAGGTAAAACAGCTTATTTCCAGAAAAATCAGTCAACGGCAGAGGCTGCGCAAAGTTTTGCTGCAGCAATTCGGCAAATTCTTTGACGCTGACAGTCGAGTACTTGTATTCCATCCGATTGAGTTCAAACAAATGCTTATCTGAAAGCATTTTGGCAAACTGTGCCCCATCCATTCTGTCCACCTCGCAGTTGATACTTATTGATACTATATAGTATCAATATACCGATTCTTTATAAAAAAGTCAACCGAAACAGGCCGAACCAACTTTTTTCCATACTCTCCGTCAAAATTCCCGTGGTTCCGTCACGGATCACATCTCCATCGGCTTATTCCCCACTTCGTCCAGATACGCATTCAAAAATTCCGCTGCAAGGCTGTTGGGACGGATGTTTTCTTTGGCTTCCTGTGGGGTGAACCACTTGCAGCGGTCCACTTCGTGGTTGATATGCAGCGCCTTTGCGGTTCTGACGAAAGCCGTAAAATTGCACATCAGCGTGTTGGACGGCTCAAAAAACTTGGTACGGTTGAACCGGAGGTGCTCTACTTCCAACCCGGTTTCTTCCCGGACTTCCCGCACCACGGCGTGTTCTTCTGCCTCACCGCGGTTCACATATCCAGCCACCAGAATATAAGAGGGCTTGCCGTACTGCTGGATGAGCAGAATTTTCCCGGTTTCCTCATCCACAACAATCATGCTGACTGCCACATTGTACATCGGGAACCGGTATTGCTGGCATTTCGGGCAATAAGGCACAATGCCCTCTTCTTCCAGTTCTTTTTCAATCAATGCCGTACCGCATTCAAAGCAATGCTTCTGAATCATTTTTACACTCCAAACACTGTTTTCGTCAGCCGGATACCTGCGACCGTCTTCATCGTATGTTCCATAAAGGTTCGGATTGCCTGCCGGTCGTACCCGCTTTCGGACGCATTGACGATATAATCTGCCTCAATCAGAATCTGATAGTCAATGCCGTTGATCTGCGCCGGACTATGGTGGTGCCCTACCAGATAGGCCACACGGTCGATCTGTGCCGCTGTCATGCCGGTATCCGCCAAGAACTCCCGCACCAGCGGGGCACCCTCCTGCTCCTGATATTTACCATTGGTGTTGCCGTACTTTTTGCGGCAGAGCGGGCAGGCGATATCGTGGGTGATGGCCGCCACCTCCAGAATAAACTGCGTGTCTGCGTCCAGCCCCTCCAGCTCACCAATGGTTTTGGCATAGGTCCACACGCAGCTTAGGTGCGTGATGTCATGGATATTCCCTTCGGAAAAGGCGATCATCTTTTCCATGATCTGTGCAATGGTCATCATTTGTTCCACTCCCGTTTTTAATACTTAAATGTTCACCTTGATAAACGCGAAGTTGTCAGCCTAATTGCTTTTTGATTTCAGCTTTCACTTTATCCAAATCACTGCAAGTCAAGATTGGAATCAGCCGGTTGATTTCGTCAATGCTCCTATCCCACCACTTGAATCTCAGCAGCAATTCAATCAGTTTATCGTCAAAGCGTTTTTGAATTGCTCTTGCAGGATTCCCAACGACCTTCGTATATGGTGGAACATCACTTCCCACAACGCTGTTTGCACCAATGATTGCACCATCTCCAATGTGAACGCCGGGAAGGATTACCGAATTTTGCCCGATCCAAACATCATTTTCGATAACGGTATCTCCTTTTAATGGCAGATCCGTCTTTGCAGGCGGCGACATTTCCCATCCCTCCAAGGTATAGAACGGGAATGTAGAGACGGCGTTCATCTGATGGTTTGCACCGTTCATCACAAACTCAACTCCGGCGGCGATTTGACAGAACTTTCCGATGATGAGTTTGTCATCATTCCACTCGTATAAGTGTGAAACATGACTTTCAAAATCCGAATCGGCAATATAAGTAAAGTCCCCGACAATAATATTCGGATTTGTAATCGTCGGCTTCGCATATATTTCTTTATCATACCCTGCAATTGGATGGATTGTATTGGGGTTGGGGTGTTTTCCGTCTTTCATCTTAACTACCTCTTCAAATTCCGAGTTGTAGGTTTCAGTATACCATGCCTTCTCCCCACAGAAAAGCATGGCGAAAAACAAAAATGTCCCCGGAGGGCTTGTGCGTATGTTTTTCCAGCGTTTCCAATCTGAATTTCTCAGAACAGAATATCCTCCGGCTTGAACTTATCTTTTTCGGTAATGGGGCGGATCACCTTGCAGGGCACCCCCGCAGCGATGACGCCGGCGGGAATGTCATGAGTGACGACGCTTCCCGCCCCGATAACCGAGCCTGCCCCGATGGTAACGCCGCCGCAGACGGTGGAATTTGCGCCGATCCAGACGTTTTCCTCCAGCGTAATGGGTGCCGAGGTGCCAATGCCGTGGCTGCGCTGCTCCGGGTCGATGGCATGACCGGAGCAGGCAAGGCATACGCCGGGGGCAATAAAGGCACCTGCTCCGATGTTTACCGGAGAGGTATCCAGAATGACGCAGTTATAATTGATGACCGCCAAGCCGTGGGTATGGATATTGAAGCCATAGTCACAGTGGAAATCTGGCTCAATGCCGGTCATGGGAGAGCAGGTGCCCAGCAGGGTCTGCAGGATACTGCGCCGCTTTTCCTGTTCGTTAGGAGCGGTGCGGTTGTACTCCCAGCACAGTTGCTTTGCACGGTTCTGTTCCTCCGTGGGGGTGTTTTCATAGCCGCTGACGTAGGCGGCAGGGCGTTTCATAATATCCAGAGCGTTCATCATGTTTGTCCTTTCCATACAGTGTTTTTTCAAGGATTATACCACATTCTCTGTCGGTGTATAATAGGCTGCTTTTCCTCATTTGTTTGTCCGCTTGATCTTCTCCATCGCTTTGCCCTTAGTCAGCTCATCCACCAGCTTGTCCAAATAGCGGATCTCCTTCATCAGCGGCTCTTCGATGCTCTCCAGCTTTACGCCGCAGATGCTGCCCTTTATGAGCACCCGGTCCGGATTGAGCTGCGGAGCATCTCGAAAGAAATCTCCATACAGCGTTCCATTCTGCACCGCAGCCTCAATTTGCGGGGCGCTGTAACCCGTCAGCCACCCAATAATTTCATCTACTTCTGCCTGCGTCCGCCCCTTGCGGACTGCCTTTGCCACCAGCATAGGATATATTTTTGCAAATGGCCCGGAGACAGACCATTCGGGTCGGTCTCCGGCAGTATTTTTGTTATTGCCTATTAAAAAACAGCCGGAACGACTTTCTGCTGCGCTACATCGATGATGCCGTATGTATTCAGTCTGAGTTTGGGAATGACCGGAAGGCTGACGAAGGCGAGGGTCATAAAAATGCCGATGTCTTCCGCTACACCATGTGCCTTGAGGGCATCGTTCAGCGCCTGCATTTTCGCCGCAACGCTCTCTGCGCTTTCGGTGCTCATCAATCCGGCCACCGGAAGCGCAAGTTCTGCCACGACCTGTCCATCTGCCACAAATGCAAGTCCGCCTTTGTTTTTCCGCACGGTGTTGCCGGCCAGCATCATATCGGTATCGTTGTCCCCTGCCACAATCAGGTTATGGGAATCATGTGCGATGCTCGATGCAACGGCTCCGCATTTCAGGCTGAAGTTTCCTAAAAAGCCAATGCCCACATGGCCGGAGTGATGATGCCGCTCAAAAACGGCCAGTTTTACGATGTTGTGTTCCGGGTCCACACCGGGAGCTTTGCCCGGATGCCGTTGGAACGGGATGATTTTTTCCTCCGTAAGCAGCTCGCCCCGGTTCAGGCAGATGACACGCTCCTGCTCCCCGCTTTCCCGAAGTTCCAGGTCCTGCAGTGTGATCTCATCCAGATCAAAGGAATCCATAACGTGGGAAAATCTCACACGGTCGATGTCAAACGGTGCGGGTTTCAGCGTTTTTCCGTGCTCGGCCACCAGCGTGCCATTCTTGTAAACCTGTTCGACCGTAAAGGATTCCAGATCAGGAACCACAACCAGATCTGCCCGGTACCCCGGTGCTACGGCACCGCGTTGCTTGAACCCAAAATACTGTGCCGGGACCAGCGTTGCCATTTTGACGGCCACTGCTGGGTCTGCGCCCAGCCGGATCGCTTTACGGATGTTGGAATCGATGTGTCCGCTGTCCAGCAGGTCACCGGGGTGCTTATCATCTGTCACCAGCATACAGCGGCTGCAATAGGGCTCCCGGAACAGCGGCATCAGGGCCTCCATATTTTTGGCAGCCGTTCCTTCCCGGACCATGATATATTGTCCAAGCCGGAGTTTTTCCATGGCTTCCTCGATGTTGGAGCACTCGTGATCGGACTGAACGCCTGCCGCAATATAAGCATTCAGGTCCTTATCGCTCAAGAGCGGCGCATGGCCATCCACGATCTTTCCCGCTTCGGTGCAGTCGCGGATCTTCTGCAGGATCTTCGGGTCACAGCGCACCGTTCCATAGGCGTTCATCAGTTCCGCAAGCCCCAGCACGCGGGGATTGCCGTAGTAAGGCCGCAGCTGTTCTGCGTTCAGCACCGCACCGGATTCATCCAGATCCGTGGCCGGCACACAGGAGGGCAGCATGAAATAAACCGAAAGGGTCAGATTTTTTGTCGTTTCCAGCATGAAATCCAAGCCTTCCAGCCCCGCAACGTTCGAGATCTCGTGTGGGTCTGTGACCACTGCAGTGGTACCGTGGGGCAGCACTGCCTGCTCGAAAGCCGGACCACAGAGCATGGAGCTTTCGATGTGAATATGCCCATCGATCAGGCCCGGGCAGACATATTTGCCGTGCAGATCAACTTCTTTCCGGCCATGATACGTGCCCACGCCCACGATCGAATTTCCGCTGATGGCAATATCAGCGGTGTCGATCTCATCGGTAAACACATTGACGATTCTGGCATTTTTCAAAACCAGATCAGCCAAAGCATCTCCTCTGCCTGCCGAGATCCGGCGTTTCAGCTCATCAGACTGCATAGAAACATCTCCTCTCTCTGAAGTTCGATTTTCTCACCTGTGGATTGGTTCTGCCATTATTCTACCACGCCTTGCCGCTACGGAAAAGATGTCGGGAAACAAAAATGGCCCCGGAGGGCTTGTTACAGCTCTCCGGGGCCACCTTATGTGCGTTGTGCCTTGGCGCACACGACCGGCGTTTTACTCGATCTCGATCAGGTTCGGGTTCTCAGGCAAAGCCTTCGTCTGCTGAGGAGCAGGCAGCTCGACGTGCAGGACGCCATCCTCGAACTTTGCGTGGATGTCTTCCTTCTTCACATCGCCCACGTAGAAACTGCGCGCGCAGGTGCCGGAGAAGGATTCGCGCCGCAGATAGCGGCCCTTCTTATCCTTTTCATCGTTGCTGTGGCTGCGCACTGCCTGAATGGTCAGGTAGCCGTCGTTCAGATCCATCTGAACGTCTTCCTTCTTGCAGCCCGGCAGGTCAACCGCTACTTCGTAGCCGTTGTCCGTCTGTTTGACATCGGTCTTCATCATGTTTGCACCGCGCTTACCAAAGGTATCACGAGCCTCACGGTTCATCATACGTTCCAGTGCAGCGTCATTCCAGAACGGATCGAAGAAATCATCGAACAGGTTTTCATGGAAAACAGTCGGCATAAGCATAAATCATTCCTCCAATCCCGGCGTTCGGGTCGGGGCAAAAAATCTGAAGCGTCCATTCAGAAGGGCTTTCCGGGGAGCCTTGCGGCTCTCCTTTTGCCCTTCCTCCTGAGCACGCCACTGTTATAGCACCGTTAATTAGCAGTGTCAATAGAAGAGTGCTAAAATTCATAAAAGAATAATACTTTTATAAAATCCCATGCAATCTTTTCAAAATTCAGTCGCATCATCGTATTTTATATCATCTTGGCAATCATGAAGCACAACAGTTCATATGCTTCCCGGATATCCTCCGGCAGACGTTTCAAAGTCTCGTCCCGCAGTTCCTGCGGCATCCCGTAAAAAGCTTCGGCAATGCCGCCGGTGATGCAGGCAAGGGTGTCGCTGTCGCCGCCCAGAGAGACCGCATTGCGAAGTGCATCCTCAAAACTGACGCTTTCCAGAAAAGCAATGATTGCTTCCGGCACAGTTTCCTGACAGGTCTCCACATGATGATAGGTCGGCCGAATTTCATCGCAGGTACGGTTCAGGTCATAACCGAAGGTCTGCTCCACATATTGTTTGATTTTCGGCTTGCTGTGGCCGGTACGGGCCAGAAAAATCACTGCCGCCGTGGCCTGCGCGCCTTTGATGCCCTCCGGGTGGTTGTGGGTGACTTCAGCGGTCACTTTTGCCATTTCCAGCGTTTTGTCCAGCGTATCGAACAGCCAGCCCGCTGCCGACACCCGCATAGCCGAGCCGTTACCGAAACTGCCATAGGGATTCGGATTTTCTGCGTGCAGCCACCGGCGGAACATCCCGCCGTAACCGGCATGGGGATATTCACGGCCCCAGAACCGCATTTCATGCTGCACTGCACAAAATGTTCTCTCCGGCAGACCCTTTCCGTCAATCAGACCAACTGCCACCGCAGCGGTCATGACGGTATCATCGGTGAAGTGCGATTTCTCGCTCAGCAGCGGAAAATCCTTGTGCTTGTAATTGTTGTGGTCAAATTCATAGGGACTGCCCACGATGTCACCCAAGATTGCTCCTAACATGGCTGTTTCCTCCCTTACCCGTGATGCCGCTTCTGGAAATCAGCTTCGATTTGTTCTTTCCACTCTGCGCCGATGGACGCGCAGCAGGGTGCTTCCCGCATCCGGGAGACTGCCTCGCTGACAACGTGGTAGTTGACCGCCACGCCCTGTGCGTCATTCTCAAACCGCACAGCCCGGTCGGACGAGATGCCGAAGCGGGCAGCTTCCTTCACAGCGTCCATGTTGGCACCGAGGAACAGGAACTCCCAGCCGTACTGCTCTTTTTCCCGCTCGATCATCCGGCGGATCTTCTCATAGCTAAACCGTTTGCTGGCGTTTTCCAGCCCGTCCGTGGTGATGACAAAGATGACCTTTTCGGCACGCTCGTCCTCCGGCAGATGGCGCTGGATGTTCGCCATCTTCTCCACGCCGTAGCCAATGGCGTCCAGTAGCGCCGTACAGCCCCGGACGTAATAGTCCTTTTCGGTCAGCGGTGCAACAGCCTTCAGTGGGAAACGGTCGTGCAGCAGCTGCACCTCATGGTCGAACAGGATCGTGGTCACGTTGGCCTCGCCCTCCTGCTCCTTCTGCCGGGTCAGCATGGCGTTGAACCCGCCGATGGTGTCCTGCTCCAGCCCGCCCATGGAACCGCTGCGGTCCAGAATGAAAACAAGCTCGGTAAGATTTTTCTTCATAATAAATGCCCTCCGTTTTGTGGTGTATCGCTTTCGTTGGCAAAAGGATACCACAAACCGGAGGGCAAAAGGTCAACGGGCAGGCGACAAATTACGCACCCAGCTGTTCCTGATCGTATTCAAACAGCAGCGTATTGACCTGATTGATGTTATAGATTTTGTGTTCCAGGCAATACCGCACGATCCAGTCCCGCTTGGAGCCATCCGAAAAGGCATAGCCCGCACTCTTGAGCAGGTCGATGGTTTCATCTTCGGACAGGTGCAGCCCAACCGCAAAGGCCAGCACCGTTTTCTTTTTGGGGTTGTAGTCGCGATTGCACTGAATTTTGGAGAAGTGCTGCCTGGAGATGTTGGACTGCTTGTACACGGTGGAGTCTTTCAGCCCCCGCTCGTCAATGAGCCGCAGCAGCCGGGTGGTGAAGCTCTCGCCAAGGTTGTCCATCAGGCTTTCCAGACTGCGGGCTGTCCTGGGTGCCGCGGCGGGTGCCGGAACTGCACCTAGCATCGGCACGGCGGCATCTTCTTCCAGAAGCCTCCGCCGCTCTGCCAATTCCCTGCGCCGACGGCCAAATCCGTAGCTTTCATCGTTCTGTGCTACATAGTGGTCGTCAATGTACTCCTCCACCGAGGCGAACAGCTTCCGGCTCACGGCCAGCGAGCCCCGGTCGTAAAGCACCAGATACACGGTCAGGTCGTGCTCCATGACGTACTGCGTGATGGTGTCCACCGCAATGCGGAAGGCCTGTTCTTTGGGGTAGCCATAGTTCCCGCTGGACAGCAGCGGAAAGGCCACGCTCTCGCAGTGGTACTCTGCGGCTAATTCCAGTGCAGAATGGTACGCATCAGCCAGTTGTTTTGCTTCGCCAAAAAATCCACCGTGCCATGCCGGGCAGACCGCATGGAAGATATACTTTGCGGGCAGCCCGAATGCCGGGGTACACACCGCCCTGCCCGGCTCGCAGTGCCCGATGGCTTCACCGGCGGCGGTCAACTCCTGCTCCCCTGCCGCCTGATAGATGGCGCGGCTGGTGCCGCTGCCCTGCAAAAGGTTCCGGTTGGCGGGGTTGACGATGGCATCCGCTGTTACCTTGGTGATGTCGTTGCGGATCATCAGAAACGGCATGGTAGTTCCTCCCTCACATGGTTTTCTTCATCCTATCACATCCGGCGGGGCGGTGCAAGGGGTGCTCTTGTTTCCTGTCCGCGCAGCTATTATAATAATAGGTACCGAAAGAAGGTGAGCTTCCTGCACGACATCTGGAATCCATGGCACGGCTGCGTCAAGTGCAGTGAGGGCTGTCAGAACTGCTACATGTATTTTCTCGACCGGATGCGGAACCAGAACGGGGCCGAGATCTACAAAACGAAAAGCGGCTTTTCCTACCCGCTCCAGAAAGACCGCACCGGACACTACAAAATCCAGAGTGGCGAGCAGATCCGGGTCTGCATGACGTCGGATTTCTTCTTGGAAGAAGCCGACCCGTGGCGGGCTGAGGCGTGGGACATCATGCGCCAGCGCAGCGATGTGGTGTTTTTTCTGCTCACCAAACGGCCGCAGCGGGTACGGGAGTGCCTGCCGCCGGACTGGGGCAGCGGTTGGGACAACATCTTTTTCAACGTCACCTGTGAAAATCAGCGCCGCGCCGATGAGCGCATTCCCATTCTGTTTGACCTGCCCTTCAAGCACAAGGGCATCATGTGCGCGCCCTTCATCGGGCCAGTAAGCATCCGGCAGTACCTTACCGCCGGGCAAATCGAGCAGGTCATCTGCGGCGGCGAAAACTACGATGGTGCCCGCCCCTGCAATTTCGATTGGGTCAAGTCTCTCCGGCAGGAATGCGTGGATGCCAACGTAACCTTCTGCTTTATCGAGACCGGCACCGTGTTCATCAAGGACGGCAGGCGCTACCACCTGCCAAACAAGCAGCTGCAAAGCCGAATGGCCTGTAAATCCGGCATGAATTTTCAGGGCAGGCCCATTCATTTTGACCTCGTGGACGACTGGGGCTACCCTATCCCGCAGGAAGATCTCTATGTGCCCCATTTCCGCGCAAACTGCGAGACCTGCGGCAGCAAGTTGATCTGCAACGGCTGCAGTGACTGCGGAAAATGCTTATAAAATAAAGGAGTTCTATGAAGAACCAGAAGAAAAAATCGTTTCCCCGCAGAGTGTTCCTCTGCCTGCTGGCTGTTTTGCTGGCCGTCTGCGTTGCGTCCGGCGTTTACGTCAGCGACTACTACCACGCAGACCTGACCGACAGCGGCCTGCGGGTCTATGCCGCCTACGGCAGCGAGGACGGCGTACTGAACCGCGAAAAGTACGAAGCCGACCGCGTAAATCTTCCGCAGGACACTACCGAAACGGTCATTGACGGCGGCTGTCATGCCGGATTCGGCAGCTACGGTGCCCAGAAGGGCGACGGCGCGCCTGTTATCTCCGCCGAGGAACAGCAACAGCAGACAGCGGGTGCACTGGCGGCGTGGATGACTCTTCAATAAAAAGCAAAATATCCCGACCATTTTCCTGCAAATCACAGGAGAATGGCCGGGACTTTCTTTCGTATTCCGTAAATCAGGAATCAATACAAATGAAATTTATGGCTGATCTGATGTGCAATTTCATCCGGCAGCGGGCGGAAACCGATGCAGGTCAGGGTCATGCCTTCTCCGTTTTCATCAAATTCTTCCGGTTCCAACTCGGTGTGGCAGGCATCCCGGATAAGGAAGAAGTCTTTGTTTTCCACAAGCCCCAGTTCTTCGGCAATGGTCTTTGCTTTCAACAGCTGATTGCGGTTCTTTGCCCCGCAGATAGTTTTGGTAAAAGAGCCATCGAACCACTCTTCGTAAGTTGCCTTATCCAACATGATTTCTGCCCGATAGCCGGTAATTTCTCCGTCTTTCTCAATGGGTTCCACGCCCTGTCCCATGCCGATGGGGTCGGTGAGGAATGCCAGCGAAGCATGGCAGCACTGCGCCGCCAGCTTACCGGGAGACATCTGCAGGTCTTTTCGTGCAATGATGAGTTGACGCATTTTTTCTCCTTCTTACGACAGCTTGATCTTCAAATCTGCCAGCAGATTCACCGCTTCCGGCAGGGAAAATTTCGCATCCTTCAGGCGGCTGCCCAGAATGTCCACCTTATAGCCTGTAGCATCCCGGAAATCCGCCTTGCGCAGATCACACTGGTAGAACTCCGTTTCGTGAAGTTCCACTCCCTTGAAATTCGCCAGCTGCATCTCGCATTTGGCAAACATAGAGCCGACGATCTCGTTTCCGTCTGAAAAGTTGAAACGGTTAAAGTTCATTTCGGTGAAGGTGTTATATTTCAGACTGCACTCTTTCAGCGTGTGAATGGGGTCTGGGAAGGCACCGTTGGACATCAGCGGTGCCCACTCGATTTCATTCAGGCGGCAGTCCTCAAAATCCAGCGACTGCACCGAGGAATGGGTACTGCGCAGACCTGTGATCTCACACCGCACGAATTTGCACTCGTTCAGCGTGGTATGATTCAGTTCGCATTTGGTAAAGGAGCAATCCACAAACACGCAGTCGGTAAAGTCGCAGTCCTCAAAAGTCTCCTCGGTGAACGACAGGTCAGCAAACCGTTCACCTTCACAATAACGCTCTGTCATAAAATTCTCCTGTCAGCGCAGTTCTTCCAACAAGGCCGTGCAGCCTTCCAGCACATCCTGCCAGGTAGCTTCAAAGTCCCCGGTATACCATGGGTCGGCCACATCGCCGGGGCGACGGGTATGATCCATCAGCAGAGACACTTTATGCTCCGGGTCGCCGCCCACAAAGCGCGCCATATTGCGCAGGTTGTTGTGATCCATGGCGATCAGGTAATCGTAGGTTTCGTAATCCCTCCGGGTCATCTGCCGGGCGGTTTTACCCTCGCAGGAGATGCCGTGCTCGGCCAGCTTCCGCTGGGCGGGCGGATAGACCGGGTTGCCGATTTCCTCGGTGCTGGTGGCGGCGGATGCGATTTCAAACTGGTCGGAAAGCCCGGCCTTTTCCACTAAGTCCCTCATCACAAATTCCGCCATGGGGCTGCGGCAAATGTTGCCATGGCAGATGAAAAGCACTTTCGTCATGTCAAAATATTTCCTTATATCGTATCATTTTGAATTTTGCACACATGCGTGCAAAATTCAGTTCTGCTTCAAGAACTCCCGCAGCACATCCTCTGGGCGGGGTGTATGGTTCGGGTACTTTTCCCGCAGCGGTGCGGCGGCACCATCCATAATGTAGGGCACACCCACAATGTCCAGCATCGACACATCGTTATAATTGTCGCCAAAAGCCATCACATCGGCAAGGGCGATGTCCAGAGTCTTGCAGATGCTGCGCACACCGATGCCCTTGTTGGCAAAGGTGGTGTCGATCCAGTACGGCCCTGCCACAGCGCAGTTCGCCTCTTTCCATCGTGGGACAAACCGTTCCGTGTAAGATTCTACGCCTTCGTGCAGATACACCGATACTTTTGTGATCTCCTCCGGCACCTCAGACGGGGCATGAATGATCTGATAGTTGTTCCCGATGAACTGAATACGCTTGAGCATTCCCAGACCCCGCTCCATCAGGTATGCAGTATTCTGACCGGAGAGCATCACTTCGCCCTGCCCGTCGCTGCGGGTCCACAGGTCGTTGGCGATTTCTTCGGCCAGTGCACGGGGCATCGGGTTCTTGGCGATGCACTGTTCGTCTTTATAGATCACGCCGCCGTTCTCACAAAGAAACACACAGCAGTCTGCCACCGGTGCAAAGAGCTTGCGCAGGCTGGTATACTGCCGGCCGGATGCCGGGCAGAACAAAATACCGCGCCGATGCAGCTCCCGTATCTGCTCAAAGATCTCGTCTTCCAGTTCCTTTTTGCCGTATTGCAGCAGCGTACCGTCAATGTCGCTGCAAATCAGTTTGATTGACATTTTCCGTCCTCATTTTTCAAGATAATTTTAGGCAATTCCCCGGCATCCAGAACACGGACGCCTTCGTCCATCAGCATTTTCGCAAAAACGCCCTGTCCGGAGATTTTTGTACCGGAAAACATTCCGTCGTAAATTTCCTTCACGCCGCAGCTGGGGCTGCGGGATTGCAGGATGGCAAGCTCCACCCCATTTTCTTTTGCAATGGCAAGGGCTTTCGCTGCACCTGCCCGGAACTCCCGGTCCACATTGATGCCCTCTTTGTTCGTGACAACGCCCTGCACGATTTCCGCCGGGCACCGCGGTGTGGGCAGGCCGCCCAAAACCTCCGGACAGACCGGAACCACCTGATGCCCCCGCGCAAAATCACAGACCGCCTGATTGTAATTGTTTCCGCCGCTGTATTTGCAGTTTTCGCCCAGCAGGCAGGCGCTGACCAGAATCTTCATTGTTGCGTAGTAATTTTCCTTTTCATTCTCATTCAACAAGTCTTATCTTCAATTGCTTTACGTTTTCTTGCAATTCTTTGCTGAACCCGTTCAGGTCATCCAATGAGATAACATTCTCATTCAACAGATTGACAAGCGTCAGTGCGATATCCGGCTTACGAAGCGACATTTTTACACCAAGATTCTTCTTATCCTCTTGGATGCGCTGATTCAACTTCCAGAATTTATCCGAAGCCAAACCGTCTCCGCTTAAAATTTCGATATATTGCTCATTCAAGCGTTTGATATATGTTTCCTGCCATTCCCCGATGCACGCACAAAACAGCTTCCAATTTGCCTTCGACCAGTCCATTGCAACGTCCTCCGTTTCAGCTCTATTCTACCACGCTTTTGGGCATTGAAAAAGAGGATTTTGCTTTTCCTATCCCCATACCGGGAGGTCCGCCGTAATCTTTTCTAATTCCTGTGCAAGAAACGTCAGTCTTTCCCTCAGATGGTTGTTATGCGGTGCATCTCCGTTCAGCAGATAGTCCGTTCTGACATTCAGGCAGGACGAAAAATCCTGCAGCAACTCAATCGAGCAGCAGCGGCTTCCCGTTTCAACTTTTGCAAGATGGTTCGCACTAACGTTCAGCATTATACTCAACTGTTCCTGTGTAATCCCCCTTCTTTTTCCGCAAATCGCGGATACGTCCGCCGAATTCTTTTGCATCAAATCGCATTGTTCAATCCTTTCCTTTGCGCCGGAAACACAAACAGGCCGAGACTCCTTTTCCGAGTCCCGGCCTGTTTTCAGCTTGAAAATGCACAATGACCGCGACTCGATGGAGCTGCTCTTGTGAGCAGCTCCCGGAGTATTATCAGCCTTTAATGCATTTCAGGCAATTTTCCCTCTTGCGCAACTGAAACCTGCGCCATGGCGATATTATATCAAGTACTTTCATTGCTGTAAAGCGCTAAAATATACTGTTTTTGCGGCAAAACCGCTCATTTTTCTGCGATTTACTTTGACGGCTGCAATTTTTTCTTGAGGTCATCCAGCATCTTGCAAACCAATGTACTGTTTTCAGAACAACCTTTCAGCAGGAAATCGCTGCTGACTCCCATTGCATCCGACAGGCGTCCCAAGTGGTCTACTCCCAGATTGCGCTGTCCTTTTTCCAATGCACGAAGCTGCTGCACTGAAATTTCAGCTTCTGCTGCAAGCCGTTCCTGCGTCCAGCCTTTTTCGAGGCGGCTTCCGCGGATTCTGTTGCCGACTTGCACTTTGTCATAACTCATATTCGGTCGTCCTTTCTGCTGCTACGCAGCGGTTTGGGCGGAGGAACTGGGTTTTGTTTGCAATCCTCCCTGCGATAAAGATGCTTTCTCCTTTTCCGCATACCAGGATAATGCATGCGGATTCAAATTCAACTTTATTTCACAAAAGCGAATTTGCTCATAAATTACCACAGAGTATTTTTTCCGTCAAGTCCTTTTTTTGCGGCGGAACGTGACAAATTCACACAACAAACTCACAAGAATGAATATCTGCACTCGAATTACACATGTTTCACTATAAACTCGTTTCAAAAACATCAATATGTCTTAGTTTGCAGCGCAACCATATCAAATTTTCTATGTTTTTCACAGGTCTCATTTTCACGATTCCACGCAAAAAATTGAATGCTGTCAGCGTTTAACAAACGCATATAGTGTGCCTACTCATTTTATCCATCCCATTTATACACAGTTCCGAACCAAAAGAACCGCATAAAGTTCTCATCAAAAAACAGGGAGTGACATCAAATCACTCCCCGTTTGCATTGATTGTATCAGAGTTTCGTCATCCAGAGCCCATGCAGATTGCAGTATGCGTAAACGGCCACCGGCTTTTCACTGCCCAGTTCAAAAACAGTGCTGGGAGCCTGCCCCGGATTCAGATAGCGGATCTGCCCGCCGTTCTCAGTCTCCACAAAAATCCACTGAATATAGTGAACATCCGCCATGGGGTGCTCCACCGCGCCCACTGTGACCGTGAGACGACTGCCGGAAAGCTCTGCCACCGGCAGATGCTTCTCGCCGCTGGCTTCCACCGTATTGGGAACCAGCTCTTTCATTTTCTCCCCGCAGCAGACCAGTGGAACGCCTGCGTTATGGATGGTAGTGACGAGGTTGCCACAGTGATTGCAGATGTAAAACTTTGCCTTCATATCGAAATCCTCCATTGGAATGTTATCGGTGTGTTTCTTGTATCTATATGATAACATTTCCTATTTATGATTTCTGTAACTGAATCACGCAAAGCGTTTTTGGGCTCACTTGCAATAAATCTCAATGGCTTTCTGCGCAAATTCTGCGGCACCGGCACCGCCGGCAGCATTGATGTTTTCCGTAAATGCTCCGCCTGCCCCATACATCTGCCCCAGCTGATTCAGGATTACCTTGGAACAGTTATAGTAGTGCTCTGTGATAAACTCCTGCAGCTTCTTCACCTGTGCCTGCACTTCAGAGTCCGCCGGGTCTTTGCTCTGCATCCCGCCGAATGCCGCCACGATGTCCATCAGTTGACTGCTCATGTCCTTGACCTCTTTCTCGGTCTTATGGGCAGTTTTTTCCTCAAACTCTTTGTATTCCGGCGTTTCGCCCCATTCCTTTTTGGCCTGCTCGGTATACTTCTTGATCTTCCGCGTATCAAATGCGGTAAAGTCCATAACCATTCCTCCTGTGGATCGAATTTTCTGCGCAAGGCCGATCAGATCTTCAAGATGCTGCTTTTTCAATGTCAGAAGTGTGATCTGCTGTTCCAGTGCTTTCTGCCGGTCAAAAGCAGGATTCTCCACGATTTTCTGGATGTCCTTCAGCGGAAATTCCAGTTCCCGGAACAATAAGATCTGCTGCAAACGTTCCAGCGCGGCATCGTCATACAGCCGATAGCCTGCTTCGGTACGGCCCGCCGCGCGCAGCAGACCGATTTTATCGTAATATTGCAGGGTCCGGATGCTCACTCCGGTCCGCTTGCTCACTTCGTTCACTGTCATCATCTTGCTGTCCTCCCTTGCGACAGCCACAGTATACGCTATGACGCTGCGTCAGGGTCAAGAGGTTTTCTGAAAAATTTTTCAGCCTTCCCTCTGCTCCGCGATTTCCAAGCTGTCACGCCCCACACGGCAGAGCAGAAACAGCACCCGCACACCTGCGGCCTTTGCTTCGGCCAGTGCCGTACCAAACTCCGGCTGTGTGCTGACATTTGGCCGCACCTCGGTGATGCCTTCCATCTGAATCACGAAAGCCACTGCGCACCGATACCCTGCCTGCTGTGCCTGCGCCAGCTCGTGCAGGTGCTTCACGCCGCGCTCGGTAGGTGCATCCGGGAAGTAGCCGATACCGTCCACTTCCAGTGTGCAACCCTTGACTTCCATCAGATACTTTTGCTCGCCCTTTTCCATATAAAAGTCGATGCGGGACTTCCCATAGGTAAATTCCGGCTTGATATAGTCGCAGCCCTGTTTTGCAAGCCACTCTCCTACTACCTTGTTGGGTGCCTGACTGTCCATGTTGACCCAACCAAGCCCCTGCTTATGTACCGCCACAAGGTCATATTTTGTTTTGCGTTTCGGGTTGTCCGACACTTCCAGCCGAACCGCCGTACCGGGCAGCAGCAGTTCCTTGCACCGCCCGGTGTTCTTGACATGGACGGTTTCCACTGCTCCATTCACTCCCACATGGGCAATAAAGCGGTTGGGACGGTCAACAAAAATGCCGTCTGCGATTTCTCTGTATTTCAATCTTTACTCCATTTTCAGTACAGGATTCGGGAGCCATGCCCATCCTGTTTACCAAGATACAGTTCCACGACCATCCTGCCGCTTTCACTGTTGCAGAGTTCTTGCCTGATACACCCGCTCCGTCCGGGCATCGAAGCAGCAGAAAATCACCTGCATGGCGTAATCCGCGTGATCTTCCAGCCACTGTGCCACTGTTTTGACTGCAATCTCCGTGGCATCTTCCAGCGGGTAGCCATACACGCCGGTCGAAATTGCCGGGAACGCAATGCTATGGACATCATGCTCTTTGGCAAGGTTCAGCGAATTGCGGTAGCAGTCCGCCAGCTGCGCGGCATCCTCTGCTGTGCCGGAATAAATCGGCCCTACTGTATGAATGATATACTTTGCTTTCAACCGGTAGCCCTTAGTGATTTTTGCTTCTCCGGTGCGGCAACCGTGCAGCGTGCGGCACTCCGCCAACAGTTCCGGCCCTGCTGCCCGGTGGATGGCACCATCCACACCGCCGCCACCCAGCAGACTGCGATTGGCCGCATTCACGATGCCGTCACAGTCCAGTTTGGTAATATCACCCTGCACCACTTGAATCTGATTTTTTACTTTTTCAGAAATCATTGTAAACACCTCACTTTTTGAGCAGCTCCAGCGCCTTGTCCATGGGCACACAATCGGCATAGCGGTCCGGCCAGAGGAATTCATTGTAATAGTGGTAGCTCTGCTCCCCTGTCATATACTCGTTGTCCTGCGTGGAATTTGCATAGGCAGGAACGATCATGTGCAGGCCATGCTCAAAGCCCGCCTCCACCGTTGCATTGATGCAGAAGTCCGTCATGATACCGCAGACCATCACATCTTTTTCGCCCTTTTCCGTCAGATATTCCAGCAGACCGCTTTCTTTTTTGAACGCGCTGCATACGGTTTTGACGAACCGTTTTTCAGTCAGCAGCGGCGCAAACCCGGAATAGACCTCAAATTCATCGTCTCCGATGGAAAAGCCTGTACCGGGCCCATCGTCATGCTGGACATAGACGACCTCGATTCCCTGTTCGCGGGCAGTCCGGATCAGTTTCCTGATGTTGCTGACAAACTTTTCAAACGCATACAGGCGTTCATCCACGATACCTTTCTGTGTATCCACAACCAGTAAAACCATGTGTAAGCCCTCCTGTTTTTCTTTGATTTCATGCTACCATAGACCGCCGTTTTCTACAAGCAGATTCGAAAAATTCACTTCTTCCAAAGCCTGTCTGATGGGTTTGTTATGGCTCCCCATCGCCGTAGCAGTCCACAGGCGGTTTTGAAAGATAGATCTCCTTCATTTTCATTTTCTGCTTAACGGCAGCAATAAAAAAGACCCCCGCAGCGTATGATTTGACGCCGCGGGGTTTCTCAATTGTTCGGTTTGTATTGCAGCACCTTCTGGGAGAACGTCCGATCGAAGAACTGGATGAAGGGCCCAAGGCAGAACGCACAGATCAAGGTGCCAAGGCCCACAAGGCCACCCAGCAGCCAGCACAGCAGGGCGCTGAGCGCATCGGTGAAGATGCGGCACCCGAAGTACGGGCAGGGTGTGTAGTCCCGCAGACCGAGGGAAAGGTAATCGTAGGGCGCGATGCCGAGGTCGGCGGTCTGGTAGAGCGAAGCGCCCAGCGCCGTAACCAGCACCGCCGCGATGACCCACGCCAACTGCACCGCCAGCGACGGCGCGTCGCCGAAGTGGGCGTGAATGGGGTCATAGAACGCCGTGACGATGTACCCGATGCAGATGCCGTTGACGAAGGTGCCAAGGCCGATGTACTTGCGCCCGAACCAGAATTCCAGCAGGAAAAACAGGATGTTCGTGCACAGGTTCTGGGTGCCCAGCGAGATGCCGAGCAGCTCCGCCAGCCGCATGTTCAGGGCGCTGATGGAGTCGTTGCCGAGGTGGGACTGCTTGAAAAGCGCAATGCCAAGGGCGATGATGACGATGCCCGCCACCATGCCCACCACCCGCCGGGCAGTCGGTTTGCGCAATGCGGTGCCGTTCATAGGGGATTCTCCTTTAGCGTTTCTTTTCCCCTATTATACGCCTACTTTGGGCGGGAGACAAACTATTTATGGAAAGATACAACGATATACGGGGGATCCGCCTTATCCCTTTAATCTCACCTCAATCCGTTCTTTCTCCAGCCCCTCCCCGATCACGATGAGCACTTCCTGCCCCTTGGGGATAGCGTTTACCGTCAGGCCGTCGGCGGTGGCGTTCAGCTCCACCCAGCCGTTCTCGTCCTGTACGAAGCCTTTCGCCCGCAGCCCATGGCCGCACGCGGGGTCGGTGAAGAGGGCCGGGATATTCTGTTCGAGCTGCTGGCACGAGAGGCCCAGCTCCAAAAAGTAGGCCGAACCAAAGGCCCTATTCAGCTTCATGAATCGGCTGCGCACGACCTCCGCAGGCTTGTCATCCCCTGCCACCCGCAGCATTCTGCGTTTCGAAGAACAGGTATCCACCAGAAGATTCACGATTTGATGGATGGTGTCCTCCTCATCCGGGCAGGCCCGGAGCAGCAAGTCCACCTCCAACGACTGCATAAAATACGCTTTCAGCCGTGTGCGCTCATTCGGTTCGCTTTCCGCGTCGGAAGAGAAAGGATCAGGTTCACTCCCCTCGGTTTTATTCCACTCAGTCTTATTTCCTCGTGATTTTGCCGTTTCCTGCTGCGCTGAATCCGCGGCACCGGAACCGTTCTTTTCACGATTCCGGAAACGCGGGTCTGCAAAGTTTTTGACGTAAATCAGATTTGGTTTTCCCAGCCCGCGCCGTTTGCGCTCAATCAGTCCAAACTTTTCCAATTCCCGGAACAGTTTGGTTGCCTTGTTGTCTGCGCAGCCCAGTGCATCCATCACTTCCTGCACAGGAAAAATGATATACACCCTTCCCTGCTCATCCAGCCATCCGTTTTTCACCGACAGCCCCATGCGGTCCAACAGGATGCCGTACAGCGTTTTGGCATCGGTGGACAGGTCCTTGAATTTTATGTCCCGGAATAAAATTTTGGGCACCCGGAAATACGAGAACATCTCGCCCGACTGCCCATAGAAATAGTCAAACATCCTGACTTCCTCGCTTGTTCTGCCTTGTCACATCCTTGACACCTCCGTTCGTAGTATGATGAAATATGTATGACTATCGTTATTTTTCTTTACAAAGATGGCCTGCCATGCTACAATAGCCGCATCTACGGCCACCGGACAGCAGGAAAGGAGTATCTTATGGCCAAAACTGCCGACACCATTGCCATCTATTCCCGCAAATCCCGCTACACCGGCAAGGGCGAAAGTATCGGAAATCAGATCGACCTCTGCCGCGAATATATCCGCACTCACTACGGCGATGCTGCCGCGGAACATGCCGTTGTCTTTGAGGACGAGGGCTTTTCCGGCGGCAACCTGAACCGCCCGGATTTCAAAAAGATGATGACTGCGGCCAAGGACCGGAAATTCAAGGCCATTGTGGTCTACCGTCTGGACCGCATCAGCCGCAACATCAGCGACTTTTCCAGCCTGATTGAAGAACTGGGACGGCTGGGCATCGACTTTGTGTCCATCCGTGAAAGTTTTGACACGTCCAGCCCCATGGGCCGCGCGATGATGTACATCGCATCGGTGTTCAGTCAGCTGGAACGTGAGACCATCGCGGAGCGCATCCGGGACAACATGCACGAATTGGCAAAGACCGGGCGCTGGCTGGGCGGCACCACCCCCACGGGCTATGCTTCCGAGAGCGTCAAGAGCATCACGGTGGACGGCAAGACCAAAAAGGCCTGTAAGCTCAAGCTGCTGCCGGACGAAGCCGAGATCATCTACAAAATTTTCGACCTCTACGAGCAGTATGATTCCCTGACCATGACCGAGACCGAGCTGCTGCGGCAGGGCATCAAAACAAAAACCGGGCGTTCGTTCACCCGGTTTTCCATCAAGTCGATTTTGCAGAATCCTGTCTACCTGATTGCAGACAAGGATGCCTATCAGTATTTTGTGGACAATGAGGCAGAGCTGTTCGCCCCGGAGTCCGATTTCGACGGTGTGCGCGGCGTGCTGGCCTACAACCGCAGCGACCAGGAAAAAGGCCGTGCTACGGTCTACAATCCCATCAGCGAATGGATCGTTTCGGTGGGCGAGCATCCCGGCATCATCTCCTCGAACCGGTGGATTCGGGTGCAGGAGTCGCTGGAACGGAACAAATCCAAATCCTACCACAAGTCCCGCGGCAACGAAGCTCTGCTCACCGGTCTGCTGTGGTGCTCCTGCGGCAGCCGGATGTACCCGAAGGTCACCGGGCGCAAAACTGCCGACGGGCAGGTGGTCTTTCCCTATATGTGCAAACTGAAGGAGCGCAGCCGCCGGAAGCTTTGCAGCGTCCCCAATGCCAACGGCAATCTGTTGGATGCTGCCATCTGTGAACAGGTCAAGCACCTTGCCGACCATTCCAGCGACTTTATGAAGCAGTTGGAAAAGGCAAAGTCCGCCCACGCAGGCAACCGCTCCGAGTTTGAGACCAAGCTTTCCACCCTGCGCAAAGAGCAGGCCGAGACGCAGCGGAAGATCAATGCACTGATCGATTCGCTGGCTGACTTCAGCGACAGCACCGCTGCTGTCCACCTGAAAAAACGCATCGAGGAACTGAACGGTCAGGATGCCGCCCTGAGTTCCCGCATCCGGGAATTGGAGAGCCTCACCGACAACGGTGTTCTGGGCGGCATCGAGTTTGACGTGATGCGGCAGCTGCTGACCGTGTTCCACGACAACATCGACGATATGACCGTGACCCAGAAGCGTGCTGCCATCCGCACGGTGGTGCGCAAGGTAGTGTGGGACGGCAAAGTGGCTCATGTGGTGCTCTTCGGTTCACCGGAGGATGAGATCGACTGGACCACCTTCCCGGTAGACCCGGAAGAGGACGAGAATGACCCCGAGGGCGGTGGAGATGGTTCCGATTCTCCATCCGGCGTTCGCTCGGGTGAGGATAGCAAACGAGCTCCGGATGCAGTTCCGGCGGGAGCGCAAGACCGGCGGCACTATCTCTCTGCAGGAAACGCTGGAATCTGATGAGGCTTCCTCTTTGACTCTGGCCGATGTTCTGCAGGACAGCTTCTGCATGGAGGAGACCTGCGAAAAGCAGGACGAGATCCGCCAGGCCAGACTGCTTCTGGACGGTCTGCCCGCCCGGGAACGGCAGATCATCCTGCTGCGGTATGGCCTTGCCGGCCAGCCGCCGCTGACCCAGCTGGAGGTGGCCGGGCTTCTGAACATCAGCCGGAGCTATGTATAGCATCCTCACTATTGTACATATATGTTTCAACGGTTTATCGTCCATTTTGATTTTCCTTTATCTTTTACAATGTCATAGTTCATATGTAATTACTGATCCGAAAGGTAGTAGCCAGTTTGAGCGCATCCCGCTGTCCTTTGAGCGGCAGGAGCGCATCATTCAGGAGCAAATTGATGAGACCCTTGCCGCCATCAACGAACTGAAAGCCCATGCAGGTGAGAATTTCAGTATCAAACAGATGGAAAAGACCCGGAAAACGCTGGAAACCAAGCTGGAAAAACTGCGCTCCGATGAGCGCAAGGACGATGTGATTACCTTTGAGCAACTGGGCATACACTTCCGTAAAAGGAGCGCGACAGAAACACTTCATCCGTTTCAAAACACTGGGCGAGGGATACAGTGAAGAGGAAATCAAGGCTGTGCTTGCTGGAAAAGCGGAACATCATCCGCGTCCGAAACAGTCGCCGCAGGAGCAGCCGTTCCAGTTGCTCGTGGACATTCAGGCAAAGCTGGCCGAGGGCAAAGGCGGTGGTTACACGCGTTGGGCAAAAAAGCACAACCTGAAAGAAATGTCCAAGACCCTGATTTTCTTGCATGAGCAGAAGATCAACAGCACGGAGGAACTGCGAGAATGCGCAGTGGAGGCAACTGAAAAATATCACGAGTTGGGTGATTCCATCAAGGCTGCGGAATCCCGGATAGCAGAAATCGCCGTGCTGAAAACGCACATCGTCAATTATGCCCGGACACACTCGGTCTATGATACCTACCGCAAGACCGGATACAGCAAGAAATTTCTGGAAGACCACCGGGAAGAAATCACATTGCACAAGGCAGCGAAAGCTGCTTTTGACGATGCTGGGTTAAAAAAGCTGCCAAAAGCAAAAGAGTTGAACATTGCGTACGCTGACCTGATGACAAAGAAAAGGTCAGCGTATCCAGACTACCGCAAAGCGCGCGAGAAGATGCAGCAGCTTCTCCGGGCGCAGAAAAATATCGAGATGTTCTTTGAGGAAAAAGACGCTCCATCGAACGAGCAGTCCCGATAAAATAGAATCCCACCGAGAATCCAGCCGTTTCGGCCGGGTTCCCGGTGGGATTTTTTCGTTTAATTGCGATAGCAGCGGTCTTGGGTCACGAGCCAATCTTCGCACAGCCGCTGCGCTTCGTCCATGGACTTGCAGGTGCAGTTGAACAGCTTGCCGTGCAGGGATCAATAAGTATAATGAATTTTCGGCACACCGTCCGCGTCCCTGAATTTCGTGTAGCGTTCTTCGCCGGGCATCAGATAAAGCTGTTCCATTCCTGCATCGTCCTCTCCGTTTCGCGCGTCAGGCACACAACGTGTTCATTTTACCACGAACGGCCTGCCGATGCTATTGACGCTTGCGTCAAAAAGCATCCCGGATTTGCGGAGGAAGTGTGCATTGATACGACATCGAAGCGTTCCGCAGGAACGCGCAGCCTGCATCCACCGAATGCAGAACGTAAGGGGTTTGGGCGCAGTCCAACAAGCATTTTGAATTTGATTCTGAAAAAATCAGATTCAAAAATCGCAGACTGGTACCAGCCTGCATTGCTTGCCAAAGAAGCTCAAGCCGTTTTCAGAGAGTATTGATTTTAGAGTTCAACTCACTATCCGTTGCATCCGGATATTCCTTCCGATAGGTATCCTTGAGTGCATCATACATTTTTTGCTGGTCTTCGCTTCCGATACCAAGTTTTCCCGAAAGATAATCCGAAAAAGTCGCGCCGCTTTCGATTCCATGCTCCTTCATGAATTCGATCAAGTCACTCGGCATTTCTTCTGAGATTTTGCCCTCATTCCTCAGTTCTGCGGTACTGTGCCAGAACTCCGGCGGAAGTTCTATATTATATTTTTCTTCCACCTGTTTTACATACAACCCTGCGCCGATCGCAGCATAGGTTGCTCTTTCTTTTTCATCCATTTCCTTGAGACGCTCTTCATCGACCTTGATATCGTTCCGCAGATGTTCAATATAATCGTTGATCGAATCAAAGTCTTCCGGCTTTTTATCTGCCATTTCTGCTTTCAATCCGATCTCTTCCGGCGTTTCTTCCTTTGGTTTTTCTGTTAATGCGCCTGCCACCGCGCTGATCACGTCGATCGCCAGCGTCAGGATCTTTCCCAGTACAATACTCGGTATGATACCCGGAATCGGCCCGGTCACCAAATCTTTAGCAAAAGTTCCAACTGCCGACATCACTTCACCGCCAATTTTAGCGCACGTCGAAACCACGGCTGTACCAAGAGACCAAATCGCATCTATAAAGCCCATAGTATTATTCCTCCGTTACATTTTCACATTACGTTTTACATAACTCCTCTTATTGACGATCCATTGATTTTTTCCACAGCATCGTTCTCCATATAGGACTTGAAAAATTCTTTTATGGCCGACCTGCTGTTTTCTGGTATTTCACCTCCAAAAGAGATCCAATTGATAATGTCTTCCAAAGTGACCCATCCGGATTCCACAGACTTTTTCAGCAGTTCCGCATAGTCTCTTCTATACCACGCATCTTTTTCTTTTCTCTCCTTTCTCCACAGCCTTATGATCTGATTGGGAATATCACTTCGGATAAACCTCCACACGTCTCCCGGTGTTTTTTCATTGCCTTTGCCTGTAACAGGCATAAATATTTTTCGTTTGCATTCTCCACTGTAATATTGCTGGACTCGTTCGGTCAGGAGCGCATCGCTCAAAGGCGCGTCATCCGTGCTGGTCTCTCCCTTGACCTGAACCAGCATTGCCTGACCATAACCGTCCGAGAATACGACCGCTCTTCCCGTATCGAGATTGGACAAGAAGCTTTTTTGTTCATCATTCAGGGCAATCGTGTTGCCCACAGCCTCTTTATCATCCTGCGCGAATATGCGGTGGATTATTTTTGTATTCGTATTCTTCAGAACCTCTGATGCCAGCTTGTTTGGGATCTGATCCACTATCATCAGACACTCCCCATATTTTCTGATCTCCGCCAGCATATCGGAAAAGGTTTCCACACCTTGCTTTTTATTTTTACTATCTCCAGCTGTGTACTTGCTCAGAAGACGATGAGCTTCTTCGACAAGCAGGATGTGAGAATGCTTTTTTCCTGTTTTCAGGTACCTTTCCCGGATCGCTTCATTCAGAGCAGACATGATAAAGCCCATGATCAATGCTTTTTCATTTCCGTTCCGGATATTCTCCAGTTCCAGAACCACTTGTTTATCCAGCAGCGCATCAACATCAATGGAACGCGGCGTGTTCAGCATTGCCCCCTTGGCACCAAGCGTCAGGCTCTGGAGCATGGCGCGGATCGAACCAATATATTCGTCCTTCAGCCTCTCGTCAAAGCCCTGTTCGATGACAATTTCAGGAACCACATCCAAAAATTGATTGATCGTCGGGAACGCATGAACGCCATCTGCAAACGGATCATCGTATTTTGTGTTGTAATTGTTTGCAATGTCCCAGCCACAGTTTTCATAGCAGCGGTAAAGTGCTGCTTCAATGATCTGAGGCTCTGCGGCCTCCTGATCAAACGCCGCTTCCAGACTGGCTTTGATCATATCCACGTGCGATGTGATGCTTTCCTTCGGCATAAATTCAAACGGATTCAGCCGAAATGGGGCAACGTCATCATTTCCCAACGTAAAAACCAGAAGATTTTCACAGGCGGGATATTTCTTCATAATGCGGTATTCTGTCTTTGCCGGTTCTATCACAAGGAAGGGCAGCCCACTTTGCAGCAAGATCTTTTGACAGGTCGTCGTTTTTCCGCTTCCTGTCACACCAGCAATAAAAATATGCTTATCCAGTATCTCTTTGTCCAGATAAACCGGCATCCTGTCCACATCGATTCCATCCTGAACCATCGTTCCCAGTTCGATCTGATTTTTTTGCATCGGAACGGAATAGTTCAGACCAAACTCCACCTGCTTTTGCAGACGCATCCCGATGACTTCCCTTTGGGGAAGCCCTGCAATGACGGACAGTTCATTTGTTGAGATCCAGTTGCTGATAAGCGCAGTCCTGTCCGGGCGAACGCTTTGCGACAAGAATGTTCTGGCTTTGCATTGTTCCGCTGTATCATAAACGGAGCAGCTTGGGATCTGGAATCGTTTCATAAAAGCGATTTGATTCTTTGCGTTGCTATCGCTTCGGCCTGAGATTCGGAATGCACGCAGAGGAACACGATTCCCCTGTTTTCCGGAATAAAGCGACAATGCGGTGTTTTCCAGCTTGATTTGAGATGTTGCATACTCGGACATCACATAAAAAGCCGTCATGAAAAGGCCTTTGCCGCGGCCGTAATCAATGCGAGGAAACAGCACGTCATCGCAATACTTGATCCATTCCTGTGCGCATTTATTCAGATGCTCTTTCGTGACGCTGGTAGATTCCCCTACAGACTTACTGCTCTGTACGGAATCCGAATGGGATGTACCGGAATTTTCTCCATTCGTCTCCGACTTCCCGGTCTGCTCGCTGTGACTGCTCCCTTCCGTGCCGCTGTTAGAGGTACTGCTCGAACCGCTGCCTGAAGTTCCCTTCGTCGTACTCTTGCTGCTCCCAGTACTCTTGCTGGTCCCATTTGAAGTGTTACTGCTTTTTGCCGTGGAAGTTGAGCTGCCCTTAGTTGTTCCATCTGTTTTTGTGCTGGAGCTGCTGCGTCCGCTGTTGCTTCCGTCCTGCAAACTCACCTTAACGTAGGTGTTCAGTTCCGAATAGGCCTCATGCAGATTCTGTTCCAAAGCAGCAATTTCTTCCGGCTGGATCGCCTGCGCAACAATGAGGACGCAGAAATCGTTGCCGCGCATTACATCCACCAGACGATCCACACCTTGAAATTCTTCGTTATCCTTGATGCTTCCAGCTACGCCCTCGATACGAGAAACGAATTTTTTTGTACGAACCTTCTCCAACACGTTGTTTTTTTCTGTCGTACTGGGTTCTTTGATCTTACAGCCACGAAAATTTCCTTCCAGACTGGCTTTCAGGATACTTTCACCGACTTCCGGCACATTCAGTCTCTGGATCTCCGGCATTGCATCTGAGTCCACGCGATTCAGGCCATAGTAAAATTTCACGCCATGCGAATCGCCCATCAGGAGATAAATAAAATTGTAACCGGGGACCCTGACTGCGCTGAGCACGTTTTCCAGTGCTTCTTTTCTTGGTGCATGATCCTTGTCATCATAGGTGATCTCTTCGATCTGATAGAGGAAGATCTCCTCATTTCCGATCCCGGCATTGCCATATCGCTTTGTCGCATTTGGATCAACGACCTGTCTCTCTTTTCCAGGTGCAGTCAAATAATGAAAACGTTCATCCTGTAAATATCGTAAAACTTCAGGCGGCGCAAGCTCTGCGCTGCCTTTCGCTTTTTCATCTGCTGTTCGTAACATATTTTTCTCCTTGAAGCCTATAACATCCTTTTAATCCAGCATGATCTTGGTCGGTCCGAATGTATAGTTGCCAGCGTCGGCATCCACCTGTGAAGCCGCAACGACAAACTCTATCTCATCGGGCGAAACAGGGCGAAGATACACCATTGCATCCTCATCAACTGCGCTTTCCGGGAAGGAAAGGATTTTCTTCTTCACCGTTGCGCTTTCCATCAGCAGATGTTTAGGAATTTCTGCGGAGGGATCAGAAGTATAGAACAAGTCAAATTCGTTGACTCCCGCATCCAGATATTCGACCCATTTCTGGTAAGCCGAATTCCTGTTCAGGTAATACTTGAAATATTCATCGCTGTCATCGTCGTAAAATCCGACCCAGAACTTGAACTTGATTTCGCTGTCGATCTCTGCCGATTTATCATTGATCACCTTGATGGAGGAGTTCTTGCTGCACTGAACAAGCCCTATCGCCACGCCGGTCTTTCCGGTAGGCCGGGTAATGTCGTTTTGTTCGCCACTCCCAATCAGCTCCTCCGCTTCTTTTGTTCCGAGCGGCGGATAGATTTTGAAGTATTTCACGTCATCATCCGGATCACCCACTTCATTCCGGATTTCTGTCGAATACTTTTCGCATTTGTCTCGGAAAGTTTCACGCAGGATCTCAGATTTGCTTGAGTTTCCCGCAAGAAAAATATGAACAGAGTTGATTTTTTTCAGTTCATCCCCGTGTTTTCCGTGCTCCAGCGAGAACAAAGCATTGAAAAATGCATCAACACCTTGTTCGATCCTCTTCCTGAGTTTGCTGTCCAGCATTTTCACGTCAACAGCCAGCTCAAAATTTTCCAGCTTATTGCCGCTGCTGTCGAAGAGACGCAGTTTTATTACTCCAGCGTCAAACAGCTTCTCGTAACCATCCCTGCGTTCCCAGAACGGACGAAGGCACTCCATCATCTGCCGCATATTTGTCCATGCTTCCTGCGAATCGCTGAGCAGCATCTCGTCGCCGCCAAAGTGCTGGCACTGCGGTGGAAGAGGGAATGCGATATGCGCTTTACGCAGCGTATCACGATTTGCCTTGAACACCTCAAAAGCCAGCAACTCCAACAGATTTTCTCCGCCAAGATAGGAGTCTCCGCCGTCTCCGAAATGATGGATCACGTATCTGTATCGCCGCTCCTTCTGCCCGGAAGCTTTTCTCCAGACGCCAAAATCAAAGTCCGTTGTTCCACCACCGAAGTCAAACACGCCATATACGATTTTTTCATCGGACGCCGGGATCAGTCTGTATTCCTGCAGAGCGCAGACTGCATAAGCCGCCGGTTCTCCGGCTCCCTCCTGAACCTGAAATCTTTCCATGCAGGAAGGATCGTTTCTTATCGTCTCAGGAAAGGACTGCGCCAGACCTTTTTTGAAACTGTTCAAAATTTTTTCTCTCACAGATTTTGTATAGGTGACCGGGAACGAAAGCAGATATTTCAGATAAATATGCTTTGTATGCATATTATTGATGTATAAGCCAATGTAATAAGCGTAGATCTCAATGGGATCAAAATCACCGTCTTTCAGATTCTCATAGGGGCTCAGATCAATTTCCGTGCCTTTCTGATCCCTGATCCGAACTCGCCGTTTCGGATCTCCAGCCCATTGTTTCAGGTCGTTGAAAAAGGAAAAATAATCTTCTGTGTTTTCATTTTCTTTCCATGCGCCAAACGCCGTATGAGAGATGCAGATGTCCGACCATTTGGTCAGCGGTCTTCCGGCTGTTGCATTATAGTCTCTGCGAAACGTGTCGATATCGCAGAATTGCATCACGGTTGGATTTTCATAATCAGACGCAGTGGGAGCTTTTTCATACCGCCCCATTCCGATTCGGAGCGGACGAGTGACCTCGTTGCCCTCTTTGCACACAACAACAGTACTTTTGGTTCCGAAATCAATCCCGATGATTCCGTCTTCCTGAATATCCAGCCGTGGGTCTCTGGCGTAGTAGGTCTTCGCAGCATCTGTATACTGTTGATTTTTCGTTTCGTCCTCCCACAGATCCCACAAACCGCCATTGGGATCCTCCACGATTCTTGGCACATACGGCGTCATATCCGCTCGGATCGTATCAAGCTCCAACAGTCTGTCTACGATCTGCTTTTCCTTTTCCTCCGAAATTTTTTGCATCGAATCTGCGAACCGTTTCCGAACTTCGCTTTCCGGGAACGTCAGACTGCCAAGGCTCTGAATCTCCCCTCGCACGATCTGGCCGACGATTTTGTTATAGGCCTGCTGATTTACCACGGCTGTATATTTTTTTTCCTGCATGGTCGGTTTGATTGGGCCGATTCTATAAAGTGCGGTCAATTCGATCAGACCGATTCTATAAAACAGCGCAAGGTTTTTATACTCCGCATTCATCTGGAAATTTCTGTCTACAAGTACCCATTGGAGCGCGTTTTTATTCTGTGGGATCTTTGCAGTATAGATATCTCCGACGTCATCGTGCTTACGGAATTCACCATATTTTTTTTCCGAGTGATCATTCATGGAATAATACTTGCTTGGAGTCCTTTGTCCGCCGATCGTAAATCCGTCCAGATAGCCTCCGGCATGTTTTTCCAGAAATTTGATTCCACGGGTCGTACCAAGAAAATATTTCAGCTCATTCAAGTCAGATATTGCCCAAGGATAATTGGAAGGCAGATTTTTCCTGCATGAATCCTCACACTGTGAATAGCTAAAATAGCTATCGTGAATATCCATTTGTATTTTGAAGACATCCATAACCAGAAACTGCGTATCAGGATTCGTCGGAAGAAGAACGTTGTTTCCGATGGCAATAAAATCATCTTCCGGCCACTGCTCCAACTGATTTTTAATATTTTCAATTTCTTCTTGAATCATCGAACCGACCGCGATGCTTTTCACGAATTCATCATCGTCAGAGATCGGAAGCTTCTTTACGGCACAAATCGCGTGATTCGGATCAAATGCGGCGGAAATATTCTGTCGCGGAGCGGTATGCACCGCTTCTTCCCGTTTCGGATAACTTTGTCGGTTTTCTGGATTATTTCTGTTTTTGCTCATACAGCGTCTCCCTTTCTATTTTCATACGATCACGAGACTTTTTCTGACGACGGTCTCGCCGTTATAAACATTCACGATCCCCGGTATACAAACCTGCCGTATCTCACCGGAATATCTGCTGCTGTCCGCCGTGCGGATGTGCAGCTTATCATCAAATGGATCTCCGACATGGCAGTCCATCCATTGAAATATAGGCCGTTGATACTGGTTGTTGATCATTTTCAGAAAATATGTCAGCGTCTCCAGCAAAATTTTCGTTTCGGATTCACCCAGCCTTTCCCATTCCGACTTCATAAAATCCCACAGCGCAAGCACATTATCCTTCTGACATCCCATAGCAAAAAACAGATCTGCTGATTCCGGGCGAATGATGCTCGCAGCCTTCCGAAGCACATCGGACGGCAAAGAGCAATATGCCCGAAACAGTGTCACAGCTTCATCAAAGACGCGGTATCCCGATATTTCATTCTGGATATCTTTGAGCTGCACCGCCTGCTTTGCAACATATTCCTCATACTGTTTCAGCTTCATTTTTTGATCTTCAAGTTCTTTTCTCTGCTCCTCGCATCGCTGTTCTGCCGCAGTTCCAGCTTCAGCCATGCTCTGATTTTTCTGCTTCAGAAGTTCGCTTTCTGCATAAATACGTTCGTTTTCATTTCGCATCTGTTCCAGCTCTGATTTCAGCTCTTCGATTTTATTTTTCAGCTCTTCATTTTTTGCAGAGCCGATCTCACTCGGAGCAGCATCCGATTTCTCTCCCGAAATTATGATCTTCCTGATTTCGGACTGAATCTCCGAATCCTGAAGAGCTGTCAGAAGTTTATCTTTGAATTTTTCATCTTGCATAAATACGCACCTCAAATTCGGCTGGCTTTTTTTGCGCCAAAATATTCCTCAAATACACGTTTTGTATCCTTGTATCCCTGTTCAATTCTTCGCATGGCGCTCTCGGATGAAAAATCCAGCGTTCCGGTGAACAGATTCCCCAGATCGATTTGTGGGGTAATCTCCAGAATGCAAGCCCCGGGAAATTTGATACAGTCAACTTTTGAATCCCTGCTCAAATGTACGACAATGAAAAAACGGATCCCCCTATCATACAACGGCCTGATGGGGGTATTGTCTCCGCCCAACAGCTCAACTCCACCGTCACAGTAGAGTTTTCCGTCGAACAATATCGGATCAAAGACAATCGGAATCGCAGAGGAAGCCAGCAGGATCGTCTCGATGTTATTTTTTGCATAGCATCTCAGTTCAAAGCGTTTTACCGCAGGAAGTACGCCAGATATTTCCAGACAAGTTGCGAAGCATGGAATTCCTGCGCGCTGGACTTTTCTCATGTCAACATATCTGTGCATGATCCTCAGCAATCCATCCCGTGTGAACAAGGCCTGTCCCATAGCCTGATTGACCGTTCGTTCAATGGCAGAACGTGAAACAGTCCTCCATATATTCGCAAGCGCAGCCTGCGAGCCTGCACCTGCCAATGTATCCGTAAAAGCTTTGGAGGATAATATCTGGTCGCGTGAGATGTTTTTCCAGATCCTTTCTGCCGTACTATAATCGCCTGCGGCGAACAGCACCGCGTTCAACGCCCCGACCGATGTACCAGATACACCTCCCACATACCGATCCAATCCTTTTTCACGGAGATACTTCCATACACCGATCTGATACGCGCCCTTTCCTCCACCGCCCTCAAAAACTAAACCGATTTGGTTCAATGTCTCTGTCTCCCTTCTCACTTGATCGTCACAGCTTTCAAATGTCTTGGCAAAGAGCCCACTACGATCAGTTTTTTGGCATCATCATGTAAAAAGTAAATTCTCAGCAGATTTTCCGGGTCATTTCCTACCCCTAGATGAAAATCCAGCGGGCATTCCACCGGCTTTCCGGCAGCTCCCTGAAAATACTTTACCTTATACTGTGTCGGAGTGAATTCCACAGTTGTCGTTCCCGTGGGTTTTACCTCAAAAGGACGTCCATATTTTTCAGAGCATCGATTATTCATCTCATCTGTGCTGATCCTTTCATATCGGCGCTCCCAATAATCTGTTGCAAGAAAATCCAATGCATCACAAATCAAATCGACGCTGATCGATTTTGCGGATCTGTCTTCTAGTAGAGCCTTCGCCTTGGGGTGCAGCAAAATTCGTCCCGTGAAATTTTCCTCGACCCATTCGGCGATCCGACTATGCTCTTTTGGCTGACTAAGTTTTCGCTTCAAATAAGCGATGTCTTCATCCTTTTCTGCCAGAATCGTTTCTATTTTCTGCCGCTCTGCAGCAATTTCCTTCCGAAGTTCTTCTTTTTCCTTATCGATTCGCTCCTGATACAGTCTCTGTCGTTCCAACTGCTCCTTTAGTGACTGACATTCCTGATCTTTCTTTTTCAATGTCTCCTTCCATTGCACATCACAAAATGCCAACTTCTGTTCCCACTTTTCCTCTGCTTTCGCAGATCGCTCCACAATGTCCGCTGAACTCTGAATCAGTCCTTTTCGTGCCATCGAAAGAAACTGAACCATTCCAAAAGACACTTGCTTATTCCGGGAATAACTCCGCAGTTCATTGCTCAGCTGCTCCAGCTGCACTGCTCGCCGGGCACTCGACGATTTATAAGGTACTATCTGAATTTTTCCACCATAGCACAGTGGATTCAGAATTAAAATATCACCACATTGTGCTGATATTCCTACCATAGAAATAAACCGTTCAAACAACGCATCTTCTAACGAATAACTGCGGAAAAATGTAACACCGCTTCTTGCAAAATCTTCCGTCTGATATGGCACCCCTGCTTTTTTCGGCATCTGCACTGGAATTTTGTCCAGCGGAATCTTCGGCATCCATGAATCCCGAAGATCGTTCTGTTGAACAAATAATGGTACGTTATCTTCCTTGTTTTCGCGGTAACGAGTAAAAACTACACAGGGCAATTGATTATCCTGATTTTTCCAGATGGACAGAAGTTTCTTCACTTGCTCTACCGTTGAAAGGGAAATCGTTTCTTCGGTCAGCTTTGTGAGCTGCCTCAAACCAAAATTCGGATTTTCGATTAGCCGACGAATGATGGCTAACCGATAGACTTCTGCCTGCTGCGTGCCTTCCGGATCAGAAATAACGGTTTGAAAACCACACTCTAGTTGTGTGTCTGAGATCCTGTATCCTACATTTGTCTCAATCACCCGACCGGGTACTGCCTGCCGAATTTGCTTCGGATTGCCGGGATCTGATCCAAGATCAGGTTCTGTGATCTGCAAAGTCCAGATTCCATTCTCCGGCAGCGATACAATATCAATTACAAAGCCAGCATTGACATGAAGAGACGGAAGGCAGGTATTGTCCGATGTCGTGTATGCAGATGGTGTCGGTAAGCATAACAATTCCTCCGGGACATGATCTCCCAAACGCTGCCGAAGCCATTCCATCGTAATCAAAGCAGCTAATCGCAATCCCTCCTGTGGGGTCGTTTTACTGTTTGCCATATAAGCATGAAGCTGATATGTTGGATATAGTTGATTCTTTATCAATTTCACAATGTGATGCGTCTGACTCATCTTGCACACTCCCAACAAAGTACTACGAGCAGCGTTCCTTGTGTATAGTGTACATCAACAGCCTTTCGATGGCAATAAAAAATGACAACTTTCGCCAAATCCAGCACCCAGTCACTGTAACCATGTGCTTTTTCAAACGGAATATGGTCAGTTTTCCTCTGCGTCATTCAGTCTTCAACAAATTTTCTGTCCGATTACGACCTTATTATACCAACCCAGAATGACAAAATCTGACATTCCGCTTATTTCATACAGATCATCTGATTTCCTTCCAGACAGAGAAAAACCTCCTCATGCGGTTCGATCCACATGAGGAGGTTTTTCTTACGATTTATTTTGTCATTTAGTTTCCCATCGATTTTCTCTGAAAGAACCTGTAAAGGTCGCTTTCAGCCTTGTCATTTTCATGTTTAGCTCTGACTGAAACTTCAGGAAACGTCGATATGTGAACGATATCACAGCCTTTTTCAACAGGAAAGTATCCTGAAACTGGCAGTTCTGTTCCATTCAGAAACCACTTTCCTGCATGAAGGCTGCAAACACTTCTTGCGTCTGAAATGGAATCCCATGTCCATCCAGCTTCCAAAAAGCCTGTCGGACATTCAACCGGTATGTCCGAAAAAACAATAAACCGACAGAGATCACGCTCTTTGTCAATCTGAAGATTATGGATGATCCTATCCCATTGCAGATCATCCCACCGGGAAAATTCATTTCCATTATTGTATTGCTTCTTCACCGAATTCTCTGTAATTGAATCCTCTGTACCGTAAAGCACCGAATATCTCGAATGGAACACTTTCACAATCACTGTTTTCTTTATAACATTTTCATTTTCTGGCATCACTTGTTCCTCATCCCTATCCGAAGACCAGCTTGCTGTGGCCTGTGACAATCCATCTACATACTGTTATAAAGTATAATACAGTCACAGGATGTTTGCAAGCACGACCGCTCTCATTTGTCAAATGATGCCTGAGTAGTTCTTTTTTTGAATCATGCCACTCGCTTAAAATACCGTCCTTCAAACTTTACCCGTGCATTTCCACGTTCCAGACTGGTATGCCTGCCCCAGTTCTCATTTCGGATAACAGCTTGTTTTTGCTGATTTTCACTTTGTACCATTTGCCGGAGGCGCGCCACTGCTTTCTGTTTGTTCAGGTATTGGCTGCGTTCATCAGTGCAAACACTGTTCTGTCCGGTCGGCAGATAAATCACCCGGACACCGGTTTCCACCTTGTTCACGTTCTGCCCGCCCTTGCCGCTGCTGCGAAAGGTTTCAAACAGCACTTGTTTCGGGTCAAAAACTTCTGTTTTGGCTTCTGCGCAGCTGCTGAAATCCAGAAACCAGTTCTTGCGCTTGTGACCAATGCGATAAGGACTTGGACAGACCCACTGCACCGAACCGACAAACTGCGATAAATCAGCATCTGTCTGGATTCGCACGGAGCGATAGGTATTTTCGTAGTATCCCTGTGACGTTTCCAGTACGGAGATTTTATAATATTTTTGCAGGTAGGCCAGAAATTTTGCCACACCAAGCTCACACTCGGCAGGTCCTTGCCCCGAACTGATTTGGTAAATCATTTTGCAATTTCCTCACTTGCCTTAAAGTTGTAGATAGGCTTTGTCCTCTCTACGATTTCCACAGTAGGTTCAACCTGCCGGAGAATAGTTTCCATCGGCTTATAGGCCATTGGGCTTTCGTCCAGTGTGTTCCGATTGACAGAGCTGGTATAAACACCCTGCATTTCTTTTTTGTACTGTGACAGTGTAAAGCTGTTTCGTGCATCTGCACGGCTCATCAGGCGGCCTGCACCGTGGGGAGCCGATTCGTTCCATTCCAGATTGCCCTTTCCAATGCAAAGTAGACAACCATCCCGCATATTCATCGGGATCACGAGTTTTTCGCCCGCCTTTGCGGAAACTGCACCCTTGCGCAGAATCATGGAATCCAGATCAATGTAGTTATGGATGGTAGAAATTGTTTCTTCCACGTCCAGCTTCATGCTTTTCACAATATCATTTACAATCGCTCTGCGGTTCAGTTCCGCAAACGCCTGCGTGATTTTCATGTCGTGCAGATAATCGTCCATCAGGCTTTCCGTAGCATAGGCCAGCTCAAAAGGTGTGCCTTCCGGGCACTGTTGAAATGCTTCGCTCTGGTAAAACGATGCCACTTCCACACCAAGCCGCCGACTGCCGGAATGGATAATGAGCCAGTATGAGCCATCCGCCGCCTTATCAACCTCGATAAAATGGTTGCCGCCGCCCAATGTGCCTATAGCGCAAAGAGCCTTATCCTTCTGGACATGACGCAGACAAAGCAGCTCGTCCAAGTGTGCCTGTTCTGCAAAATGATGCGGCACGGAGCGCACCTGTTTTCCGGCTGGAATTTTATCGCGAATCAATTTATCCAGCTTTTGCAGTTCCAGACGTTTAGCATGGAACTTGACTGCCAGCATTCCGCAGCCAATATCCACGCCTACCAGACCGGGAGCCACACAGTCCTTGATGGTCATTGTAGTGCCGACTGCACAGCCTTTTCCAGCGTGAACATCCGGCATAATGCGGATGCTGCTGCCTTTTGAGATTAGACTGCCGCACAGTGCACGAATCAAACCCTCTGCACCGGAATCCAAAGTCTCTGCATATACCAGCGCAGAATTATAAGTATTTTGTATTGTAATCAAAGCAATGCCTTTCTTTTATTTCAGCCGGAACACCGGCCCTTTGGGTGGAAACGGGAGCCGATTGCCCCATGGAATCAGATAAGCGTGGTTGCGTCCCCGCAGATTAAGCCGGTCACAGGCTCCATCGGTAATGATGAGCAGCGGCGCATCTTTCGGGAAACATATATCATTTTCCAGCAGGTCGATTCCGGGCTGTAAACGGGTGCCGCCGCGTCCTTTTACCTGAACGGCTCCGGCAATCTCTTCCGGGTTCATCATCCCCTGGTCGTAAACGGCAGCATCACAGAAAATCACCCGGATCGCCTGCACATCTCTTGCTTCACTATAGCTGGCGATAGAGCCAAGCGCTGCTGCCAGCAGTCCACGGGACATGGAACCGGAGGTGTCCAGCAGCACCGCAAATGTCTGCTGTTTTTCCGGGTGCTCTTCCAGCCGCCATGCGGGGCGTGGAATATCCGGAGTGGAACTCTGCCGCCGACTGAGTCGCGCATAGGAACGGTGCTTTTCCATGACCGTAAAGTTTTCATCAAACCATTTTCCCAGTTCCACATCCCACGAAATGGGCGGGCGGGACAGCGCATGGATTTCTTCGATTAGTCCAGCAGGCAGATAGCCCCTGTTCTGCTGGGTGTGATATACAAGCCCCTGCTGCAAGGCAGAACGATAGACGGAATCCAGTTTATTGCCGTTCAAATCTACCACTTCTGAGCCATCGCCATAAAGCAGATCACCCGGATTTTCTTTCAGGTACTGCCGGATGTTTTCACAGAGTTGGTCATAGACCGCTTCTGCGGACATCCCATGGAACTGGTTATCGAACAGTGCTGACTCTAGCATACAGCCTACTTTCATCTCACAGAGCCAGTCATTCACCACATAATCACAGGCAACATTCCAGAGTTCGGGTATTCTATCTTCACAGCGCAAATCATGGCGCAGAGCCGCATGAAGAAATTCATGCGCCAGCACGAATTTCCACTCTTCCAGATTCAGGCGGCAACGAGGATTGATATAGATTTCGCCCAGTTGCGGGCTGACTGCTGCAACCGGGATGTTCAGCCGGGAAACAACATCGCCGCTGTCCACGATGTGGAACGCCGAGGCTACTGCACCCAGCAGCGGAAAACTGGATAAAAACCAGTCCCGTGCCTGCAAATAGACAGGCTGCATCCAGTAATGCTGATGTCCGGTGGAGATTCCTCTGGATTCCATCAAGGTCTTCTGCATTGATGCCTGAAGGGACTGAGCAAAAATTTCTGTATAATCCGTTTTGATATCGTCCCGGTTCCACACCATATCGGGCCTGCCGCCAGTCATAGTGCTAAAAATGCTTCCAGAAACCGAGGCGGTCTGTAATTGCTGGAACGCCTGCTCTTCCTCTTTGACCGGAAAAGGCAGCTCCTGCTGAAACTCCGGAGGCGGTGTGCCGATATGGCTGTCCTTCAGGAAGCGCGCAATGACTAAATCACAAGCCATATTCCAACGGGTATCTTTCATACGCTCTTTCTGAAAATGTCCGAAGCCAAGATGCAATAGGCAGTGGCTTATGATATATTCCCACTCTCCAACGGATGCTTTCCGGTGCGGATTCAGATAAATGTCCCCATCGTTTGTAACATAAGCCCAGTCTGCTTTTGCCATGGGATAACGTTCAGAGCAGTATACACGCGTGCAGTATGCAAGCCGGAACAGGGGGCCATCCTCAATTTTTTCAACCGCCTTTCGCCATGTGGGGATGCTGTCCTGCTGCGTTTTTTCCTCTTTTTGGCCCATATCGTCACCCCATCTTCTTGTTGGTCAGTGCGGGCAGGTCGCGGGTCACTTCCACGATGAACCACGCAGGAAGCGTTTCGCCATTCTCTGGGGTAATTGCCATCTGTGCGATTTCCAGACTGATGCCCGCCAGCTCGACCAGCAGGTCCTTTGCACGCAGTGTAAGTGTCTGTGTAGCAGACGTGAGTTTGCTGCGGTTACGGGGCAGTTCTTTCAGTAGCTGTGCCCGGAAGCTCTGCGCCAGAAAGTAGAGCACATCGCGCTCTTCCGGTTTATCTGGCCAATTCTGCGTTCCATTGATGATTTTCGTGATAGAATATGCCTGCCGCACCTGCCGGACATAGGCCACAAACTGTGCCGCATGAGCAGCGGTCAGACAGCCGTTTGCCAGAACCGCCAGTTCCTGTTCCGAAATAGAATCGCCGTAACTGATAATGGCATCGCTGAGCATGTGCCAGCTGCGGGGAGAAGAAAAGGGCTCTTCCGTTTTGGATGGTTGACTCCACAACTGGTCGGGGCGGAAACAAATATAATCGTATACATAAGGGTGAATGCCGTGCCCTGCGGCCCATTCCAGCCAGATACGGCTGTCAGCGCGAAGCTCAACATGGAACATCCGGTTGAGTAGCGCAGAGGACATAGGCCGGGTTATGGCGTTGTCCTGCGCACGGTTGCCTGCACCGATCACGATAGAGCCTTTGGGCAGGTGATATTCCCCGATGCGGCGTTCCAGAATAAGGGAATAAAATGCTTTCTGTACTTCCTGAGAACAGGCGTTCAATTCGTCCAGAAACAGGCAATAGGGTTCTTCCCGTGCGATCATTTTAGGCGGGCAGAACACGCTGCGGCCATTTATGATTTGCGGCACACCGATAATATCTTCCGGCGCAAGCTGACTGCCCAGCAGAGAAACGCAGGGCAGTCCCATATCTGCGGCGAACTGCTCTACGATAGCAGACTTGCCGATGCCGGGTGCTCCCCAGATAAAGACAGGGCGCACAATGCCAACGTTCAATAAAATATCCAGAAGCTGTTTCTGGTCAACCGATACTGCAAGATTCAAAGTAATCTTACCTCCATAATTTTTCGGATAGTTTTCTTTCTATGATTCAAAGATTTCATCTTGTTGCTTCTCCTTTCCCGTTTGTTTGAGCATAGTATAGCAGAACAGCATGACAGAATCTGTCATGCTGCAAACTTATAATATCATTATCCTGAGATTGTCTTTTGAAGGATTTTTTCGTATACTAAACGTAAGAAACGAGGGAGAGAGCATGGACTATTCTAAAAATGAGCGGATATTGGATTTGTATGAACGCTTATGCGCTGGCCGAACGCTTTCCAAAGCAGAAGAAGCCCTTCGCTTTGGCATTGATGAGCGTTCCGTCCAGCGAGACATAGACGATATTCGAGCCTTTCTTGCAGAGCGCAATGTTGCCAAGGGAGAAAACCGGCAGATTATTTATGATCGCCAGCAAAAGGGATTCCGGCTGATGGGCAGTCCGTCTCCATTGATGACCAATAGCGAGATTCTGGCAGTCAGCAAAATTCTGCTGGAAAGCCGTGCTTTTACCAAAGAGGAAATGTCCGTTATCCTGAACAAGCTGGTGGCGGGCTGTGTGCCACTGGAAAACATCAAGCTGGTTTCCGATTTGATCTCCAATGAGCTGTTCCACTATGTAGAACTGACCCACCCGGCAGGCATTCAGGATAAGCTGTGGGAAATCGGCTGCGACATTCAGCAGCACAAGCTGATGCAGATCCATTACCAGCGTCAGGGCGCAGATGTAGCTTCTACCGTGGAACGCATTGTGGAGCCGGTATCCATCCTGTTTTCGGAATACTATTTTTATCTGAACGCTTACATTACAGAAGAGGAAAACGGAATATACAACCGCAAATATGACTATCCTGCTATTTTCCGCATTGACCGCATCACAGATTACAAAATACTGGAACAGACCTTCTCTCTGCCTTATGCAACACGCTTTCAGGAGGGCGAGTTCCGCAAACGGGTGCAGTTCATGTATCCGGGTCGATTGCAGCGCATCCGGCTGCGTTATACCGGAACCAGTGTGGAAGCGGTTCTTGACCGCCTGCCCACCGCAAAAGTCATTTCTCAGGATGAAAAAGGCTCTATTATCGAAGCCGAAGTTTACGGCAACGGCATCGTCATGTGGCTGCTCAGTCAGGGTAACAGGATAGAAGTGCTTGAACCGCAGGCACTGCGGGATGAGATGAAAAAGATTCTGACAGAGATGCTGGAACAATACAAAGACGACACCGAGGTGTAATGATATGAACCGAAAAACAGCGTATATCTTCACGACAGCACGGCTGCTCAGAAGCGTGATTGAACCAATGGATTTTGGAAGGAAGAGAGTTTTTATGAAAAAGAAGCAGGACAGACCGCTCACCGCAGAGATGGTAACAGAAGAGACCGTCTTACAGCCGGTTGACGAAGCAGAAAATAATGCAGACAGCAAAATCCGCACACAGGAGCGCATCAAACAGCGCCCGCTGCCCCCGCCGCCTGTTAAACCGACCAACTAAAAAGCGTTGTGCTTCACGGTTTGACGTAAAAATAAAAAGCATCTGTCCTGCGCGGCATGATACACTTTGTGGAGCTGTATCACGGCGAGTTCATCGAGGAGCGGCTGGTTCGTGCGCTTCGTAGCGCCCCCCATGGAGATCTACCGTGTCGGCAGGGATAACCCTGCAAAGTTGCCCGGATGGAAGAAATACGTTTTTCCCATCTACATAGCTTATAACGGTAAAAGCCGCAAGGATGCTCTGCCGATGAAGTTCTAAAACATATTTTCTCTGCCAAGGGGCATCTGCAAACAGCGGGTGCCCCTTGTTACATAACCACCAAAATCATCTGTTTCAATCTGGGGACAAGCAAATTGTTTCAGATTGATTCATATCTATAACTATATCTATTTCAAGGAGGCTTTTTATGAAAAAGAAAGAACTTACAGTGAAATGTACTTTTTCTAAAAAAGGTGAAGATTTGGATAAGCTGATTTGCCGTTCATTCCAGCTTTACCTGCGCCGCATCCTTGCGTCTGACAGCGGAAAAGTCGTATCATATCAATGACGATAAACCGCTTATCTCAAGGAGGCTAATTATGTATTTAGAGATAAGCAATCCCATGGAATATCATGCAGCACTTTATATTCGCCTTTCCAAGGAAGATGAAACCATCGGTCCTTCACAGAGTGTCACGAACCAGCGTTCCTTACTGGAGGAGTTCGTGCAACAGCACCGACTGTCAGTTTATGACACTTATATTGATGACGGATGGTCTGGCACCAACTTTGATCGTCCTTCATTTAACCGGATGATTCAGGACATCGAAGCGAAAAAGGTCAACATGGTGATCACGAAAGACCTTTCTCGACTGGGACGTGACTACATCATGACCGGTCATTATATGGAACGGTATTTTCCAGAACATCGTGTACGCTACATTTCCCTTCTGGACGGAATTGATACTGGAATCGATTCCACTGCGAACGACATCACCCCCTTCCGGGCAATTATGAATGATATGTACGCAAAGGACATTTCCAAGAAAATCAAGTCTGTCAAACGGGATAAACAGCGCAAAGGCCTTTTTATCGGTGGAAAACCTGTATACGGCTACAAAATGCACCCTACCGAAAAAAATAAAATCGTGGTAGATGAGCCTGCTGCTGCCATTGTACGCCGGATTTTCGCCATGGCATTGAGTGGGCAAAGCTGTCATAGTATCGCATGGCAGTTAAACTCCGAACAAATTCCTCCTCCATCCGTCTATGCCGGGCTTCCATCGCGGAAAGGTCGGTATGCAGGGTTGTGGAGCAGTGAACGAATCTCGGAAATGCTCCTGAATGAAACCTACATTGGTAATATGGTGCAGGGGCGGCAGGTCAAAATCAACTACAAATCCAAGAAATGTTTGAAACAAGCCCCTGAAAACTGGGTCGTTGTAGAAAACACTCATGAACCACTTGTAGACCGTGAAGTTTTCCGGCAAGTTCGACTTCTGGTCGATAGCCGCAAAACCACTCGCAGCAGAACTTATGATTATCTGCTCAAGGGAATCATCTATTGTCATGAGTGCGGCGCACGCCTAACTGTATCCAACCGCAAGACCTCAAAGGGAGAATACCGCCTGTTTTTTGTTTGCAAAACCTATCAACGCTTTACAAAGGCCGGCGTCTGTACCTGCCATGTCATCAAAGTTGACACCGTGACCGATGCTGTCGTGAGTAAAGTACGCGAAGTATGTCAGTCCTATTTGGACGCTGACAAGCTGCTGCCCCTTGCCGAAAATGCTTTAAAAGAAAACGAAAAGCAAAATCAGACCGAGCAACAGTTCACAGAGATTCAAAAAAAGATCGACCTGATGACAGCCAATCTCGACCGCATGTATACCGACCGTCTGGAAGGACTTCTGCCAGAAGCGGATTTTCAGCGCATTTTCAACCGAATCAAGTTGGAACGGCGTCAATTGGAGTTGCAACAGGAGGAGCTTCGCAGTTTGTTGAAGACCCCTTTGAATAATTCTGATAAGGCAAAAGAACTGGTGCAGAACTTTTTGGAAAGTGCCTGCACCAGTCGGGAGCTGTTAATCAATCTGGTAGATAGAGTAGAACTGGACAAAGAAAAGCATCTGGAAATCCACTTCCGCATCCCTGAATTACAGCATTTTTCCGGATAATTTACACAGGTATGCTTGTATTTTTGTCGTGTATAATACGCAGGACGTTATGTCTCCCGCCTTGAGACCCATGCATTGGAACTTCTGCGTCAGCGCTGGAACGCCCCGGACACAAAAACAGCGCAGAGGTGAAAAGTGTGCTCTCCCCTGCGCCATGCAGTCAGTTGTTCAGGATTTTCAACTGCATCTCGTTCAATTGTTCAAAAGTATACAGCCGATTCAGCGCCTCCACCAGTTCCTTTTTGGAAAGACGCGGCGGCAGACCCAGCGCGTTCAGCAGCTTTGCCTTGCGCTCGGCACTGCCCGGTCTGCCGGAGAGCCCCCACTCATAGAGATCGGTATAGGTGATCTGCCGTCCCTCCGGACGGGCTGCTGCGGCACCCGCCTCTGCGCCAAGGGCATCCCGCAGCGCCTGCAGAACGATGGCGTCGTCCACGCCCTCGACCCCCAGCAGGCCCTCCTTGCCGGGCTGTTCCTTGCGCTTTTCCTTGCCGTGGATCGCGGGCACGTAAGCCTGCACCACATTCTTTTCTCCCACCAGATTGGTGATGTAGGTGCGGATGCGGAAGCCTGCCGCGTCCGAATCCGTCAGCAGGATCAGACCGTTTTTCTGCGCCAGCGCTTTGAACAGCTGCTGGCGCTTTTTGTCGCTGTAAATGCCAAAGCCGTCGGTCAGCAGGATCATCGCATCGGTCAGATGGGAAAGCCGGGCCGCATCGTATTTGCCCTCCACAATGAGCACCCGGCTGGTATGGATCATTTCGTTTTCCTTCATCGTCCGCTCCCCGCCATTGCCAACCGGCACAGCGCTGTTTCCAGCAGGATCTGGTCATCGGTGGGCTGGCTTTTCAGGCTCTGGTCCAGTTCCAGAAGCACCTGCATACAGTTTTCGATCTGGCCCAGCGTGTAGTGCGAGGCCGTCTCGGCCGAACGCTTGAGCCGGTAGTCACTGCCCTTGTAGCCGAAATCCTTGAACACGGTGCCGTAAGGCTTGCGCTTTGCCGCGCCCAGCTTGACACGGTACAGGTCCACATAACTGCCGATCAGTGCCGCCGTGATGGCAATGGGCTCCTGCTGCAGGCGCAGCAAAGTCTGCAGCTTTTTGCAGGCACCTGTGGCGTTTTTGGCCGTGATCATGCGGATCATTTCAAACACATCCGCTTCCAGACTCACGGTGCCCATCTCGGCCACCATCGCTGCCGTGACCGTCTGGTACCCGGACAATGCACAGAGCTTGTCCACCTCATTTTCCAGCAGGAAAGGGTCCTCGCCGCAGCGTTCCAGCAGCGCCGCCGCTGCGCCGTCCGGCAGGCTGGTGCCCTGTTCTTTGGCCCGGTCGATCATCATCATTTTCAGCTCAAAGGGCTTCGGCTTAGCCAATTCTTCGGTGTAGCCGATGCTTTTGCACTGCGCAATGAGCTTCTGCGCTTTTTTGTTCAGCCTGAGCTTACTGCGCTCCAGCTCAAACACGCTTCCCAGCACCACCACGGCATTTTCCAGACTGGCAAGCGTGCTGCTGAGTTCTTCCAGATCTTTATCCCCATAGCTGCCGGGTTCCAGTTCCGGCAGCACCACCACACGCCGGGTCCCAAAAAAAGAAATGGTGCCCGCTGCCATGATGAGCTGTTCGATCTCCGGCGCACCGCCATCCAGAATGGTGGCGTCCTCGTCGCTGTCTGCGGTCAGGATGCGGGTGGCCGCTGCCACGGCCTGCCGCACCAGATACCGTTCACTGGAATAAAAATAGTAGACCGGGCAGCCCTTGTCTGCCAGCTGCCGGAGCCTGGTTTCGGTGGCCATGCAGGCACCCCCTTTCCCCTCATGTTGTTCTATTGTACCACACTCTGCCCGGATTGCAAAGCATCACTCCGCTCTGAGCCCGCCATACCGCCGCAGGCTGAGAGACGAGGACTGCGCTGCTCCGCCGGTCATCCAATCATACCGCCGCAGAGCCAGAACCTCTTTATACTGTACCGCCTCCGGCCTTGCAGGGGATGCCAGAAGCCACCGGGCCGAGACCGGCTGCGCCAGCTCCACCCTGCCGCTCAGGGTCACGAACTGCCGGTTGCCGATGGTCAGCCGCACAAGGCAGCCGTTCCGGGTGCGCAGGACCTCCACGAGTGCAGGCGTGCACTTTTGCTTTTGCGCGGTGTTCACAGACATTTCTTCTGCTAAAACGCTCTGTTCCGCTTCCAGCGCACAGGGCGTTTCCGGTTTTGTGCGCAGATCCACCAGCAGTTCGATTTTCCCCGCGCCCCGCCGAGCCAGCTGTTCTTCCACTGCATTCCGGACCGAATTCCCGCCCCGGAACAGTACCACAGCGGTATCGTTCTGGGTGACCACCACTGCCGGCGCGTTGGCGCTGCCCACAAGGTCGATGTGCACCACATCCCGGCTGAGGGCATTGCCCAGCCCAACGGAAACCGCCGCTGTCAGCACGATGCAGGGCACGGCCACCCGCAGACGCAGACGCCAGCGGAAGGCCAGCCAGCACAGCACGATGAGCACCAGACAGACAATGGCCGCATAGGACGTATCAAAGTAGAGCCCCGCGCCCGGCTTTGCCGCTATCCAGACGGCCCAGCGGTCGAGCAGGCCGGTCAAGGCTGCGGACAGTACGGAGAGCGCACCATGCAGCGGCGCAAGGACGGGCACCAGCCCGGTGAACGCCGTACCGAGACCCAGCAGCATCATGGGCTGGATGAGCCAGAGGACCGTCACGCTGGAGACCACTGCCCAGATGCTGACGCTCAGCCCGCGCAGCACCAGCACCGGAAAGGTCGCCGCAGACGCACAGACCGAAATGCAGACGCTTTCCGCAAGGCCCCAAAGGCGCTCCGGCAGCTTGAAATACCATGGGCGCTTCACCGGAGCGCTTGCTTTACTCCGGAAACGGATGCTGTACCACTTCCGAATGCGGCGGATGCACGCACCGCCTGCCACCGTGCCCAGCACCGCCGCAAAGGAAAGCTCAAAGCCGATATCACACACGGCATAGCTGCTGCCTGCTGTCATCGCGATGCCAGCCACCGCCAGAGAGGTAAGGGTATCCGGCGGGGCATACAGCCACACCCCCAGCGCACTGACCCACACCGCTGCCGCTGCACGGAGCACCGAGGGCGTAAAGCCGGTCACGCCCACCAGCAGCAACGCAAGCAGCGCCTTCCACACTGCTCTCAGGCGCAGCGCCGCATAGCAGCGTTCTTTCTTCCTGCGTGCATCCAAGCGGAACACCTCACCGCACAGGATGGATACATGCATTCCGCTCACCACCAGCACATGGGCAAGGCCCGCGCCCCGGTAGGCGCTGCGCAGCTCCGGGGAAAGATGCGTCCGGTCGCCCACCGTCATGGCCGCCAGCACGCCGCCGGTCTTGCCATCCATGCGGCGGCGCAGGGCTGCGCTGAGCCTTTGCTGCAGCCGGTGGGTGCGGGCACGGAAGCTGCTGCTCTGCCCCAGCTGTTTGAAATCCGGTTTTTCCTCGTCCGGTTCTGCCAGCAGCACAATGCCGTCCGAATACAGGCCGACCCGGCTCTGCTGTGCCGGAACGGACAGCACAAATCTGCCCTGCACCCGCTGCCCCGCCTCACATTCCGGCAGAGTCTCGCATTCCACCCGGAAGGAGGTCTTTGCATCATTGATCTTCTCCACCCGCAAGACCGCGTCCACAACGCCGGGATAGTAGGAGTCCGAAACGCTTTCCACCTCTGCCGTCAGCACCAGCGGGCGGGCGGCATACTGCACGCGGATGCGCTCCAGCCGGTTTGCCGTGTGCAGCACCGATGCCATGCCCACCACAGCACCCAGCAGGATGCAGAGCACCGCTTTGCGGGCAGCATCAAAGATGCACAGCACCAGACAAACGGCAACAAAAAATGCCGCAAACGGCACAAAAAGCTCCGTTTGCGGCAAAAAAGCACACACGAACTCAACACCCAGCATTCCAGCGCAGAAAACGCAGAGTGGGCGTCGCATGGCAGCTTAGTGGAAGAACAGGGGCAGCGGCTCCAGGAAGATGATATCCTTGCGCTCAGCTGCATCGCCCTCGGCCAGAACAGCGGCCTGGCCTACAATGGTGCACTGGGTCTTCTCAGCCAGCGCATCCAGAGCCTTGAGGGAACCGCCGGTGGAGATGACATCATCCACCACCAGAACGCGCTTGCCGCTCATCTTGTCCAGCTCCTTGCGGTCAATGACCAGTTTCTGCTTACCGGCAGTGGTGATGGACTGATCCTCCACCACCACGGGGTCGGTCATATACAGCTTTTCGCCCTTGCGTGCACAGACGTAGGGCTTGCCGCTCTGGCGGCTCATCTCGTGAGCCAGAGGGATGCCCTTGGCCTCAGCGGTCAGCAGGATATCAAAGTCCGGGCACTTTTTCAGCAGCTCGGTGGCAGCAGCCACGGTCAGCTCGGCGTCACCCAGCATGATAAAAGCCGCAATGTCCATGTGGTCATTCACCTTGCAGATGGTCAGCTCACGGGTCAGGCCTGCAACATGCAGGGTATAAGTCTCAGCCATAATTCAACGCTCTCCCTTTTTTGGAATCAGACGGGCAGCTTTTCGCCGCCCAGAACATGGAAATGCAGATGCTTCACGGTCTGGCCTGCGTCCTCGCCAACATTGGAAATGACGCGGTAGCCGTTTTCCAGACCCTGCTCCGCAGCCAGCTTTGCGATCACTGCAAAAATATGGCCCAGCAGTGCGCCGTCCTCTTCGGTCAGCGCAGCAGCAGAGGTGATGTGCTTTTTGGGCACCACCAGAAAGTGCACCTTGGCCTGCGGGTTGATGTCGTAGAACGCCACCACCTGCTCGTCCTCGTACAGCTTCTTGGAGGGGATCTTGCCCTCCGCGATCATGCAAAACAGACAATCTTCCATGGGGAACAACTCCTTCCTGATATTTTATAAACGTCCCCGCCCTCTCAGGCCGCTTTGCGTCCAGTTCTCCCAGAGGTGGCAGCGCGTCAGCGTTGACGGAGAGGGCGAACCCGTTTTCTTATTCGCCCAGAGCCTTCTTGACGATGGCGCTGACAGCCGCCAGAGCCTCATCGATCTTGGTCTCGTCCTTCAGGCCGGCCATTGCAAAGTCCGGCTTGCCGCCGCCCTTGCCGCCAGCAATGGCAGCGATCTCCTTGACCAGAGCACCGGCCTTCAGGCCCTTTTCCTGTGCCTGCTTGCTCACAGTGACAGCCATAGTGATCTTGTCCTCAGCCTTGCCCACCAGAACCGCCACAGCGGGCTTCACAGCCTTGTCGCGGATGGTATCGCACATGCCGCGCAGGGTGTCGCCGGTGGTGCCGGTGAAGTATGCAGAAGCGATCTTCACGCCGCCGATCTCCTCGGCATTGTCAAACAGGCTGGTCACCTTGGAAGCGGCGACCTGTGCCTTGATCTCTTCCAGCTCCTTGGCCAGAGCCTTGTTCTCAGCCATCACGGCCTCAGCGCGGACGGGCAGAGCGGTCACGTTATTTGCCTTCAGGGTGTTTGCCACGGTATGCAGCATAGCCTCCTGCAGATTTGCACGGATCAGCAGGTTGCGGCCGGTGACAGCCTCGATGCGGCGGATGCCCGCAGCAACGGAGGCCTCGCTCACGATCTTGAAGCCGCCGATCTGGGCGGTGTTCTTCACGTGGGTGCCGCCGCAGAACTCGGTAGACCAGCCCTCGATGTCCACAACACGCACGACCTTGCCGTACTTTTCGCCGAACAGAGCCATTGCACCCAGCTTCTTGGCTTCCTCAATGGGCATTTCCCGGACGGTGACGTTCATGGACTCGTAGATCTTGTCGTTCACGATCTTCTGCACGCGGGCCAGCTCCTCGGGAGTGACAGCGCTGAAGTGGGTAAAGTCGAAGTGAGTGATCTCTGCATCCTGATAGGAGCCTGCCTGATGCACATGGTCGCCCAGCACTTCACGCAGCGCTGCCTGCAGCAGATGGGTGGCGGTGTGGTTGCGGGCAATGGCCATGCGGTATTCCTTGTCCACCTGAGCGTTCAGATGGTCGCCCACCTTCACGATGCCGCTCTCCAGCACGCAAGTATGGACGTAGTAGCCCTTGGGGGTCTTCTTCACATCCAGCACGCGCAGGCTGCAGTCAGCGCTGTTCAGCACGCCGTGATCCGCAGCCTGACCGCCCATCTCAGCGTAGAAGGGAGTCTTATCCAGAACCACCAGCACGCCATCCTTTGCTTCCTCATCGGTAGCAATGGCGTCGGTCAGGTTCTCCTCGTCGCTCAGGGCGACCACGACACCGGTGTCGTTCAGGGTCTCGTAGCCAGTAAAGACGGTGGGCTCTGCATCCAGCGCACCGAACAGATCCTCGCTCCAGCCGGAGATGTTCTTCTTCAGGCGCTCCGCACGGGCACGCTCCTTCTGCTTGGTCATTTCGGCGTGGAAGCCTTCCTCGTCGATCTCAATGCCTTGCTCCGCAGCGATCTCCTTGGTCAGATCCAGCGGGAAACCGAAGGTATCATTCAGCTTGAACACATCCAGGCCCTTCAGCAGATGCTCATGTGCCTTTTCCAGACCGTCGATCATGTTGTTCAGGATGTTCATGCCGGCATCAATGGTGCGGGCAAAGTTTGCCTCCTCGGTGCCGATGACCTTCTTGATATAAGCATCGTGCTCGCGCAGCTCGGGGTATGCGGTCTCGCTGGACTGGATGACAGTCTCCACCAGCTCCACCAGGAACGGGCGAGTGATGCCCAGCATACGGCCATGGCGGGCAGCACGGCGCAGCAGGCGGCGCAGCACATAGCCGCGGCCCTCGTTGGAGGGCAGGATGCCGTCGGACACCATGAAGGTGCAGCTGCGGATGTGGTCGGTGATGACGCGGATGGAGATATCGGTCTTGGGGTCTTCGCCGTAGGTCTTGTTGGCGATGTGCTCCACATGATGCAGCACGCTCTGGACGGTATCCACCTCAAACAGGTTGCCCACGCCCTGCATCACGCAGGCCAGACGCTCCAGACCCATGCCGGTATCGATGTTGGGGCGTGCCAGACGCTCGTAGTGGCCCTTGCCGTCGGCGTCGAACTGGCTGAACACCAGATTCCAGATCTCCATATAGCGGTCGCAGTCGCAGCCCACGCCGCAGGTCGGCTTGCCGCAACCGTACTCGGGGCCGCGGTCAAAGTAGATCTCGGAGCAGGGGCCGCACGGGCCGGAGCCATGCTCCCAGAAGTTGTCTTCCTTGCCCAGACGCACCATGTGGTCGGGGGCGATGCCCACCTTCTTGGTCCAGATATCGTAAGCCTCGTCGTCCTCTTCGTACACAGAGATGTGCAGGCGGTCCTTCGGAATGGCCATCCACTCGTCGGAAGTCAGGAACTCCCATGCCCAGGGAATAACCTCTTCTTTGAAGTAATCCTGGAAGGAGAAGTTGCCCAGCATTTCAAAGAAGGTGCCGTGGCGGGCAGTGATGCCAACACGCTCGATATCCGGGGTGCGGATACACTTCTGGCAGGTGGTCACGCGGTGACGGGGCGGCTCTTCCTGAGCCAGAAACCACTTTTTCATAGGTGCCATGCCGCTGTTGATGAGCAGCAGGCTGGGGTCGTTCTTGGGCACCAGCGGGAAGCTGTCCAGACGCAGGTGGCCCTTGCTTTCAAAGAAGCTCAGGTACTTTTCACGCAGTTCATTCAAACCGGTCCATTGCATAGGTTTTCTCTCCTCGATTGTCCTTGGCGTTTGCACGTCAGATTTATGATTATGGCAGACGGGGCGGGTGGGCGCAGAAAACAAAAAACAGCCCCATCCCAAAAGGGACGAGGCTGCCTGTAAACTGCTCCGTGGTACCACCCAAATTGCAAAGGATAAAATGTGTCCCCTGCCGCTTTCGGCGCGTTAACGCTGCGCTGCGTCCGACTTGTGTCGCCGGAAGCTCCGGGGCGGCACAAAATGGAACCGACCGGAACGCCTTGCAGCTGGAAGCGCTCTCTCTGAACGGCGGTGTACATTTCTGACCCCATCATTGCCATCTGTCATAATATTCATGCACATGCGGAAAGCACACAGTTCTTTCCACGTACAGTTAAATTATAGCATGAGCCGGGCGTTTGTCAACGGGTTTGGACAAAATTTTCAGTCTGCTGTGCTTGACGCAGCGTGCCTGTTCCGCTACAATAAAAATATTGAAAGCACATTCTTATTTTATAATAGAGAGGAATATTCCGTGAAGATTTTAAAAGTAAAGTGTCTTGCCCCCACCCGGCTGGACAACTATCTGACCCAGCAGTACCCCGCCCTGACCCCGGGCCGCCTGAACAAGGCCCTGCGGGAGAACAAGATCAAGCTGAACGGCAAAAAGCAGCCGCTTTCCACCCGCGTGATGGCCGGTGACGAGATCAAGCTGTTCATTCTGGATGAAGTTCTGGATGCGGACCGCCGTGTGGAAGGCCCGGCGTGGAAGAACGCCCGCGGCCCGGCACAGGTGGTGTATGACTGCCCGCAGATCATCATTGTGAACAAGCCCGCCGGTCTTGCCGTGGACGGCCCGGAGGACGACACGCTGCTGAACCGCACCCTGCTCTACCTGAACCAGCAGGGCGAGTACAAGGAGAACGACCTGTACACTCCGGCGCTGTGCCACCGGCTGGACACCGGCACCAGCGGCCTTGTCATCGTTGCCAAGACCCCGGAGGCCGAAGAGCTGTTCCTTGCAGCCATCAAGAACCGCGAAGTGAAAAAGACCTACCTCTGCGTCACCTTCGGCCGTCCGACCCCGCCGGATGCCACTCTGGGCGGCTATCTGCTTAAGGACGCCGACCGCGGCATCGTGAAGATCGTGGAGGACAAGCAGCCCGGTGCCAGGGACGTGGAGACCCGGTACGAGACCATCGCCGTCTCCGGTCGTCTGGCCCTGCTGAAAGTGCAGCTGATCACCGGCCGCACCCATCAGATCCGCGCCCACATGGCCAGCATCGGCTGTCCCATTCTGGGCGACAGCAAATACGGCAACAACACCGCCAACCGTGAGCTGAAACTCAAGTATCAGGCCCTGTGCGCATGGGAACTGACTATGCCCCACTTCAACCAGCCGGACTTTGCCTTCCTCAGCGGCAAGACCTTCCACGCCCCCAAACCATGGTATTACAATCAGGTGCTGGACGGCACGCTGAAATAAGCCCTTTGCACCAAAAAAGATGACCCGGAGCGGCAGGCCCCGGGTCATCTTTTTGTTTTGCGTTTTAGTGGAAGAGGCTTTCAAGCCAGCCCAACGTGGACTCGGTCGCACTGGTAAACGAATCCTGAACTTCCTGAATGCTGTCCAGCAGCTTGGCACCCTCGGTATCTTTTACCGACCAGTAGGTTCCGGTGCTTGCAGAACCATCCGAAACCGTAAAGTCGCTGGTGAAGCAGAGGTTATCGCCATTGGAGTCGGTCACGATCACCATGTAAGTGTAGCTGCCTGCAGGCAGTTCGCCAAAACGAATCTCGCTGTCCAGCGTCTTGAAGGAAAAGCCTGCCGCATTGGGCGATGCCTGCGCCGTGACCACAGTCTGGTCATTTTCATCCAGCACTGCCACCTGAACATCGGTCAGCGTCATACCCAGTGCAGCGTTCGCGGTACCGGTCATAGCCATGCCCTTGCCTGCATGGATGTTGATGGGATAACTCATACCCTCCAGCCGCAGGCTGTCCGGCGAGGACGCAACCGCGTTGTGATCGGATGCCACGTACCAATAGCAGGAAGAGCCGTTGATCGAAACACTGGAATTTTCCAGCGGGATACGGCCGGAAGAAATATTCCCTGCCGGGTCGGAGCAGTAGAAAGTACCATTGGTGTAATCGGTCAGCAGCAGCGCATGGGGCTGTCTGCGGTCATACAGCACAATGCCCTCCGGATGCTGCGACAGCAGGGTAATGAGGGTCTGGATCTTTTCCTGTTTGCGGGAAGGCAGGGTTCCGTAGCCCACCTGCATTTCCTTATATGTAAAGCTGTGTGAGAGACCGTTGGCCCATGCCGTGGAGCGTACGCTGTTTTCTGTCACAGCGGTCCAATCCGTCAGACCATCAAGATACGCCCGGCGGCGCAGCATCATGGCTGCGGATGCCAGCGTGCAGGTGCCGCCGCGGCTCTGCTTGAAATAGAAGCCCGCGTCCACATTCAGGTCCACTGCCAGAGCAGCAGGCAGGCAGGTGAGCATTACCACCAGCGTCAGCACAAGGCTCAGCAGTTTTTTGCGAAAATGGGACGATGCAGCGGTATTCACGGTCGATTCTCCTTTCAGCTTCTGCAATTCCTGTTATCTACCGCTATAAAGTATACCAGCCTGTTACCATTTTGTAAACGTTTATGAAGCGTTTTTCTCAATATCAACACGTTTGGGCAGATTTTGTTAGAGAGAATGCATAGTTTCCAGAGCGATATTCTACATTTCCGACAAAAAAATCAGCCTGTAAAAAGAATGCGGGAAAAATTTTTTCAGCGCAAATCTACCAGGTTACTCTGATTTTCCCAGACGATCCCGGTAGTCCTTCCGAATCCTTTATGCCAGTCGTCGCAGATATTCGATCAAAGCAGGCATACCTGCGATCGACCAGATAAAATCGTTGGCATTGTGGTCAAAATTGTGGTCAAAACCAAATGAGGCCAGCCTATAAACAAAAAAATCCAACGATTTCTAATGTGAAATCGTTGGATTTATGGTCCAGCAGAGCTGGACAAATCCGAACTTTTTTCCTCCGCTGAGTCAGCGGTCAAAGTGTCCTCAAGCCGGACAGTTTGGGTGCCATCCTTGTAGTTGAACGTGAGCAGCATCCGGTCATCGTACAGGAAAATGGCATTGACAAAAATTTCAATCAACGCTTTTCGTTGCTTTTTCTGCGAAATATCGAACCTTCTAAATTTCATCAGCCAGAACCGGATGAAATCCTCATTGAAGCTAGGCTTCTTCAATTTTTCATCTGCGATTTTTGCAGTCAGCTCATCCTTTTGGATTTCCAGAGCTTCCAGACGCTCTTTCGTTGTCCGGGTGTACAAGCCGTCCTCGATAGCCTTCATCAGGTTGTCCAGCTTTTTGTTGACCTCTCGCAGTTGCTTTTCCAGCAGCGGGATCGTGGTGTTCTCCTGATTCTGGACATCCATGACCAGTTGAACGATCTTGTCGATCACCGCATCGTCCTGAATCAGCTTCATGGTCTCCCGAACAACCAGATCTTCCAGCCAGTCCTTCTGCACGGTCTTTTTGTTGCAGCCCTTACGCCGCTTGACGTTGGCGCATTTATAATAATAGTAGGTGCGTCCGGTGGCACTGGTTCCGCTTTCGCCGAACATCAGCGCACCACACTTGCCGCAGAACAGCTTGGTGGTCAGCAGATATTCCTCGTCTGCCTTGCCACAGGCAGGGGCACGCTTGTTCTTATCCAGACGCTTCTGCACCCGGTCAAACAGGTCTTTCGGAACAATAACCGGAATTGCATCCGGCACAACGATATCCCGGAAAGACAGTTCGCCAATGTATCGACGGTTCTTCAGCATGGTATTTACGCTGCTGTGGGTCATTTTACCGCCCAGCATATTGTGGACACCCTTGTCGTTGAGGAAGTTTACGATTTCCACCATCTTATCGCCGTTGTCATACCGCTGAAATGCTTCCAGCACCAGCGGAGCGGTCAGCGGGTCAAGATGATAAAACTTGTCATCGTCGATTTTATAGCCGATGGTTCCCGTACCGCCAGTGCACTTACCCTTCAGGGCGTTCTCGGTCTGACCACGAATCACTTTTTCGGACAGCTCTGCCGAATAGTATTCTGCCATGCCTTCCAGCAGCGTTTCCACCAGAATGCCCTGTGAGCCCTCGGCAATGGGTTCCATAACAGAAATCAGATGGACACCGTTCTTTTTCAGGATCATCTTGTAGTTTGCACTATCAAAACGATTCCGGGCAAAGCGGTCAAATTTCCAGACGAGAACAACATCAAACAGCTTCTTGCCGCTGTCTTTGATCATCTGCTGGAACTCCGGGCGATTGTCCGTTTTGGCAGAGAATGCACGGTCAATGTAGTGCTTGATGACCGTGATACCGTTCTTTTCCGCATAAGCCGTGCATTCCCGAATCTGGCCTTCGATGGATTCTTCGCGCTGGTTATCGCTGGAATAGCGGGCGTAAATTACGGAGGTCATAGACTCACTTCCTTTTCCTTATCGAACAGACGGGTAGCTTTTTGCATATTTGTAAATCTGCCGTGCACAGTCAAGGCTCATTTTGCTGGAATCGTTGTGTTTGAGCCATGCATTCACATTGCCCGGATTCAGCTTCAAGTCTGTGTAAAGGCGATAATTCGTCAGTTTCTTTTTTTGCTGAAGTTCCAACACCCGGCGATGAATCAGTTCTTTCGTGTCATTGTCTGCAAGGGCGGCATCCCGTACCGAACAATAGCTGCGCCAAACCTTCAAATAGCCTTCCGGCAGTTCTGATGATTGCTTTTCAAGAAGCACCAGCATTTGCTCCAGCGAATAGAGATTAGAAAGTTTCTCATATTCCGCAGCAATCGTGCTGTTTGCGGTGTAGCGGAGCAGCAGTTCTACTTTATTAAAGGCCAGCGCATAGAGGAAGAGCGGTTCTTTCAGGCGGGGATTTTCTGCCATGCAATCTGCCAACTTATGGACACTTGCCGTCTGCACCCCGGAAAGCTCTGCCACATACTGCTTCAAGAAACCCTCAAATGTCAGCTTTCGCATGGTCTCCACCTCTCCACATACTCCTGATAACGGATATAAAAATCCCGATACCGCCAATCGTTCAAGATGCTGGCTTTCAGTTCATCTTCATCCGTTGCAAGGTGTTCCAGCAAGTCCCAATCCAAAGAGTTCCGCACAGCTTCGCTCTCTACGTCTGCCTTGTCAGTATCCCGGAACGAGCAGAGCTTTGCAATCACCAAATCCTCCAGACTGGGTGTGTAGAACTGTACCTTTGTTCCACCAAAGGGCAGCGGCTGAAGCCGGTCTTGGAAGTTATACGGGAAATTGTCGATGTAGGCTTCCACATCGGTGTTGATGTCGTACTTGCCAAGCAAACTGTACAGTTCTTTCGGAACACTCAAGGCATCAATGTCATGGGTAGCGCGGGTCAACTTACCCAGCAAAATGAACGCACTGCCACCCACGATCACCATCTGATAGCGGTCGTTGTTGTCGATCATCAGGTCGGCATCTTCGTCCAGACGTTCCAGACGCTTGCGGAGGTCATCTAAGATCATCTTTCCCATAAAACAGCCTTTCTTATTTTAAATAATAGTATTTTCTAAAATCATTTTACAGAAAAGGAATCCGATTGTCAAGCACAAATCAACGACATTTCATACAATTCATACTACCATGTTGTCAGTCCACATCTCACACTGGCTAATGACCGTGCTGATTGCCGTATCATAATCTTCCGGTGGATACTTATATTTTTTCAGCAAGTGCTTCACCATCTTACGCATACTCGCACGGGCAGTTTCTTTTTTCTGCCAGTCTATCGTCCGATTTTTGCGCAGCATTTCCGTAAGTTCTCTGGTCAAGTCAATCAATTCATTATTTTGATAGAAGTCCTTTATGTTTTCCGGCTTTGTCAGAGCATCGTAAAAAGCCAGTTCTTCCTGCGTCAAGCCCAGCTTTTTACCATTGTTATACAGTTCTGTAATCTCCTGTGCCGTTTTCAGAAGTTCCTTGATGACCTCCTCGTTTGTAATCAAGCCATTGTAGTAAGAGTTCATCAACTGTGTAATCTTTTCTGAAAACTTCTGAGACTGCACAACATTTGTCCGTTTATACAGTGAAACTTGCTCTGCCATAAGTTTTTTTAAAATTTCTACGGCAATGTTCTTTTCTTTCATTTTTGAAATTTCATCCAACACCGCCGGGTCAAACAGGCTGATATTTTCATCTGCCTTCTTACTGTCAAACAAACTGATAACACCTTGACTCTGGATACTTGCTTTCAGCAGTTCATTGATTTGAGCATTGATTTCTTTCAAAGAAAGTGTCTTGCCGCCACTCCCACCATAGGTGATCTTCACCACCGTAGAACGGACTGCTTCCATATAGGCCGCTTCATGTCGCTCCCGCTCCGTGGTCATGCTGGAACACAGCGAATGCGACTGTTTCAGCAACAGAGCTTCTCGCAGGAACAGATCTTTGCGCTTGGGTGCTTTTGCGTCCAGAACAAAGTTTACGCCGCCAGTGACCAGCTTTGCCATCATCAACGGAGAACCGCCAATAAATCCGCTGAAATCAAAGCCGTGCAACAAATCTTTGCACACCTGAAGCTTTTCCTGAAACTTTGGATAAGCAACTTTGGCAATGTCCATATCGCCATATCGGGACTGGTCACGCTTGGTATACTCCTTCATAGCGGCTTTGAGGGCAGACGCAATGCCAACGTAATCTACAATCAAGCCGCCCTCTTTGTCCTTAAACACGCGGTTGACACGCGCGATGGCCTGCATCAGATTGTATCCGTGCATTGGCTTGTAAACATACATCGTGGCCAGTGAAGGCACATCAAAACCTGTCAGCCACATATCCACAACAATGGCAATCTTCATCGGGTCATCGTTGTCTTTGAATTTCCGGGCAAGTTCTTCTTTGTGAGATTTTGTGCCGATGATTTCTTTCCAATCCTCCGGGTCATTGTTGCCACCAGTCATAACTACGCCGATTTTTTCGTTCCATGTCGGGCGCAGCTCCAGAAGTTTTCGATAAATCTTCATCGCAATCGGGCGCGAATACGCCACGATCATCGCCTTGCCCGTCAAAAGATTAGCGCGGTACTTTTCGTAATGGTTGACAATATCTTCGCACAGGGATTGAATGGTAGACTCTGCTCCCAACACACTCTCCATCTGCCCCAACATCTTTTTGCTTTTTTCAATCGTTGCAGCGTCCGATTGCTGTTCCAGCGCATCGTAGGTCGCATCAATCAAGGCCAGCGTATTTTGGTCAAGGTGGAGTTTGATAACACGGCTCTCATAGTAAACCGGACGCGTTGCGCCATCTTCCACCGCCTGTGTCATATCATAAATATCGATATAATCACCAAAAACTTCACGCGTATTTCTATCTTTTGCCGAAATAGGTGTTCCTGTAAAGCCTATGTAAGTTGCATTCGGCAGGGCATCATGAATGATACGGGCATTGCCAATGACCGTATGTGCTTCTTTTTCACCCTGTTCATTTTCTTTGATGACAATTTTTTCATCAAAACCATACTGTCCACGGTGGGCTTCATCCGCCATTACCACAATATTTCTACGTTCGGACAGTGGCTTCTCGCCACGCTCAAACTTGAACATCGTGGTGAAGATAATGCCGTTTGCTTTTCGACCATCCAGCAGCTTGCTTAGATTTTCCTTGCTGGTTGCCTGTACAGGTATCTGGCGCAAAAACGGCGCACACTTGGCGAACTGCGTGTAGAGCTGATCGTCAAGGTCAATGCGGTCCGTCATCACAACGATGGTGGGGCTATCCAAAGCTTCTTGCAGTAAATGGGCGTAGAATACCATCGACAGCGATTTCCCGCTGCCCTGCGTATGCCAGAACACACCACCCTTGCCATCCGTTTTAGTGGCAATCTTGGCCTTTTCGATAGCTTTTCGCACTGCAAAATACTGGTGGTATCCAGCCAAAATTTTAATCGGCTTCTGCCCATCGCCGGAAAACAGGATAAAATTTTTCAGAATATCTAGCAACCGGGCTTTCTGGAACATCCCCTCATAGAAGGTATCAAACTGCGCATACGCCGTATTTTCGTAATCGCCATCCTTTGTTTTCCACTCCATAAAACGGTCAAGTCCAGAAGTGATTGTTCCCGCCTTATTGGTCGAAAGGTCACTGATTACGCAGACAGCATTATAGTAGAACATTGAAGGAATATCCTTCATATAGTTTCGAATCTGGTTGTATGCGTTTTCTGCGCCCACTTCGTCCTTAGAAGGGCTTTTCAGTTCGATCAAAACCAACGGCAAACCATTGATAAACAAAATAATATCCGGGCGGCGGTTGTTTCCATTTTCCACGAAGGTATACTGGTTTACCACATAGAAATCATTTTTGTCTGCATCTATGTAATCAATCAGCTTTACTACCGAAGACCGTTCTTCACCCTTGACTGCGTATTTGACCGTGATACCGTTTTGCAGATAGTCCATAAAGACAATATTCTTCTGCAACAGGCTTCCCGCATCAAAATCATTCAGCTTTAAAATGGCTTCATCAATTGCCACAGCCGGAAGGCTGCGATTCAGCCTCACCAGACAATCCCGCAAAACATCGTCCAGCAGAGGGCGGCTGTAATCCGTCCGGTTCATATCGGGAGCATAAATGTGGGTGTAGTCCATGTTCTCAAACAATTCGATTATGGCTTGTTCAAAGGTGTCTTCATTGAAAAGCATATTCTTTCTCCGCCAATAAATCAATCTTGATTTTTTTCGAGTTCTTTTGTGATGGCATCAACTATATCGTCAATGATTGACTTTGACACAGTTTTTGCCATAGGGCGTTCCATCGATGCATATTTCTGTAAGGCATCTGCTAAAGCTTTTCGTGCCTTACTCTGCCCGATTTCTTTGTTGTACCAATCAGGAATCAAGCTTTCCTGAACTGCAACATAGCATTCATCAAAAAGAATCGGATTGATTTTCTCTTTCAAAATGTCTCTAATGATTTGACTATCTTCGACATGTGGTGTTTTCTCCAGTGTTGCAGTATCACCATTCATTAAAGCCACATCAAACATTTCAAATGGCTCATCTTGTAGGGATGGCATGTTTACATGAACATCTTTTATATACGCCATTTGGTGTTCCAATTCAGGGAACAGGCTTCCTTCGTTTATATTGTAAAAATCCAACTCCCTTAGAATGTGCTCTTTTGATTCTGCCGGGATTCTAAAGCTGAATTCATCAAATTCGTCCCGAACATTTTTATAGGCTCTTTTTATAATGTATTCTCCAGCCCCCTCTCCTGCGATCTGAATATTATATTGTCCGCAGATCAAAAATGAGCCATTTTGCCTTATCAAACGTTCGTTATTAAGATTTGATAAAACAAAATAGTTGTTCTGAATGATTTCAATGATACTCTTATATCCATTTTTTCTGCAATTGACCGCATCAGCTTTTGAATAGATGCCTTCCTTCTGAAGCTTGTCGAGTAATGTTTCCAACTTGAAGTTTCCTGTTATCTTTTCTGTTGCCAAATAGGACAGAACCTTAATCTCATCATCGTCATATGATTTTCCATACTCCTGCTTAAAATAAACGCGTCCGTCTGTTGGCGGCAACAACGCAGTCTTCCCATCTGAAATCGATATATCTTGATTGGTCTGGCACGCAAAAAACAGAGCAACCAATGGATTTTCTGTAACATCCAATAGTCTTGTTGGCAGTCCGTAATGCTGCAACTTTGCAAGCTTTTCAAACGCCGTCATCGTATCGCCGAAGTCTCTTGGGTTCCGTATGTACGCAGCACGAATCATATCATACTCGTGCGCCAACATTCCGTTACGAAATATTCCCGGCATAACATTCCAATCATAGCTGGCTTGTCCTCGAAAGAAATAATGCTTCGCGCTCTCTTCGGGTTCTACATTAGCCATTTCATTCTTTATCAGCGAAATTCCGTCCAAATAGCCATTCAGATCCCAGACAACCCAACTGTCATGGCTACTGGTTCGTGTTTTGTCTGAATTATCCATGTTATTCCTTCATTTCTTTTATAAACGATAATTTAGCAGCTTAGAGTCGGATGGCAGAGACATCAATCTCGCCGGACATCAACTTGGGCAGTAGCGAGTTGCGAATCGCTTCTAATCGGCAGTTTTCTTCATAATTGGTGCGGATTAACTCATCTATCGGATGTGCGACAGCCTCAAACTGGTCTATTTTGGTCACGAGAGGAACATCAATCGGTATGGCATTGAGTGCATCCCTATTGATAGAGCCAAAGACCGTACCCTCGCCATTGAAAACATTGAGCTGAGACCTGAGCGCAAACATCGTATAGAGGACAAACGAACTGTGACCCGTTTTACTATGAATAGCACCTAAGCCGCGTCCAATGCAGCATCTCTCATACGCCATATTGAGATCACCCACGGGAGCGCGGACGCTGAGAAGGACATCACCAGCCACAGCCATGCGTTTAGGTTCGGTGGTAAAAAGACGCCGTTTGGGAAACCGAAATCCAAATTCAGCTCGTCCCTGATAGAAAACCTCGCCAACACCATCTTCGTTGTAGCTGCTGCCACTCGGAGACTGCCCCATTGTGATAACTGCAATGTCACTGAGAGTTCCAGAGGTAACATCGTTGTTGGAACTGTTGAGGAACATTTCAGCATACAATGCCATCGCTTGCTGCTGTAAATTATCGTTTATCTTTTGATTCAGTTCTATCTTTCTATCTATGGACAAAAGTAGAGAGGCTATTCTTTCTTGTGTAGTATAATCGGGAAGGTTAATGGCTATATTTTGAATATTTTTGATTGGCAACTTGGCTTGAACAGCTCCTACTGTTCCACATCTGATTTCTTGTTGCCCACAATCAGACCTTAAATAATAATACAAAAAGTCCCGGTTCACACCATGAAAAGATGACAGTTTAACACAGTTTTCAGTAAGATTTGCTCCATCTAACGTTCTACCAACAATAGCCACAAGACCAATCGTACCCACAATAGACAATACCACATCGCCCGTCTTAACTGTATATTTTGAAATCACCTTTTGTGTTTCGTTGTCCACGTACTCATACGAATTGTCTAATTCGAGTAGTCGTTTATTATTCAAGTCTCGTACCCGAATATACGGATGACCATTTGGAATGTTAATCAATCCAATCCCTTTAGGAATTCTTTTTCCACCTTTAACATTGGCAACTTCGCCCAATTTTACTTCTCTGGTTTTCATTTTATCCTCTCACTCATCCAATAAATTTCCTATGTGCCAATTTCACGTTTTGCTGTTTTACCATCGCATAGTGCATCGTTGTGTCGATTTTCTGGTGTCCTAAAAGCTGCTGCACCTGTTCAATCGGCATTCCCTTGTCAATTGCTGATGTTGCCAATGTACGCCGGAACTTGTGCGGGTGCACCTTATTTAGCTTCAATCGCCGTCCCAATTCACGGAGCATCGTTTCCACACCACCGATCATCAATCGCTCGTGCGGCTCTTTCAGCGTCACAAAGAGTGCTGGATTGCTATCTGACCGTTCATCCAGATAATTTTGAAGGTGGATCTTCGTCCGTGCGTCAAAGTATACCAATCGTTCCTTGTTGCCCTTACCAAATACAACACATTCGCGCTCGTTGAAATTGATATCCTCCCGATTAAGTGTCACCAATTCCCCGACACGCATTCCAGAAGATGCCAGCAAATCAATAATCGCCAAATCTCGTACTGTTGAACAGTTGTCACGCATCAGCTCCAACGCTTCATCCGTATACGTTTCCTTGATGATTTTGGCGGTTTTCACTTTGTGAATCCTGCGGACAGGGCTTTTCACAATGAAATCTTCATCTTCCAGCCACGAGAAGAAACTGGAAAGAATACGCCGGATATTGTCAATCGTAACTTTGCTTGAGTGCCGCTGTGTCTGATAATCCGTCAGATATTTTCGCAAATCGTCCGTTGTAATTTGCTGCGGTGATTTTCCAACGCCATTCAGCATCGCTGCAATAGTTTTTGAATAATAGGTCAGTGTTTTCTCGGAACAGCCTTCTATCCGCTTTGCCGTAATGAACGCTGCTGCCGAATCTTGTTCCTCAGCCTTTGGCTGCTCTTCACCCATTTCAATTATGACACCTTGAAATGACGCTTCCAGCACTGCTTTCAAATGCAGCAACTGTTCGTTATTGAGATACGGCAGCATTTTCCGCTGTATCTCGTTGATAACTTTATTTTTCATCGCCGTATCTCCTTATTACGATTTCAGAGAACGACGGCAGTGGCAGTTTCTCCATAGAATCTCCCGCCACTGGTGGGAGTTATTGAAATTTAAGTAAACGATAATTTAGAGCAGCAAGCAGTTGCTCTTTTCAAGTCTTGGTTTGTAGATTTTAGCTTGTTCGGGGGTACTGTTCCTGAAAATTGGGAAGATACCACACTGGAAAATATCACGACACTGATAACGCGTGGAATCGCACCTAAATATTCTGATAATTCTGATCAAACAGTTGTCAATCAAAAATGTATTCGTAATCATACAATCGATCTTTCGCTTGCTCGAACCCATACACCGAAAGCTATCAATGAAAAATGGCTCAAATTTGGTGATCTATTGATTAATTCTACTGGTGATGGCACTTTAGGGCGAGTTGCACAAGTCTGGTTCACCCCTAAAGCCCTTACTGTTGATTCTCATGTGACTATTGTCCGGCCAGCGCGAGAAGAACTGATTTTCTATATCGGACTTTGGGGAATTTTACACGAGAAAGAGATCGAATCGCTTCACACAGGCAGTACAGGGCAGACAGAATTACCCAGAGATCGAGTGAAAATGCTGAAATTACTTCTGCCTGATGATAGCAGCTTGAGTCGATTTAATTCCATAATCGCCCCGATGGCTTCTACTATTATTTCAAATCAAGAAGAAAATCAAAAACTTGCAAGTCTCAGAGATACGCTTCTGCCAAAGCTCATGTCCGGTGAGATCGATGTTTCCAACATTCAGCTTTAAGCCACTAAATTATCGTTTACCTTTGCATTACATCTAATTTTTTCGCTGATGCTACTTGCGAATCCAACGATACTTTTTCTTTCTTGCTCACTCGGAATCGGAATCATTAGCTTTTGTAAAAAATCTAAATCAAATTTTCCCGCTCCAATTCCTGTAACTCCAACCTTTGCCATCAAATAATCTTTTTGCGACAACAACCAATAAAATATAAACTCGTTTTCCACTTCTCCATATGAATCCAGACACTTTATATCTTGATTGAAAGCCACATCTTTTTCAACTCTAGCAATTGGTATTCCATTAAAAAGACCGCTTCCTCGTGTAAGAAGTAAGATGCTTCCCTTCGGCGCAATCTTGCTTCCAGCTTTTAGCCCTTCTTCTGTTATAAACAAATCAGATGTGTCGATATTCTCCGTTTTCAATGTCTTTGCACTAATCCAAGGAATAGTTCCGCCCCAATAATCATCTCTTTTTTTACTCGGTGTTCCTCCTGATGCAAAAGATACAAGCTCACCAAGTGGGCGATATGTCCATTCAGATTTCATATCCAATCGCCCCCAGCTTCTCCTTGATTTCTGCTTCCAGCTTGTGCGACTGCTTGAACAAATCTGAAAGTTCTGAGGTCAGCCGAACCATTTTTTCTTCAAAAGGTTCACCATCATCTTCCTGTTCCTCAACGCCAACATAACGACCCGGTGTTAAAATATAATCTTGCTCCGCAATTTTCTCTGTATCAACAACTGCGCAGAAACCTTTTACATCTTCCAGTGTGCCATTAACATAGGCATTATAGGTATCGGCAATTTTTTTAATATCCTCATCGGTCAGTTCACGCAGCTTGCGGCTCACCATATCGCCCATCTTCCGGGCATCAATAAACAGCGTTTTACCGGCTTGTTTCTTGCGTTTAGAGATAAACCAGAGCGAAACCGGAATCTGCGTCGTATAAAACAACTGTGTCGGCATGGCAATAATGCAGTCCACCAAATCAGCATTCACAATGTTCTTGCGAATCTCGCCCTCACCGCCGGACTGGGAGGACAGGGAACCATTTGCCAAAACCATGCCCATCCGACCGCCAGGCGCAAGGTGATAAATCATGTGCTGAAGCCATGCAAAGTTGGCATTGCCAGCCGGCGGCATACCATATTGCCAACGCACATCATCTTTGAGCTGCTCTGCGCCCCAGTTGGACAGGTTGAACGGCGGATTTGCCATGATATAATCTGCGCGCATGGTGGGGTGCTGGTCGTCAAGGAAAGTGTCAGCCGCATACTTGCCGAGGTCAGGTTCGATTCCACGGATGGCAAGGTTCATCTGCGCCAGCTTCCACGTTGTAGGGTTAGAATCCTGACCGTAAATCGAAATATCGTTGATGTTGCCGCTGTGGTTTTCTACAAACTTTGCCGACTGCACAAACATACCACCGCTGCCACAGCAAGGGTCATATACACGCCCCTTAAACGGTTGCAGCACTTCTACCAGCGTCCGCACAACACAGGACGGCGTAAAGAACTCGCCGCCACGCTTGCCTTCCTGTTCTGCAAACATAGACAGGCAGTATTCATAAGTGCGTCCCAGAATATCCTTTTCGCTGCCATGTTCAATCATTTTGATGTTCGTAAACAGGTCAACGACTTCGCCCAACCGACGTTTATCCAGTTCCGGACGCGCAAAATTCTTTGGCAGAATATCTTTTAGGCGCGCATTTTCTTTTTCGATAGCGCGCATTGCATCGTCAATTACCTGACCGATTTCCGGGTCATGTGCCTTTGCAGAAACATCGCTCCAACGCGCACCAGCAGGCACAAAGAAGATTCCCTCCGATGTGTACTCGTCACGATCTTCCTCAAAACCATCACCATCTGCAACCAACTGATTGTACTTATCTTCAAAACGATCCGAAATATATTTCAAGAAAATAAGACCAAGGACGACACCCTTATACTCTGAAGCATCCATATTGCCCCGAAGCACGCAGGCAGCATTCCAAATCTGCTTTTCAAATCCAATGTCGGCGGTGTTTTTCTCTGCCATGGTTCAATACCTCCGTTTTAGCTCAACAAATTCTGCTTTGAGTATAGCACAGATGTGCTGATTTTCCAATTTGTGCGCACAAATTCTTTGTAAGATGGTTCAATTTCCGGCCGATAAGTCCTACTATCACAACTTTATCGCAATAAATTTCACAAAACCATCTTGACGCACCCTGCAAACCATGATATTCTCTGTCACAAATTCCACCGATTTTGTGGATTGGTTTGAAACCATCCACAAGATGTGGTCGTGTTCATTTTGAACACTGCCTCGCCGTGGATCATCCCTGAAAGATTAACCGTCCCGCAACACACCCGATTCATTTTGCCGCTGTTTCACCCGACAAAATCCATCGCTGCGCTGCTTGGGCGGTATTTTTCTTTATGGGAAACGTACCTTGAAAATCTCATGAGCCGACCGAACGTGATACCGACTTTTCGTCAACGCCGCTGCACAAACAGGGGCAGGAACTTCGTTCGGAGCAAACGGTGACTCCCATACATGAGCAGAGACCTTTTATTTATTTTTTGCGTCTTAACAATTCGGAAACATTTGCCGATGAAGCGTTTTGAGCGCAGCTGTAGAGGGCAAGAACCGTCCCGTGGCCACAAATTTTCAATTCTTGAAAATGTTGTGCTCCACTGGGACTTCACTTCTGCAATGCGTCTGCATTTACGAAGCGATCTTGTTGGGGTAGCGCTTGTCGGGGCAACGCCCCTCCATCTGCTGTCGCAGACCGCGCTGCCGCTTAAAAGCCCCACTGGGGCTTTCATTGCTCCGCTGCGCTTCGCAAACGCGGTCCCACCCCAAACCCTGCTCATCGTTCGCACCTGACGGTGCGAACAGCAACGGCGTGTCGTGCTTACATAACTTCACCGAGGAGTTATCGAACAGACAGGAGGTACAATGACCAAAACGAATGTTCAACCGATTCCTAGCAATTCCCAGCGCCACGACACGCCGAACAACAAAACGCGCGTCATCAAGTTCCGTGTGACAGCGGAGGAAAAAGCGTCACTGGAACTCACTTGCAAACTCCTGAATCTCTCCCTCTCCACTTTTATCCGCCGTGCCATCCACAACGTCAAGATCGAGAAAACAGTCATCGTTGCAGGCGGCGGCGAAGAAACCCTGACTGCTGTTTCCACCCTGCTTGCCCAGTGCAGCAAGGTGGGCACCAACCTCAACCAACTTGCAAGGCACTTCAACTCCGGCGGTGCAGACACCGAGCAGATCCGGGCGAAACTCCTTGACGAACTTGCAGACCTGACCGCATTTCGGCTACACGCCGAGAAAGTTCTGGGTGAACTGTATGGCAACGCTCAAGCATATCAGCTCTAAGAACTCGGACTATACCGCCATCGAAGCGTATCTCGTTTACCAGCATGATGCGTTCACTGGAAAGCAACTTCTGGATGAACAGGGCAAGCCGAAGCTGCGGGATTCGTACCTGCTCGATACCCTTGAGTGCGGCGATTTCTCGTTTGCAACGGCCTGCCTGCTGGCAAACCGCAAGTATGGCAAGAACACCCAGCATGGTGATATCAAAAGCCACCAGTATATCATCAGCTTTGACCCACGCGATGCAGCCGACAATGGCCTGACCATGGAAACGGCACAGGCTCTTGGCCTGAAATTCTGCGAAGAAAACTTTCCCGGTCATCCCGCCATCGTCTGCACTCACTCGGATGGGCACAACCATTCGGGAAATATCCATGTCCACATCGTGATTGGCAGCATCCGAACACGAGAAGTGGAGCGTAAGCCCTATATGCAGAAGCCCCGCGACTGGCTAGAGGGCATGAAGCACTCCAGCACAGCCCAGACCATGCGGCACTTGCGTGTCGAGGTCATGGAACTGTGCGAGGGTGCCGGACTGTACCAGATCGACCTGCTCAACGGCTCGAAGGAGCGTGTGAGCGAAGCCGAGTATTGGGCGCGTAGGCGCGGCCAGTTGAAACTTGACCGCGAGAACGCATCCCTTACCGCAACCGGACAGCATCCCCGGCAGAAGAAGTTTGAAACCGTAAAGGACATCTTGCGGAAACAGATTTCTTCGGTGTTGTACCGCACAACGAGTTTTGAAGAATTTTCCGATAGGCTCATGCAGCAGTATAGCATCACGGTTAAGGAAAGCCGTGGACAGCTCAGTTATCTGCCCTCTGGCAGAACAAAGTTTATCCGGGCGAAACATCTCGGTGACAAGTTCGATAAGGCAGCAGTGCTTGCCACGTTGCAGGCAAACACCGAGCGCAAACCCAAGGCGCAGTTCAAGCAGGATACCATCGGGAAACTGATTGACATCCAGTCGAGGATGACCGAGGACAAGGGCATCGGCTATAAGCGTTGGCTCACGAAACACAATCTCAAAATTATGGCACAGACCGTGAAGCTTCTGCAGGAAAAGGGCTTGACCGACGAGGACGCCCTGAACCAGCGCATCGCCGAACTGGAAGCCAAGTATCACGACTCGCTGGCGGTGGTGAAAGATCTCGAAGGTCGCATGAAAGCCAACAATGAGCTGCGCTATCACATCGCAGCCTACACCAGCACCAAGAATGTCGCGCAGCAGTTAAAGACTGCCAAACGACCCACAGCCTTTGAGGAGCAGCACCGTGCAGAGCTGACAGCATACCGGGTGGCAGCAGCCTATTTCAAGGCAAACAACATCACAAAGCTGCCCAGCCCGAAAAAGCTGGAAGCCGAGTATGCGCAGCTGGCATCCGAAAAGGCAAAGTTCTACGAGCAGTACAAGGAAGCTAAAGAGGAACTGCTCAAACTGAAAACCGCAAAGCAGAATGTTGCGTCCTTTTTCCGGGAGGAAGAACCGGCGCAGCAGGAGAGATAAAGGAGTGTGCGTATGATCAATCTGAAAATCGACCCTGAGTTCCAGTCCCAGATTCCCCCTCTGACCGATGATGAATTTAAGCAGCTTGAAGAAAATATCCTCAAGGAAGGCAAGCTGATTTCTCCTTTGATCGTGTGGAACAACACACTTGTTGACGGACACAATCGTTATGCAATCCTCCAAAAGCACCCAGAGATTTATTTCTCCACCATGCCGCTCCCGTTTGAAAGCCGGGAAGAAGTTCTCGCTTGGATTTGCAAAAATCAGCTGGGGCGGCGTAATCTGACCCCGGAGCAGAAGAAGTTCCTTATGGGTAAGCAGTATTCCTCTGAAAAGCGCACCGAAGCATTTCGCGGCAATCAGCATACTGCAAAGAAATCTGGCAGTGTTCAATCTGAACACAACCAGAAGCCTATGAAAACCTGTGAGCGCATTGCACAGGAAAATCACAGCAGCGCAAGTTCAGTCCGCCGGGCAGAATACTATGCCCACGGCGTTGACGTTGCGGATGAACTGTCTCCCGGTTTCCGTGATCGGTTCTTCCGCGAGGAACTGCACATTCCCGATTATCTTCTCGAAAATCTCGGCAAGGCCAAGCCCGAAGAACAGGCTGAAATTTTTGAGGAAATCAAGAATTATGTGCCGAAGCCGAAGAAGGTCAAGCCTAACAAGGTAACGGTGAAGCAGGCAGAGAAAGCCGCCAGCAACACCATTGATGAAAACTATGATGTTCCCCAAAAGTTTCTCGAACTGTACTACCGGCTCCACAATGCTGAATCTCTCATGCGAAAGAGTTGGGAGGTTACGTTCGACTTGAACCCGAAACTTCTTACGCATCCGGAACAGGTCAAAGTTCTTCGCTTTGCCTTGAAACCTCATCTTGAATTTTTGAAAACGCTGGACGAAGTTCTTGCAGAATCCAGCAGTGAATCCTCTAAAACGGCATAACGGCAGGCACTTGTAAGCCATCAATGAGCCACCAGCCGCAAGTACAGGGCGGAAAGCATCCGCGCCCTTGCGCCTGACATGAAATTGGAACTTTGATTTTCTTGCCCGGCTTTGCCACGGTGGGACAGTCAAAGGAGTGTGCGTTTGAACAAAAAGAAAAAGTCCACAAACACTTCCCCTTACCCCGATGAAGTCATCGACCGTCTGGCACGGGCATTCTACCCGGCCATCCTTGCCTGCTGGAACAGCGAGGAAGGCCAAAGAGAATTTGCCGCATGGCAGGCAGAGCAGGCTCATCACACCACCAGCAAAGAAAAACAGAGCGTTCCCGACGGGGAACGCCCTGCTGTACATATCGCTGTTGTCTGTGGCTTTTGGCAGGGTGCGTCCGCAGGGCGCACCCTGTTTTTCTGTATAAAAAGATTTGTTAGTTTGGCTTGAACTCAACTCTACTAAAAGAACCCGACATAGCCGGATCAAGCGTATGCTGTTTCAATCCCATCAAATCCTCAAATGTTTTTTGTTGTGCCGTAAAACAGTTTTCGTTCAGATATTTCAGCAAATTTCCTTTTTCTATAATTCCATTGTCATCCAGAATCTTTACAGACACCGAAAAAAGAGATGCCGTGGGAACTTCAACCATATCTCCCGGTTCAAATGTTCGCCATCCACGACTTCCAAGCTGTCTAAACAAATATTGATATTGACTTGGAGATAGTACCTCCAACATATATGCTCTACGAATCATCATCGCAATTGAGACATGCCATTTTTCTTTTAATCTTAAATATTCATTTAAAACCGTTGGATATTGAAGATCTTTCAAGAATGCTTCTTTTGGCAGCAAAAATGCAGATGCAAATTGATTTGCGTCTGATTCATTGCTCCGATACTCGGCATCTGCTTGCGATTTCACATCTGAAACAATATGACCGAGTATCCAGTGTCCTAGTTCGTGAGCCAACGTAAAGTTCAATCTTGCAGGTGTTGTTTTATCTGTATTATATGTTGTGAAATAGAACCTCTTGCTTTCTCCATTATTGGCAAGGACCGGAATGTGACTGATTGCGTCCAAATGCCCTACGTTTTCCGAGAAAGAAGTTACCACAATTCCAAGATTTTGTAACAGATAACTCATATTACGAATGGGCCTATCCGACAAGTCCAATTTTTCCCGAATTTTTTTTGCGATTAGTTCCATGTCAGAACACTCTGCTACAGATTTCATACAATCAATCAATTGTTCGGTTGATGGATATTCAATATATTCTGCAAAAAAGTCATAAATATATGATTTCAATACATCAATGTTTGTTTGCCGTAGTTTTACGGCTCTTGTCGTGGTTGTAGTTGCTCTACAATATGCAACTCCGGGACTAAAATTATCGCTGCTACCTTCAAAGAAAAATTTCGGTGGAAATTTCAATTCTTGCGAAATTGCTAATACTTTATCGGCACTTGGTTTGATTAAACCATTTTCATACTGAGAGACAGTTTGCTTTGTCACCCCTATCTTTTCTGCTAGCTTAGGACTGGAAATATTTTGGATTTCACGAGCCAATGTCAGCCGCATTCCATTAAACTCGGATGTAACAATGGCACCCATTTTTTACCCATCTTTCCGTACAAATTTTTTCCGCGGTTTGAATTCCGGAATACTGTCGATTTGAACGCCATACTCATTACCAGTTTCTTCCTTAAACTTAGTAATTTCATCTTCCGGAACAGCTTCTTTCCAATTCATCGGAATTGCAGAATCCAAATTCATTTCATCAACGATGCAACCATTTGCATTCAAAATTTCCAATGTACAGCTTCTGATCAATTGAGCTAAATCCAAGCGGTACGTTAAAATTCCAAATCTCAAGACTTCACCGTCTACTGCTTGCTCCAATTCATCGAAGGGCTTTTCGGCTTTTTGCTGCACAGTTTTATCTTGTCCAAACAGTGACATCTGCTCATACTGGGGAACCATTTCATTCAAATCTTGATTAGCCGGAAGTCCCGAAAAAACGTAATGCATCTCACCATTCTGCAATTTGACAAGTCTATTGCGGAAATTTTCTTGGCGAAGAATCAAAATGGCTGTTTTGCTGTGAGGATCATATGCCACAGCATACTTCCAGCTTCCAGAGACCATCAAAACCACACGATATCCTGCCTTTGTTAAATGTTCATGTTCATTTTGAAAGATATGTGCCCAGCCGTGCTGTCCTTTTCCGTTAGAATACATCAAATCGGCATAGACACCTTCATTTTCTTCCATGCCATGGTAGATGCTTTCAACAATCAGTTTTGCCATTGCCATTGCGGAATCTTCAAAAAATGCTTTTTTCATGTGAACCTCCTTCACAGATGAAATTATAAGCGGTGGAATTTTCTTATACTTCACATTTTACATAAATTTTGTAAAAAGTCAAGTGACCGAATGACGTTTTATTCATTCAAATACAAAAGCGCAGCACCTTCCAAAAAGTACTGCGCTTTTGTATAATTTGAGCTACCAGTTAGTCCTCCAACCTACAGCTCCCGGTCACATTCTTCAAATATTCCTCCGGGTCACCATTCAAAATCAAATCAGCATAGCCCAGCGGGTCATTATAGATGAGATAGTCTAACTCCGACCTCTGCGCCATGGTCACATTCAACGCATCCTCGACCCCGGTGCAATTGATGGAAATTTTTCTTCCATCCCGGAGCAGCAGTTCCACGCACCCGGTGTCCATGTTGAAATGGCAAGCTCTTGCATCGTACTTCATGTTCGTATCCTCCTGAAATCATGTTGTGGTTTATATCGGCCAATCTATGATTTCGGATTTTATCTTCCACGGACACCTGCATTGAACTTTCCGAAGAAAACAAATAATCCGAACCCATCTCCTATCGGAAACAAGTTCGGATTATTTTTGTTTGGTCCGAGTGGCGAGAATCGAACTCACGGCCTCTTGAACCCCATTCAAGCGCGCTACCAAAACTGCGCTACACCCGGATATCTGTAAGCGGTTATCGCTCACAGCTCAATTAGTATACTTGATTCAGGGTGTTTTGTCAAGCTTTTTCGGCCAGATTTTTTTAAAAATCCGGTTCATTTTCCTGCAGCGGCTGATCTTTTGCGGGGAACGCTTCAAATTCAACGGTGGCAAGTGCAATTGCAAACACGCTTTCTGCACCTGCCGCCAGCAGGGCCTGCGCACAGGCCGCAGCCGTAGCACCGGTGGTGATCACATCGTCCACCAGCAGCACCTTCCGGCCTTCGATCCTGTCCGGATCTGTCACGCGGAACGCACCCGCCACATTGGCCATGCGCTGCTCAAACGGCAGGCCAGCCTGATGCTGTTTTGCACGGGTGCGGCCCAGTGCCTCCGGGTACAGTGGAACACCCAATGCCCGTGTCAGCGGCAAAGCCATGAGCTGCGGCACATTGTAGCCGCGGGCTGTGCCGGATGCCGGCACAGGAACGATACAGTCATATCCAAGGGACATGCCCTCCACCAGTTCCGGCAGCAGCTCTGCACCCGACATTCGCACCTCACTGCCAAAGGCCAGCTTTGCCAACCAGACGCCCATTTCCACTGCTGCCCACGGTGCGGCACGATATTTGGTGTGCAAAACGCCCCGCCGTACACAGCCCTCATACCGGAAGGGCGCCGCCGCACCGGCCAGCCTGCCCAGATAATGCTGGGAAGCATCCAGCCGCATGCCCGGCTTCCTGCGCAGTTCTTCCAGTTCTGCGGCGCAGTCCGGGCATGTGGGCACACTGCCCAGCACCTGATCGCAGAACGGGCAGCGGCGTGGATACACCAGCTGTCTTGCCCCGCGCAGCAGGCGGCGCGGAACGCTGTAGTAATCCATCAGTCCTTCTTGACAGCTACGATGACACGCACACGCTTGCCCGCAGCACAGCCAAAGTTATCGTACCAGCCGGTAAGATAGTAGTCGTCCGAGTTCACTTCGGTCAGCTTGGTCGCGTAATACTGGCCCTTATACCACAGGTAGACCTGTGCATCGTCCGCCATCTCAAACCGGTTCCCGTTGCTCATGACCGATGCTGCGCCCACCTGATCGATCTTCATGGGCATCAGCTGGACCATCGTCTTTACGCTGCCGGTGGTCTCCTTGCGGGCTGCAACACCGCCCACCAGCACCGGATATTTGACGTTGGTGGTGAACGCCACCTGCGAACCATTGACATAGCACACATAGGTGGCACCGCCGCCAATGTAGCGGAAGATCGATGCATAGGGTTCCCCTACAAGGGTGCCCACCTGCCGCAGACCCAGACTGAGCAGGCTGTCCGTATTGGCCGTGATCTTCTGCCAGACGGTGGAGAGGATGTCGCCGTTGATCACGCCCCACAGCACCTCGCTGGTGGTGGGCACCAGAACACCCTTCAGGTCGTCCACGATCTTATCCTGCGTATCCGTGCTGGTGTTGGAACCGGTCGAAAGGATGGTGGCCAGCGTTTTCAGCTCGGAATAATTGACCGAAACATTTTTGATATCGTCCAGCACGCCATAGGTCCACAGGTCGCCGGTGACATCGTTCAGGATCAGACGGTCGATCTCGCCCTTCTCATTCAGCGTATAGTAGCGGACATTCAGAAGATTCAGGTCTGTCCCCGCTAGGCGGCTGGGACGAATCGTCCCAGCCACACCCTCCGAAGTCGTATCCAGAATCTGCACATCGTCTGCCAGAGTGTACTTGCCCAGCGTTGCCGCATCCGCACTGACCTTGCCGGTAACGACCTTGTTCTCGATGCCGCTCACGGACTCGCCTTCCGGCGTTACGCGGATCTCCACCAGCCAGCCCGTGGGATAGTTCAGGCTTTTGTCCACATTCACAGTGCGCTGAACGCCATCAGTGCACATGACCGACACGCGCTGCAGCACATCCGCGCCGTTGTCTTCCACAAGGCTGCGGGCTGCGCCCTGTACCACGCCGTAGAACACCTCATCGGCTTCTGCACCGGTGATCACGTCTGCTGCTTCGTTGTTCATGCCCAGCAGCAGGGTGACCACTTCGCCCACACCGCCGCCGTTCAGGCTGGATACCTTGGAGGCAACTGCCGTGCTGCCCAGCTGATAGCTGACGCCTGCCACAGTAACGGCTGTGGGTGCGCTGGCGCTGGGCGAAACGGCTGTGATACGGCCTGCTGCTTTGCGGGTGTAGATCCATACAGTCTGCAGACTTTCGCTGTAATAATACACATCGTAACGGTTCAGCTCGGCAGAAGCCGAGACCTTATCGTTGCGGTAAACACTGACCGGTGCAAACGGCAGCTGGGTGCCTTCCGCTGCCACAAAGGGGCCCTTCAGGCTCTTGAGCATCACGGTAGAGGTGTCCACCTGACCGTTCGCCACTGTAAAGCCCAGGCTGGTGCCATAGGCGCCGCCGGCGGCTGTGTTTGCCGTGAGGGTGTTATACAGCAGCAGAGCACAGTCCTCGTAGTTCATGGTCTCGCCCTGATTGCGGTTCAGCTGGTTGCGCAGACCCAATTCCTGTGCTTTGGTCAGCTGCGCCATCGGGAACACGCCATTCAGTTCGGTCATTTTATAGCCCAGCAGCTTGAGTGCTGCCGTGCAGGCCTCTTCCAGCGTAACTGCGTTGTCCGGACGGAAGGTGCCGTCGGTGTAGCCGTTCATCCAGCCCTGCTGCACTGCAATGCGCACATAAGGTGCCCACTGGGAGGTGCCAGGCACATCCTTATACAGGGTGCCGATGTTGCCCTGCTGGGCTGCGCTTTCGCGGTAGGCCGAAAAGGAGACCAGCATCCTGGCAAATGCACCACGGGTAACGGCAGCATCCAGACTGCCGGTCTGGCTGGTATCCATAGCGCCCAGCGTGATGGCCGTCTGGATTGCCGAGTTGTTCAGGCTGGCCGCCGATGCCGGCAGCACCAGCATGGACACAGCCATGCATGCTGCAAGCAGACATGCGAGAAGACGTTTTTTCATAGGTGTATTCCCCTTCCTTGATGTTTGGCTGCCGCTCAGAAGCAGCCGCCGTAAGCAGTCCGGCGCAAAGCCGGCTGAGAGGAGCTTAAAAGCTGTTTTTCGCAAGCAGGGCGCATCGGGTCGATGCGGCGTATGCCATGCGGACGAAAACGGCTTTTTAATCATAGCGCAGAGCCTCGATGGGATTGAGACGGGCCGCACGCTTTGCCGGCAGATAGCCGAACAGCACGCCGATGCCCACCGAAATGCCGAAGGCCACCGCGATGGAGTTGAAGGACGGACTGACCGTGACCGTAGTTCCGCTGGTGAACATGGGCAGCAGCCGGTTCGCCACCATGGATACGATGTAGCCCAGTGCAATGCCCAGTACGCCGCCCAGCGCCGAGGTGGTGGCTGCTTCCACCACGAACTGCGACAGAATGGTGCGCTCCTTGGCGCCCAGTGCCTTGCGGATGCCGATCTCGCGGGTGCGCTCAGTCACCGACACCAGCATGATGTTCATGATGCCGATGCCGCCCACCAGCAGCGAAATACTGGCGATGCCGGTCAGGATCACGATGACCATGTTGATCATCTTGTTCATTTCCTCCAGCCACTCGCTGGCGCTGTAGACGTAGTAGCCGTTATCCGAGCCAAGCTGATGCTGCAGTTCGCTTTCCACCGCAGACTTTGCTTCGTTGGCACGGCTCTCATCCTCCATGACCGCGGCATAGTTGCTCACCATACTCTGGCTGGACAGGCGCATGGCCGTGGTATAGGGCAGATAAACGCAGTCGTCATCGCTGCCCTGCTGCATGTCCGGGTCGCTCACCTTTGCCGCCAGCACACCCACGATGCGGAACTTGTTGGCTCCGATCTTGAGCGTCTGGCCCAGGCCGTTGCCGCCAAAGGCCACACGGTTCAGATAATCGCCGATGATGCACACCTGCTTGTTGTCCTTGATGTCCATGTACTGCAGACCGCGTCCCTGCGCGATCTGGTAGTTCTTCATGGCGGAATAGCTCTCGTCCACGCCGCTGATGGTGGACCAGCGGTAGCTGTTGGTGCCGATCTTCAGCGTACCGCTGCCGCTGAAATCGATCTGCGGCGAGATGGACTGGATCAGCTCCGGGTACTTTGTGGGCAGCTTGTACATTTCCTCCACCGGAACGGTACGGGAGCCGTTGCCCCACACCTGCACCGAAAGGGTGTTGGTGCCCAGTGCCGAAAAGCTGTCGCGCATGCTCTTGGTCATGCCGTTGCCCAGACCCACGATAACGATGACTGCCATGACACCGATGATGATACCCAGCATGGTAAGGAAGGTGCGCAGCTTATTGCTCCACACGTTCTGGATGGCCTGACGGAAGGTCTCAATGATCATGCTTTTTCCTCCTCATCCGGCAGCAGTGTGGGCTGCACGATGGCCTCCGGCGCATGGGAGTCGCCATCGTAGACCACCCGCCCGTCTTCCAGACGGATGATGCGGTCTGCCTGCACCGCAATGGAATTGTCATGGGTGATGAGCACCACGGTGTGGCCCTCATCGTGCATCTGCTGCAGCATCCCCAGCACTTCGCGGCCGGTGTGGCTGTCCAGTGCGCCGGTAGGCTCGTCGGCCAGAATGACCGCCGGGTTCCGCACCAGTGCCCGGGCAATGGAAACACGCTGCTGCTGGCCGCCGGAAAGCTGGTTGGGGCGGTTCCTGAGCTTATCACCCAGGCCCACCTGCTCCAGCACCTCTTTGGCCCGGGCGTGGCGCTCGGTGCGGCCGATGCCCGCATACACCAGCGGCACCTCTACGTTCTCCATCAGGTTGAGCCTTGGCAAAAGATTATACTGCTGGAAGATAAAGCCCAGCATTTCGTTGCGGATCGCAGCCAGCTCGTTGCGGCTCATCTTGCCCACATCCCTGCCGTTGAGCCGGTAAGTGCCATGGGTCGGCACGTCCAGACAGCCGATGATGTTCATACAGGTGGACTTGCCGGAACCGGACTGGCCGACGATGGCTACGAACTCGCCTTTTTCGATTTTCATGGTGATGTGGTCTGCTGCTTTTACCGTGGTATCGCCCATCTGGTAATACTTGCACACCTCATCAAACTCGATCAGAGCGCTCATGCATTCCTCCTGTATCAGCCTGTGATGATCACGCCGTTTGCATCTGCCGGGTCTGCAGTGTCACCCGCATCGGCAGATTCTTCCATCGGCTCCTCTGCTGTGCTGCCGTCTGCAGTGTCCGTGTCGTTCTCTGTGTCAGCTGCAGTTTTGTCCATGGCATCACCATAGCCGCCGTCATCGTAATAGTAATCGGTGCTCACAGAGCTGGGGTCATAGGCCACGGTGTCGTTGCCGGTGACACCACTGATGATCTGGGTATAGTCGTCGTCACTCACGCCGATCTTGACCGGAACGTACACATAGCCTTCCGGTGCGGTCATATCGGGGTCTGCATTGGCGGCGCTGGGCGAATCCTTGGTCACCAGCACATAGCCGCCGCGCACGATGGCCGCATTGGGCACTGCCAGAGCGTTTTTGGCCTCCGCGATCACGATTTCTGCGTTGGCATTCATGCCGGGGCGCAGGCCCTCGGTCTCATCGATGCGCACCGTGACCGGGTAGGTGGTGGTGCCGCCGTTGGAAGAGCCCTTCATGGAAACGCGGGTCACGGTGCCGGTGTAGGTCTTATCCGGCACTGCATCTGCCGTCACCTGCACGCTCTGGCCCACCGAAACATCGCTGACCTGCAGCTCATCCACATTGATGACCATGACCAGATAGCTCAGGTCGTAGATGGTGCACAGGTCTGCACCTGCGGTCAGTGCATCACCGGCCTTGGCGTTCTTCTCAATGATGGTGCCGCTGATGGGCGAGGTGACGGTGTAGTTGTTCATGGCCTCCTGCAGGTTATCCATGTTCAGCTCTGCGCTGCGCAGGGTCTCCGCAGCGGACTGGATTGCTTCGGTCAGGTCCTCACCGCTGATCTGCAGCACGATGTCGTCCTTGTTCACGGCACCGCCCTCCTGCACATTGATGGCAGTGACCGTACCGGCTGCAAGGGTGGTCAGGGTACGCTCTGCCTGATATTCAAAGCACTTGGCTGCAATACAGCTGACACCGTTGATGGTAGCCGTTGCCGCCTGAGCCGTGGTCAAGCCGCCTGCATTGCGCACAGTGATGGTCACGGTGCGGGTGAGCAGGTTGCCGGTGCTCAGCGTATCCGTGCCGGTCACAGCGGTCACGGTCCCGGTCAGGGTCTCAAAGGTGCCGTCCAGCGTCACCTCAGCGCTCTGGCCCACCGAGAATGCGGCGGCGTCTGCCGCAGGGAACTCCAGCTGCAGCACCATCTTGGAGCTGTCGCGGATGACAGCCACTTCCTGGCCGCTGGTCACTTCGTCACCCTTGGCCACCTTCAATGTAGCCACAACGCCTGCCACCTCGGCACGCACATACTGGCGGTCCACGGTCTTATCGTAGCTGCGCTGTGCCTGCTGCAGGGTGATGGAGGCCTGCTCGGCCTTGGTGGTAGCATCGGAGGCATCCACCGTGTACAGCACAGTGCCTTCCTCCACAATGTCGCCTTCCTCAATGGTGCTGGTGAGCACCTTGCCTGCCACCAGCGATTTGACATTGTATGTATTGGCCGGGTTCAGCGTACCGGTGCCGCTGAGGGAGTTGGACAGATCCCGCTTTTCCGGCGTGGTCTGCACATAACTCACATCCACATTGGCGTCCTGTGCCCTGTCCGGACGCAGGATGAACCATCCGCCCAGCACGGCCACACACACCACCGGCACCATCCACTTCCAGTTTTTGCGAAAAAATGCAGCCACTTTGTCTTTTCCTGCGGGTCTTGCCTCACCGGCAGCCGCCTGCTGTGCCGCAGCATCCTGCTTCTTTTTAAAGATCATGCTTGCTGTTTCCTCCTGTATCTTTCAGAGCCCCTCTGCCTTATGCAGGGCGCCCTGTAATTTCTGCCCGTTCTGTCTTTTCCGCCTTCTGCACTGTACAAAAGGGTGACATTGTTAGTTTATCGCATTTTCGCCCAATACACAAGCGTCTAAATTTTGTTTTGAGGTTTTGCGCCAAACTTTTATGGAACTTTCACACCCTTTTTCCTCCTGCATCCTGTACAAAGCAAAAGAGGCAGCGCCCCGGTCTCCCGAAGCACTGCCCCTTTTTGAGCATGATCTTTATTCTGCGGTGTCCTCTACGACCACATACACCCCGGCAGGGATGCAGGCAGCCCATGCGCCATCCTTGTCCAGCCAGCCGAATTGCTCGCACACATGGTCCGGGCACTGACTGTCCAAAAATGCGACTGCACCGTCTTTTACCTGCAAATGCACGACATAATCGCCCACATCATACAGGTAATCGTGATCCGTATCCAGCGGCAGGGTCTCGGTGATGCCATCGCCGAAATCGACGACCGCCTGCAGACCACCGCCTTTGCCGCTGTGGGCTGCGCGCACGCCGAAATACAGCGCTGCCGCCAGCACAAGGACCACCAGTGCAAAGATCAGGTTCTTCATCCACGGCTTCCGTTTTCTGGAACCGGAAGCGGTTTCAACCGTTTTGCGGTTGCTCATGCAGCGTAATCGCTGGCAGCCTTACCTGCAATGCGGCCAAACACGGTGAAGTCTGCAACAGCGTTGCCGCCCAGACGGTTTGCGCCGTGAACGCCGCCAGTCACCTCACCTGCTGCGAACAGGCCGGGGATAACGGTACCGTCAGCCTTCAGCACCTCAGTGTTGGTGTTGATGGTCAGGCCGCCCATGGTGTGGTGCACGCCAGCGGTGACCTTGATGGCATAGTACGGAGCGGTATCCAGCTTGTTTGCAAAGCTGGTGCGGCCAAAGTCGGGGTCGTTCTTGGCCTCAACATAGCCGTTCCAGGTCTTCATGGTCTCGGCAAACGCAGCCTCATCAACGCCCATTGCCTTGCCCAGCTCCTCGTAGGTCTCGCCGGTCACGGTATAGCCCTTCTTGATGTAGCCCTGAATGACGCTGGAAGCATCTACCATGGCCTGATCGACCACCAGCCAGCTGTAGCTGCCGGTCTGAGCGATCTCTGCAGCAGAGACCACGTCACGGGTGCCCACTTCGTCGATGAAGCGCTTGCCCTCGGCGTTGATCAGCACAGCGCCGTCGCCGCGCAGACCCTCGGTGATCAGGGCAGCGGTGTTGGCCTCAACGGTGGGGTGGATCTGGATCTGGTCCATATCCACAGTGCCGGCACCGATGGCGGTGGCCATCTCAATGCCCTGGCCCTGAGCGCCGGCAGCATTGGTGGTCATGAAGCCCTTCAGCTCAGGCTTGTACTCGACAACCATGTCCAGATTTGCGCCGAAGCCGCCGGTGGTCAGCACCACAGCCTTGGCGTTCACAGTGACGGTCTCGCCGGTAGAACCGGTGGCCTTGATGCCCACAGCTGCGCCGTTGGCATCGGTCAGGATCTCGTTGGCGGTGGTGTTCAGCAGGATCTGAACGCCAGCCTTCTCACAGTTCTCCTCCAGCAGGGGGATCATGTAGGAACCGACAGAAACGGTCTTGCCCTCTGCGTCCACAGGGCGATGGATGCGCTTGACGGATGCACCGCCAAAGCTGGAAACGCTGTGCAGGGTGATGCCGTGCTCGTCCAGCCAATCGATGGCATCAGCAGAGTTGGAGCACAGGGTCTCCACCAGAGCGGGGTCGTTGATGCCCTTGCCGCCGATCATGGTATCCAGCTCCATCAGCTCAACAGAGTCGAAGTAGCCGGTGGGGTTCTTCTGGTACTCTGCCCACTGCTCAGAGACAGTCTTTGCCAGAGCGGTGATGGTCTCGTTGTCAGCGTACTTTTCAGCAGCGGTCTTCAGGGTCTTTTCGACACCGGCAGACTCGCCGAACTCGTTCTCATCCTGATACACGGTCTTGCCGGCGTTCATGCCGCCGGTAGCGCGCACAGAGTTGCCGCCCACCATGGGCTGGCTCTCCACGATCACAACGCTCTTGCCCTCGGCAGCAGCGGTGATGGCAGCGGTCATGCCTGCGCCGCCTGCACCCACGATGACAACGTCAGCGTCAATGGTGGAATCCTCGGCCTTGGTCTCGTCGGCCTTGACCTCGATCTTATAGTCGTCAGCGTTCAGGCCGGCGGCAGTCAGGGCAGCGGCTGCTGCCTCCTTGATGGCGTTGGAGGTGATGGTCGCGGTGGACACGCCGTCCACGGCGATGCTGCCGGTCTCAGCGATCTGAGCGGGCAGCTGCTCCAGTGCCAGCGTACCGATGCCGGGGGTCTCATCCTTGCCCTCAGCGGTGCAGCCGGTGATCTTGCCGTCTTCCAGCGTCAGGGTAACGGTAACGTCGCCGCCCATGCCCTTGGCTGTGCCGACGAAATCGCCGGACACGCCGCCTGCGGTGGAAGCGGACTTGCTGCCGCAGCCGTAGCCCAGCAGGCTGACGCCCACAACAGCCGCCATGGCCAGCGCAGCCACGCTCTTGCGGATCTGATTCTTTTTCATTGTTTCTTCCTTCTCATATTCGGGTTGCTTGTGTTCGGACATCTATCAGCAAAAAAGGGGAAACTGCTCATTCGGAAAGCAGTTTCCCCTCGCTGAAACTTGGGAAAGACTTAGGCGTTAGCCTGAGCTGCAGCAACAGCGCATGCAACGGTAGCACCAACCATCGGGTTGTTGCCCATGCCGATCAGGCCCATCATCTCAACGTGTGCAGGCACAGAAGAAGAACCTGCAAACTGAGCATCGCCGTGCACACGACCCAGAGAGTCGGTCAGGCCGTAGCTTGCGGGGCCTGCAGCCACGTTATCGGGATGCAGGGTACGGCCCGTGCCGCCGCCGGAAGCGACAGAGAAGTACTTCTTGCCGTTCTCGATGGCCCACTTCTTGTAGGTGCCGGCAACCAGATGCTGGAAGCGGACGGGGTTGGTGGAGTTGCCGGTGATGGAGCACTGAACGTCCTCCTTCTTCATGATGGCAACGCCTTCCATAACGTCGTTTGCACCGTAGCACTTGACGGCAGCACGCTCGCCCTCGGAGAAGGGGATCTCCTTGACGACGGTCAGGGTCTGAGTGGGGATATCGTACTCAGTCTGAACATAGGTGAAGCCGTTGATACGGGAAATGATGTAAGCTGCATCCTTGCCCAGGCCGTTCAGGATGACGCGCAGGGGGGTCTTGCGAACCTTGTTTGCGGTGCGGGCGATGCCGATAGCACCCTCAGCAGCGGCAAAGGACTCGTGGCCTGCCAGGAAAGCGAAGCAGGTGGTGTCCTCGCTCAGCAGACGAGCGCCCAGATTGCCGTGGCCCAGACCGACCTGACGCTGCTCAGCGACAGAACCGGGGATGGTGAAAGCTTCCAGACCTTCGCCGATGGCAGCAGCGCACTCGGCAGCATCGGTCAGGCCGCGCTTGACGGCAATAGCGGTGCCCAGGGTATATGCCCAGACAGCGTTATCAAAGCAGATGGGCTGAACGCCGCGCACGATCTTGTCGCAGTCGATGCCCTTAGCGAGGAGCATCTCGTTGCAAGCGTCCAGAGACTCCAGGCCGTTAGCCTTCAGGCATGCCTCGATTTTCGGCATACGGCGATCCATAGATTCAAAAGTTGCCATTGAGTTGTTCCTCCTCTCTTATTCCTCACGCGGGTCGATGTACTTCACAGCGCCCTGCTCCTTGCTGAAGCGGCCGTAAGTACCCACGTTCTTCTCGTAAGCCTCGTTGGGGGTCTTGCCGTGACGGATATCCTCCATCATCTTGCCCAGCTTGACGAACTGATAGCCGATGACCTCATCGTTAGCGTCCACAGCCAGCTTGTTGATGTAGCCCTCGGTCAGCTCCAGATAACGGACGCCCTTCTCCTTGGTGGAGAAGATGGTGCCGGTCATGGAGCGCAGGCCCTTGCCCAGGTCGTCCAGACCTGCGCCGATGGGCAGACCGTCCTCAGAGAAAGCGGTCTGGCTGCGGCCGTAGACGATCTGCAGGAACAGCTCACGCATTGCCACGTTGATGGCGTCGCACACCAGGTCGGTGTTCAGAGCTTCCAGAATGGTCTTGCCGGGCAGGATCTCGCCTGCCATAGCAGCAGAGTGGGTCATGCCGGAGCAGCCGATGGTCTCCACCAGAGCCTCTTCGATGACGCCGTTCTTGATGTTCAGAGACAGTTTGCAGGTACCCTGCTGAGGTGCACACCAGCCCACACCGTGGGTGTAGCCGCTGATGTCCTTAATCTCATAGGCCTTGACCCATGCGCCCTCTTCGGGGATGGGAGCCGGACCATGCTTAGGACCTTTGGTGATCGGGCACATATTCTGTACTTGCTGCGAATAGGTCATAATCATACTCTCCTTTTGACAAATGTCGCTTTGCAGCACAAAACCGCCGCCGCGCCCTGCCGGCACAGCCGCTGCTCTGTACTGCTTGCATCCGAACCGGGCACGCTGCTCTCTTTCAGCGCCTGCACCGGTACTACCACGCATGATTTTATTATAGAGAAAGCGGACGGATTTTGCAATACATTTCCGGGAAAAACATCAAAACTATTTGCGGTTGTCTGCCGCTAACTGTCAATTCAGATGCTTTTGTCATTTCATTCGTCAATTTTTTGTCAACTTTGTCAAGGAGACAAATTTCACGCTCCTGTGTCCTGCCTGCGGGGCTGCTGTCCGGCAGATTTCAGCGCCCACATGGCAGCAAAACCTGCCGCCGCACCGCCCACAGCCAGCCAGTGCCGCCCGGCTTCCAGCCCCCACAGATTCGCCGCAGCCGGAAATGCCAGACTTCCCACGCTCTGCCCCAGCGCCAGAAAGCCGTAGTTCACCCCTGCGTGGGGGAAGCCGAACAGGTCCGTGGAGAGGGCAGGCAGCACCGCCGCAAGGCCGGAGTAGCAGAAGGTGAGCCCCGCATAGCAGGCCACCACCCACCAGCCCTGCGCAAACGCAAATCCCGCTGAAAGCCCCAGCGACACCGCAAACAGCAGCATGTCCGTGGGCCTGCGGCCGATGCGGTCGCTGAGCATGGGCATCAGCAGGCGGCCTGCCGCACTGCCCACGCTGCCCAGCACCACGCTCCACAGAGCAGCGTTCTCGTCCAGCCCCCGCTCCACGCCCAGCTTCAGGATGATGGGGCTGAACAGCAGCACCGCCGGGGTGGAAAAGCACACAGCCCCTGCACACAGCCAGTACTGCCGTGTGCGCAGCATCTGCCATGGCGAGAGGTCAATGGTATTTCTGTCGTTTTTCTGCTGTTTTTCGGTGTCCTGCGGCGGGTCCTGCAAGAGCAGGCTGCCCACAAGGCAGATGGGCAGCGTGACGGCTCCCAGTGCCCAGAACGCACCCCGGATGCCCTGCACGATCCCAAAGCCCCTGACCGCCGTGCGCACGAATACGGTGAGGAACGCACCGGAAAGCCCCACCGCCCCGCCGATGACCCCGGTGGCAAGGCCCTTGCGTCCGGCATACCACTTCTGTGCACAGGACTGGATGGACGGGTACAGAAACGCCGTGCCCAGCCCTGCCGGGATGCTGAATGCCAGAAAAAAGCTGCCTGCACTGCCGCCCGGCAGCATGGCCGCCGCAAAAAATCCGCCGCACAGCAGTGCTGTCCCCCACAGAGCCGCACACCGCGGGCCGCGGCTGTCCTGCAGAAAGCCGCCGAGGACGCACCCCACACCGAACGCCGCAATGAGGATGCCAAAGGCATAGCCCGCCCCCTGCTCGCTCAGGCCGTACTCCTCCATCACCGGCTGTTGAAATACGCCCCACGCCGCCGGGATGCCCGTGAGCACCTGAATGGCTGCGCCCGCCGCAAGGATGGTCCACGGGTGTTTTGCTGCAAATTGCTGTTTCATTGCCTGCCCTCCGAATGGTTTTTCCCTTACAGTGTGCCCATTTCAATTGACAAAACGGCAGATTCCTTTATAATGAATAAGGTAAAAGCATTTACATTGATTCATATAGAGAGGAACCATCTTATGAAAACACAGGCATTGAAGGGCATGCGCGACCTGCTGCCCGCAGAGCAGACCCTGCGCGATTACATTCAGGGCAAAATTCTGGAGACCTACCGTGCGTCCGGCTTCGAGCGCATTTCCACCCCCATGCTGGAGGATATGGAAAATCTGGACAAATCCGACGGCGGCGACAACCTGAACCTGATCTTCAAGGTGCTCAAGCGCGGCGATAAGCTCACCGCTGCCCTGAACACCGGCGACCCCAAGCAGCTGTCCGACATGGGCCTGCGCTATGACCTGACCCTGCCTTTGAGCCGCTACTATGCCGCCAACAAGGATAAGCTGCCCAGCCCCTTCAAGGTGATCCAGACCGACCGCGTCTTCCGCGCCGAGCGTCCCCAGAAGGGCCGTCTGCGGGAGTTCGTGCAGTGCGATATCGACATTCTGGGCGATTCTTCCCCCAACGCCGAGGTGGAGCTGATCGACGTGACCACCCGCGCTCTGCTGAACATCGGCTTTACCGGCTTCACCGTCAACATCAACGACCGCCGCATCCTGCGCGGCATGCTGGAAAGCATGGGCTTTGCCGCAGATACGCTGGATTCCGTCTGCATCACCTTCGATAAGATGGACAAGATCGGTGCCGAGGGCGTCAAGGCTGAGCTGACCGAGAAGCAGCTGCCGGAAGCCGCCATTCAGGCTCTGGCCGATTTCATCGCCGCCGGTGAGGTAACGCTGGACGCCGTAGCGGCCCGCTGCGCAGATCCGGCCATCGCCGACGACCTCAAGTATGTTCTGGCCACCGCAAACGCCATGGCTGCAGGCCGCTATCAGGTGGCCTACTGCCCCAGTCTGGTGCGCGGTCAGGGCTACTACACCGGCATGGTGTTCGAAATCACCTGCCCGCAGTTCAGCGGTGCCGTTGCAGGCGGCGGCCGCTACGACAACATGGTGGGCAAGTTCCTTGGCACGCAGGTGCCTGCCGTGGGCTTCTCCATCGGTTTTGAGCGGGTGTGCGGCATCCTGCTGGAGCAGGGCTATCAGATCCCTGGCGCCAAGCAGAAGATCGTCCTGCTGTACACGAAGGATGCCGATTTCCCCGCCGTGCTGGCAAAGGCCGCTTCCCTGCGTGACAGCTACAACGTGACCGTTCTGCCTCAGGGCAAGAAGCTGGGCAAACAGCTGGGCCAGCTGGAAGCCGCCGGTTTTGTGGGTGCCGCCTTTATGGATAAGGACGAGATCAAGATCTTTGCACAGCAGTAATTCTTCTGAAGCGTAAAAAGTCCCGGTGCAGTAAAACCGAACTGCACCGGGACTTTTTTGCGTCTTGCTTGCTTCTTGTATGCTCAGATGGTGAACTGTACCACGCAGAAGGCCGCGTAGATGCACAGCAGAGCGATGCCCTGCGGGCGGCTGAGCCTGCCTTTGATGAGGGCCGGCACCGTCAGCAGCAGCATCACGGCAAACATCACCGGGAACTCCAGCACCAGCGAAGCGTTGTGTCCGAACAGCATGGAGTTCTGCGGGATGGTAAAGGGTGCCACCACTGCGGAAACACCGCTCACCAGCACCAGATTGAACACGTTCGCGCCGATGACATTGCCCAGAGACAGCGCACCATGGCCCTTGGCCAGCGAGGTGATGGCCGTTACCAGCTCCGGCAGCGAGGTGCCCAGCGCCACAAAGGTGAGCGCGATCACCGACTCCGGCACGCCCAGTGCCTGTGCGATCAGGGTGCCGTTATCCACCAGCAGATTCGCGCCCACGGCAATGAGCACTGCGCCCACAGCCAGCAGACCCAGCTCCTTGGCAAGGGACCCATTTTCATCGGTCTCCTCCGCTTCTTCCGGGGCGGGGGCGTTCTTCATCGCCATCACGTTGCAGACGATGTAGGCCGCGAACATGGCCAGCAGCACAAGGCCCACCGGGCGGGAGTAGTAGCCGGTGGTATAGGCCACGCCCGCGTAAAAGGCTGCTGCCACAAAGAAGAACAGCACCGGCGTGCGCAGGCTCTTGGGGTCTACCTTGCCCGGCTTCACCGCAATGGTGATAGCCGCAATGAGGGATGCATTACAGATGATCGAGCCGATGGCGTTGCCATAGGCGATCTCGCCGTGACCGGTGAAGGCCGAGGTGGTGGAGACCATGACCTCCGGCAGGGTGGTGCCAATGGACACCACCGTAGCACCGATGAGCAGCTCCGGCACATGGAAACGGCGGGCAATGCCCGTGGCACCATCCACAAACCAGTCACCGCCCTTGATGAGGCACAGCAGGCCCACGATGAACAGCAAAACAGGGATAAGCATAGTTTTTTCTCCTTTTGTTTCCGGCAGAGCAGCCATAAAAAAGAGACCTCTATTACAGCTTGCCCAGAAACGGGAAAGCGTAATAAAAGTCTCAAGCATCCGGCACCGCAGCGGGCATTTCTGCGGGGATGCCGCTGCGGCACAGCGCATCGTTTTGCGAACGTGCGCCCTCTACTCCCTTTTATCCGGAAAGTATTATACCGATTTTTGCACCAAAGTGCAAGAGGAACGTTGAAATTTCATCCAGCCTTGGCCACTTTCTTCGCGTTGGGATAGATGCGCTCCATACGGACGTCATCAAAATGGTCGTCCAGCAGCGTATCGATGCTGTTTTTGGGGCCTTCACCGCTGGTGCGGGCATCGTACCGGGCCAGCGCCAGCGCACTGGTGAGCATGTTCACCGCCATGAACACTGCCAGCAGGACGGTCATCCATGGGCGGACGTGGCTGCGCACCTTCTCCATGCCTCTGAGCACCAGCGGATAGCCGTAGCGCATCCATATCACCGCCGCAATGCCCCAGAAAAAGCAGTACAGCAGGTTGATGCGCCCGCCCAGATTGAACTTGAACTTGCTATAGTCCCAGAACACGGTGCCGAACAGCAGCTCAGTGACGGCGCTGCACACGTATTCGTACACACCGCCCATGACGGTGCCGAAGGCGAACAGATAGCGGTCGCTCCGGTCCTTTTCCTGACGCAGCAGCACCGTTGCCAGCACCAGCGCCAGACCCCACACCACGCTGAACGGCCCCCAGACCAGACTGGAGCGGCTCATCCAGACCCCGGCGGTCACGCGGCAGAACACCGTCTCCACCATGTCGCCCAGAAACGCGCCGATCACGAACAGCCACAGCAGGTCGGACACGCTGAGGAAGTTCTTTTCCCCTTTCCGGAGCGCAGTCTGCTCCTGCCGGGCCGCAGCCGGGTAAGCATACTGGATGCGTTTTTCAATGTAAAGCGCGATCCTGCGGCGCAGCGTATCCGACCGCTCCCCCAGTCTCTGGTTGAGCTGCTCCAGCACCGGGTGCCGGGCCGCATACTGCTGCACCAGCACTGCCGACCCGATCTGGTCCAGCACCGCCACCGTCAGCGAGATCCATACTGCCGGGCGCAGCAGCCAGACCGGGATATGCGCGCACAGCCGCAGCAGCACATCATTGCCCCACAGCACACTTGCCGTGCCCAGTGCACCCCACAGCAGCGAATACTGCAGGCACACATAGCCATTCAGATTGAATTTTTTGCCGGAATAGTCCCACCACTTGCGGCGGTGCAGACGTTCCAGCAGCTTGGCAGTGATCCATTCCATCACCGTTGCCGCCATCATGCAGGCAAAGAACAGGTAGACCGGCTCGGTGCGCAGGTCGCCGAAACTCACGGCCAGCAGCACGCCGGTGGTACCGTAGATAAAGCAGAACGGGCCTGCCGCCGCACCGCGGTTGGCAAACCTTCCGCCCCGGATGGTCGCGACTACCGTCTCCGCCACCCAGCCCAGAAAGGAATATACAAGATAAATAACACTCAGAGTATAGAAATTCAGCGTCATAAGGTTCCTTTCGCTTCCAGTTTTTTTCTTACTGCATTGATTGTACCCGTTTTGGGCACTGTGTACAAGAGCCGTGCAGAAATTTTGTCACTCTGCGACGCGGCAGACTCTCCGGGCATCTCTGAAAAGACGAAGATCCAGTCTGTTGCTTTGTTTTCAGATACATCTTAGAAAAAAGCCCTGCCATCCCGAAGGACAGCAGGGCCCAAAATTACAGCTTGAATTTACAGAGCGGAATCACAGCTGGCTCTTATACAGCTCCACGATCTCCTCCACGCTGGTGTCGCGGGGGTTGCCGGGACGGCAGGCGTCTGCAAATGCGGACTCGGCGAGGAACTGGATATCCTCTTCCTTCAGGATGCCGTGCAGGTTTGCGGGGATGCCCACGTCTGCGCTCAGCTGCTTGACGGCGGCGATGGTGGCGTCAGCGGCTTCCACATCGTTCATCTCGTCGATGCCCACAACGCCCATGGCCTTGCCGACTGCGCGGTAGCGCTCACCGGCGACGCTCTTGTTGTACTCCAGACCCACCGGCAGCAGGATGGCGCAGGCCACACCGTGCGGGGTGTCATACAGAGCGGACAGGCCGTGTGCCATGGAGTGGACGATGCCCAGACCCACATTGGAGAAGCCCATGCCGGCGATGTACTGGCCCAGAGCCATGCCCTCGCGGCCTTCCGGGGTGTTCTGTACAGCGCCGCGCAGGCTCTGGCTGATGAGCTTGATGGCTTCCAGATGGAACATATCGGAGATGACGCAGTGGCCCTTGGTGATGTAGCCCTCGATGGCGTGGGTCAGAGCGTCCATGCCGGTGGCGGCGGTCAGGCCCTTGGGCATGGAGGACATCATATCGGGGTCAACCACAGCGATCTCGGGGATATCGTTGGTATCCACGCAGACGAACTTGCGCTTCTTCTCCACATCGGTGATGACGTAGTTGATGGTGACCTCGGCAGCAGTGCCGGCGGTGGTGGGAACAGCGATGGTGAACACCGCGTGCTTCTTGGTGGGAGCAACACCTTCCAGAGAGCGGACATCCGCAAACTCGGGGTTATTGATGATGATGCCGATGGCCTTTGCGGTATCCATGGAGGAGCCGCCGCCGATGGTCACGATGCAGTCAGCCTCAGCAGCCTTGAAAGCGGCCACGCCGTCCTGCACGTTGGCGATGGTGGGGTTGGGCTTGATCTCGCTGTAAACAGCGTAGGCAAAGTTTGCAGCATCCAGCAGATCGGTGACCTTCTTGGTGACGCCGAACTTGATCAGGTCGGGGTCGGAGCAGACGAATGCCTTCTTGTAGCCGCGGGCGGTCAGTTCGGGAACGATGTTCTCAATGGCACCGTGGCCATGGTAGGAGATGGTATTCAGAACGATGCGGTCAGCCATAGTTATTTTTCCTCCAAATCTCTTTTCCGCCGCTTTCCGGGCGGAGCTCTCTGTTTTTCAGCATAGCACATTGTTAAAAGCTTTGCTATGTGAAATTGTTTGAATTTATTGTAATTTTTTATCAATGTGCAGTATTTTATAGGCACTTTTTCCGATTTTCCACAGTTTTATAATGTTTTTTCTTTTTTCCCTTGACAAGCAGCGCAAATCGTGTATTATTGTATCAAGCGCTTAGTACAATGAGACAAGGAGATGATACCATGGGCGAACAGTTTGATGCCAGCCGCCCGATCTATGCCCAGCTTGTGGAACGGCTGAAGGCCCGGATCCTGGCCGGCACCTACCCGCCGGGCGGGCATCTGGATTCGGTACGGGATCTGGCCGCAGCCGCCGGGGTAAACCCAAACACGATGCAGCGGGCCCTTGCCCAGCTGGAGACGGAAGGTCTGGTGCACACCGAACGCACCGCAGGCCGCTATGTTACGGAGGACATTGCATTGATCGAACAGCTTCGTGCCGACACCGCCCGGACGCTGGCGTCGGATTTTCTGGAAAAGATGCGCGGCATCGGCTACAGTCCCGCACAGGCGGCCGCGCTTTTGGAACACTGGGACGCAAAGGAGGACCGCAATGAGTGAACTTTTGAGCTGTGAAGCACTGACCAAGTGCTACCAGAAGGATAAGACCGCACTGGAAAATGTAGACCTGCACATCGGCTTTGGCCGCATCGTGGGGCTGCTTGGCCCCAACGGCAGCGGCAAGACCACCCTCATCAAGCTGGCGAACGGTCTGCTGCAGCCCAGTGCAGGCAGCATCCGGATCGCCGGCATGACCCCCGGGCCGGACACCAAAGCCATCGTGTCCTATCTGCCGGACGCCGACTGGCTGCCGGACTGGATGCGTGTGGAGCAGCTGGTGGAAATGTTCCGCGAATTTTATGCCGATTTTGACCCCGCCAAGGCGAACGAAATGCTGGCCCGGCTGGAACTGGAACCGAAGGCGCGGCTCAAGACCCTGTCCAAGGGCAGCAAGGAAAAGGTGCAGCTGATCCTGGCCATGAGCCGCGCCGCAAAGCTCTACCTGCTGGATGAGCCCATTGGCGGCGTGGACCCTGCCGCCCGGGACTACATCCTGAGCACCATCCTGAACAACTACAGCCGGGATGCGACCGTCATTCTATCCACCCACCTCATCGGCGATATCGAGCCCATTCTGGACGAAGCCGTCTTTTTGAAGGATGGCCGGGTGTTCGCCCACCGCAATGCCGAAGAGCTGCGCGAGACCGAGGGCATGAGCGTGGATGCATATTTCCGGGAGGTATTCAAATGCTGAAACAGCTGTTAAAATATGAATTCAAGGCCACCGGCCGCACCTATGGCGGGCTGTATCTGGCCCTTGTTGCGCTGGCAGTGCTGAGCGGCTTTTCCCTGCGCAGCTCTTCCAAGGACGACTTTGCATCTCTGCTGCTGTTCGCCTACATGATCGTAGCCGTTGCGGTGGCAGTGGTGTCCGTGATGACCATTGTGACCCGCTTCACCCGCAATCTGCTGGGCCGCGAGGGCTACCTGATGCACACCCTGCCGGTGACGGAAAGCCAGCTCATCCTTTCCAAGCTGATCTCCAGCGTGGTTTGGATGCTTTGCAGCAGCATCGTGGGTATTTTCTCCTTTGCGGTGATGCTGCTGGCTCTGTCTCTGAACAGCGCGGCCCTGCAGCAGCTGCCGGAGCTGTGGCAGAAAGTGGTGGAGATCTTCCGTATGACCGGCAGCTCCGGGTGGCTCTGGCTGATCTTTGAAACGCTGAACGGGCTGGTGGCACTGGTGTCCAGCATCCTGTGCATCTATGCCGCATGCATGATCGGCCACCAGTTCAAAAAGCACATGGTCCCGGCCGGTATTCTGGCATTTTTCCTGCTGTCCTTCCTGCAGAACTGGCTGAGCTCCGGTGTCAGCAGTGCCGACATGCTGCAGGCTGTTTCCTATCCCACCCTTGGCGGTGTAGATGTTTCCATTGCTGCGCCCAGTGCTTTCACCACCCTATTCGGGCTGGCGGTCAGCATTGCCTTTGCCGCAGGGTACTTTCTGCTGACCCGCTGGCTGATGGAGCATAAGCTGGATCTGGAATGATTTTAATGTCCTCCGCTTTCGCTCTGGACATTTTCAGCGGAACTATTTCTTTAATTGCAATTTGTAAAAGGCCGAACCATAAACTTCATCTGATACAAAAAACATCTGCAAGCTGCCCCATTCCGGGCAAAGTTTGCAGATGTTTTTCTTGTTATAAGGTGTTCAGCACTCGTCGTACTGCTTTTTCAGGTAGTTCAGGCATTCCACCGCGTTTTCCGGGGTGGTATTCTCCAGCGTTGCAAAGATATAGGGCTTTTCCTGCTTTGCAAAGCGCAGGATGGTGCGGTAGTCCTCCATGCCTCCCTGCCCTGCACCCGTAGCAGCCAGCTGGCCGCCCGCATCCTTGCGCAGAAAATCCTTGAAGTGGATCATGGCAATGTCCTTGCCCAGAAGCTCGATGGCCTCGGCGAACACTTCCTCGCGGTGGTCCACATTTTCCATGTTCAGCAGGTTGACGGGGTCGAACAGGATCTGCAGGTTCGGGCTGCCGATCTCGTCCAGCACGGTGCGGGCGCGTCTGGCATCGTACACGATGTGCTTGACCACCGGCTCAATGGCAATGGTCACGCCGTACTGCTCGGCACAGCGCACCACCGGCTTGAAGTTCCGGATAAAAGTAGCAAGGGCTTCGTCGCTGCGGCACTCCGGACAGAATTTGTACTCCGCGTTGGGCGCACCGGTCTCGGTGCCCACCATTCCGCAGCCCAGCAGGCTTGCAAAACGGATATGGGCATAGTATTTTTCCTGAATGGCGTGCAGGGCATCCGCATCCGGGTGGGCAAGATTGAGATAGTTGCCCAGCACGGCAATGTCGATGCCGTTTTTCTCAAACAGATGCCGCAGGTACAGCGCATAGCCGGGGGTCAGGGCGCTGGGGGTGCAGGGCAGCTCCTTGAAGGATTTGCTCAGGGCCACATGGGCGCAGGTAAAGCCTTTCTGGCGCACCAGCGGCAGCACCTGTTCAACGGGCAGCTTTTCCGCGTCATGCAGACGCAGGCCGAATTGGATCATGGAAAACCTCCTCCTTTCCCGCACAACACGCGGGGTTGCATTGACACGGAAATCAACTTTCCGAATAAAGGCTTCCCCCGGTCGGGGGAAGCTGTCACCGCAGGTGACTGATGAGGGCGCAGGACAGCTGCATTTTACCCTAAATACCCCTCATCCGGCGCTACGCGCCACCTGCTCCCCCTTTTGTCGCTATGCGACATTTTCCCCCGGTGCGGGGGAAATCTGTCCCCAAGGGGTGAAGGCTTTAGCTCTGGGTCAAGCTGCAAAAATTGATTTCCGTATTGCATTGACCTTATTATACACGAAAGCTGCGTTCCATGGAACAGCCTGAAACAAAAAAGAGCATCACTTTGCATCCTCAATGGATACAAATGATGCTCTCTTTGCAGATCTGGTCCCGACAGATGCGGCTCTTTCTCAGCGCCGGTACTTTGCAGCGGCCTGCAGGCGCTGCATCGCACGGTCGAGCGCGATCTTGCTCTGATAATATTCATGCATGCTCTGCTGATGCTGCAAACGCTCCTCGGCACGGATGCGGGCAGCCTCGGCACGGTTCTTGTCGATATCCTCCGGACGCTCAGCGCTGTCCACCAGCACCATCACGTAGGCAGGCGTCACCTCGGCAATGCCGTCGCCTACCAGGATGTCCTGGCTTTCACCGTTCACCTCAAAGTGCAGGATGCCCATGTGGATGGCCACCAGCACCGGGCTGTGTCCGGCCTGTATGCCGTACACGCCATCGCTGATGGGCAGCACAAGGTCTTCGCAATCGCCCTGATAGTACTCACCGCTGGACGCAGTGATGCTCAGCATGAACTTGTTCATCAGACGGCACCGCCCTTTTCCTCAGCCAGCTTTTCCGCTGCCTTCTGGCGGGCATCTTCCAGCGTACCAACGTTGAAGAAAGCCCACTCCGGCAGATCGTCGGCCTCGCCGTCCACAATGGCGGCAAAGCCGCGCACGGTATCCTGCAGCGGCACATACTTGCCCTTCAGGCCGGTAAAGTTCTCGGCCACAGCAAAGGGCTGGGAGAGGAACTTCTGCAGCTTGCGGGCGCGGGCAACGGTGAGCTTGTCGTTCTCGTCCAGCTCATCCATGCCCAGAATGGCAATGATGTCCTGCAGCTCCTGATAGCGCTGCAGAATGGACTGCACCTTGCGGGCCACGCGGTAGTGCTCCTCGCCCACGATATCTGCTTCCAGAATGCGGGAGGTGGATGCCAGCGGGTCCACGGCCGGGTAAATGCCCTGCTCCACGATCTTACGGGACAGCACGGTGGTGGCGTCCAGATGTGCAAAGGTGGTGGCGGGGGCCGGGTCGGTCAGGTCGTCGGCGGGGACGTAGACGGCCTGCACAGAGGTGATGGAGCCTTCCTTGGTGGAGGTGATGCGCTCCTGCAGAGCGCCCAGCTCGTTGGCCAGAGTGGGCTGGTAGCCCACAGCAGAAGGCATACGGCCCATCAGGGCGGACACCTCGGAGCCTGCCTGCACGAAACGGAAGATGTTATCAATGAACAGCAGCACGTCCTTGTGGGTCTCCTCACGGAAGTACTCTGCCATGGTCAGGCCGGTCTCAGCAACACGCATACGTGCTCCTGGGGGCTCGTTCATCTGACCAAAGACCAGTGCGGTCTTGCTCAGAACACCGGACTCGTTCATCTCGCCCCAAAGGTCGCAGCCCTCGCGGGAGCGCTCGCCGACGCCGGTGAAGATGGAGTAGCCGCCGTGCTCGGTGGCCACGTTGTGGATCAGTTCCTGGATCAGCACGGTCTTGCCGACGCCTGCGCCGCCGAACAGACCAATCTTGCCGCCCTTTGCATAGGGGGCCAACAGATCGATGACCTTGATGCCGGTCTCCAGAATTTCGGTCGCGGGCTTCTGCTCTGCAAAGCTGGGAGCCTTGCGGTGGATGGGCCAATGCGGCACATCATCCACAGAGCCCTTGCCGTCGATGGGTCTGCCCAGCGGGTCGAACATGCGGCCCAGCGTGGCTTCACCCACCGGTGCGGTCAGGCCGTGGCCGGTGGCCTGCACGGTCATGCCCTTGCCCAGACCCTCGCTGGCGGAAAGCATGATGCAGCGCACAGTGGTCTCGTTGACATGCTGTGTCACTTCCATCGTGCGCTCGGTGCCCTCGGCGGTCACGGTAAGCGCTTCCTGCAGGGCAGGCAGCTTGCCTGCGGTGAACTGCACGTCCACCACAGGGCCGGCTACGCGAATAATAGTTCCCTGTATCATTTGGATTGCCTCTATCTAATGTGTGAATACGTTTTATTCTGCCCGGTTTTGCACGGCAGCCGCACCGCCGATGATCTCGGTGATCTCCTGTGTAATGGAGCCCTGACGGGTGCGGTTGTATTCCAGCTGCAGCTCCCGAATCATATCGTTGGCGTTCTTGGTGGCGGAATCCATGGCAGTCATGCGAGCGCTCTGCTCTGCGCAGAAGCTCTCGGTCATGGCACCAAAGATCATGCCGTGCATATAAATGGGCGCGATTTGTTCAAACACCGTCCATGCAGACGGGAACATCTCCACATCGCCCTTCGGATCGCCCAGACCCTTGGGGGCAGGCTGCAGATGGGCGCGGTCCAGCGGAAGCAAACGCACCATGGTGGGCTCGCTGGTCAATGCATTCTCGATGCGGGTATAGATGAGATAGATCTCATCCAGCTTGCCGGTCTTGAAATCATCGATGGCGTCCATCGTGATATCGCGGGCGCGCTGCAGCGTGGGCTCCGTGGCGCCGTAGTGGAAATCCTCCACCAGCCGCGGGTCCTTGTGGTACAGAGCGCGGTAGCCGGTCTGGCCGATCACATAGAACCGGTCATTCTCATCCGCATTTTCCTTGAGGAACTTGATGATGTTCTGGTTGTAAGCGCCTGCCATGCCCTTATCTGCCGTCAGCACGATGTAAGCGCGCTTGGGGTTTGCGATGTTGCGTTCGTGGAAGAACGGATGCACCGGCTCTTCCGGCAGGTGGGGCACCACACGGGAAATGGTATCGCGCATACGGTTGAAGTAGGGCGACACATTCTGGTAGTTCTTACGTGCCTTGCGCAGCTTGGACGAGGAGATCAGGTACATGGCGTTCGTGATCTTCATGGTGTCCTGAATGCTCTCGATGCGCTCCTTCAGCAGCTTACTGGACGGCATGGCTGTCGCCTCCCGCATAAGCTTTCCAGGCGTTCAGGATGGCATCGACCATTTCAGGTTCCAGCTTGCCGGTGGCGGTGATCTTATCCATCGTACCGGACACATCCGCGCGGAACTGACGCACAAATGCGGAAGTTTTGGTGCGCAGCTCGGCAGTGGGCAGTTCGTCCAGCACACCGTGGGAAGCCAGCACCAGCGTGACCACCTGCTCGGCGTCGGACTTGGGCTGATACAGCGGCTGCTTGAGCATTTCCATCAGAGCCTTGCCGTGATCCAGCTGGCGGCGGGTCTCCGCGTCCAGATCCGAGCTGAACTGTGCAAAGGACTCCATATCCTTGTACTGTGCCAGCTCGATACGCAGGTTGGCGTTGGCCTTCTTCATGGCCTTGGTCTGGGCAGCGCCGCCCACACGGGACACCGACAGGCCCACATTGACGGCCGGGCGGTTGCCTGCATTGAACAGGGCGCTCTCGAGGAAGATCTGACCATCGGTGATGGAAATGACATTGGTGGGGATGTAAGCCGAAACGTCGCCTGCCTGCGTCTCAACGATGGGCAGTGCGGTGATGGAGCCGCCGCCCAGATCATCGCGCATCCGGCAGGAGCGCTCCAGCAGACGGGAGTGCAGATAGAACACATCGCCGGGGTAAGCCTCACGGCCCGGAGAGCGGCGCAGCAGCAGAGAAATGGCACGGTAGGCCACTGCATGCTTGGACAGATCGTCGTAAACGATCAGCACACTCTTGCCCTGACTCATGAAGTACTCGGCCAGTGCGGTACCGGCATAGGGTGCGATGTACTGCAGGGGAGCGGAATCCGAAGCAGTAGCCGCCACGATGGTGGTGTAACTCATGGCACCGTGCTTCTGCAGATCGCCTGCCACGCGGGCAATGGAAGAAGCCTTCTGGCCGATGGCCACATAAATGCACAGCACACCGGTGTTCTTCTGGTTCAGGATGGCGTCCGTGGCGATGGAGGTCTTGCCGGTCTGGCGGTCGCCGATGATCAGCTCACGCTGGCCGCGGCCGATGGGGAACATGGAATCGATGGCGAGGATGCCGGTGTGGAGCGGGGTATCCACGCTCTGACGCTCCAGAATACCGGGGGCCTGCTTTTCGATGGGGTTGTAGCCCACAGCTTCAATGGGGCCCTTGCCATCGATGGGCTCGCCCAGCGGGCTGATGACACGGCCCAGGAAGGCATCGCCCACCGGGATGCCGGCACGCTTGCCGCTGCGGGTCACCATGGTGCCCACGCCGACGGTCTCAGCTCCGTCGAACAGCATGATGCCCAGCTGTTCGGGGTCCACGCTCTCCACCATACCCTTGGCACCGTTGTCGAAGGTGACGATCTCGCCGTACACGGCGCGGTTCATGCCCTCGACGTGCACGATGCCGTCGGCAGAGGAGATGACCACACCGCCCTCGGCAGAGGTCTCGGCGGGCTTGTAGTCCTCAATGCGGGTCTTGAGGGTAGCCAGCGAGGGCTTGCCCTCCATCATCTTGTCCAGCTGATGACGGCCGGAGTTATCGAACACACGGTCGCCCACCTGCAGGACATAGCCGGACAGCAGGCTCTCGTCCACCGTCACGTTCAGGATGACCTCGGTGGCGTCATACAGCTTGCGGACCTCGGCGCGGACCCGGTTCAGCTCCTCTTCCCGGGGCTTGCGGGCGCTGCGCAGCTCGGCCTTGACGATGCGGTTGTCCGCAAAAAATTCACGACTGAATTCAGTTGCCATTGCCTGCACCTGCTTTCTCCAGCAGATCGTCCAGCAGACGTGCGTCGTCCTGGGCGGTCAGATTGCGGGCCAGCAGCTTCTCGCACATCGCACGGGCCAGTGCCGTGGTCTGGGCATCGGCTTCCCGCAGCTTGCTCTGGCGTTCGGCCTCGGCGCTCGCCTTGCCGGCGGCCACGATGGCGTCTGCCTGCTTGCGGGCATCTGCCAGCAGCTGCTGCTTTTCGACCTCAGCCTGCTTTTCGTAGGCTTCGCGGCGGGCAGCGGCCTCATTGTCCACATTGCGCAGTTTTTCCTGCGCGGCGTTCATGGTCTCGGCGGCTTCCTTCTTGGAGGTCTCCGCATCGGCCAGGTTTGCGTCCACCATCTGCTGGCGCTTTGCGATCACGTCCTGAACAGGCTTGAACAGGAACTTGCGCAGCACCGCATACATGACGAGGACGTTCACGACGGTCCACAGCAGGTTAATATCCAACTTCAGCATTCGTCTGCGCCTCCGTTACTGACCCAGGAACAGGATGATCAGCAGTGCAACGACGAAGCCGAAAATTGCAGTACCTTCTGCCAGAGCAGCGCCCAGCAGCAGGTTGGTCTGGATCTTGCCGGATGCCTCGGGCTGACGGGAGATTGCCTCCGTTGCCTTACCCGTTGCGATGCCGATGCCGATACCGCCGCCAATGCCGGTCAGCGCTGCAATGCCAGCGCCCAGAGCAATCAAACCATTCATAGTAATAATCTCCTTTTAAATTCAGTAAATATCAATGGATCAGTCTTCTCCGCCCATGGTCTCTTTCATGAACAGCGAAGTCAGGAACACGAACACGTAGGTCTGGATCAGACCGTCGAACAGGTCAAAATACAGGCTGAACACCGCCGGGACGAACACGGGCACCACGAGCTTGATCAGCTCCATGATGACGAATGCACCCAGCACATTGCCGAACAGTCGCATGCACAGGCTGGTCGGGCGGATGGCGATCTCGAGGATGTTCATAGGGGTCATGACCGGAGTGGGGGCAGCCAGACTCTTGAAGAAGCCCACGCCGCCGCGTGCCCGGATGCCGGCACCCTCGATCAGGATGATGCTCATCAGCGCCAGCGCTGCGGTCACATCCAGATCCTTTGTGGGGGGCTTGACGCCGAACACGCCGATCAGGTTGCTGAAAGCGATGTAGATGGCCACGGTCATCAGGTAAGGCACATAGCGCCTGCCCTTTTCGCCCAGCAGACCTTCAAAGAAATTGGTGCCTGCGAGGTAGGCCATTTCCAGCACAGCCTGACGCTTGCTGATGTGGTCCACCTTCAGGTTTCTGGTAAGCAGGATCGAGCCGATGGTGACGATGGCCAGGATCACCCAGCTGATGACCACGGATTCCGGGATCTGCAGCGGGCCGACCTTGACGTATTCGACGGTCAGCTCTTCCATCAATGCTTTGGTCAGATTATTCAATTGTTTTTCCTCCTTCCTGAAGAATAGGGTTCCGGGGGTAAGACCGCCGCACCGCCCCGGCGGCGCAGCGTCCTTCTTATCGCTCGAAGAAAAGGCGCAGCTTTGTGAAAAAAGTAAGGAAGGCGTTCGGCTTTGTCCGGTCACACCCTCCCTCCTGCACGGATCACTTCGTCTTTTTTCGTTGTGTATGATAGTACGATTGACGAAAATTGGCAAGTGGCTTTGTGCACATTCTACATTTTAGGTGGTTCTACTGCATTGATATATAAAAAAAGTTGTGCATCTTGTCCAACAAAACGCTCTTTGCATGTACTTTTTCCACAAATTTCTTAGCCAATTCTTAGGTTCCAATGGCTTTTTCGGGGCATTCCGGGAAATATTTCCATCAAAAATGCCCCATTGTACATGCTTTATATGCCCGATATATAAAATTCGTATAGGTGTCTCGTCCGGTATTACACCCGCTCCTATACATATTTATTATAACTGCATATATCTAAAATCTGTCAGTCCGTCTGCTTTTCGCCCCGGCGGAACACCAGCCGGAAGATGGCACGGGTAAGCGGGCCGCAGTACAGCAGCTGCCAGCACAGGGCCATGGGCATATTGCAGCCCCAGGTATGCACCCAGGTGCCAAAGCTGGGTTCTTTAAACAGCACCGTTGCGATCAGACTCATCACCGGGCACATGATGCACACGATCATCAGCGAGATGGCATAGGTGATGAACTGCGGACGATCTGTGGGCCGCATGAACATAAACGCCAATCGGGTGGCCAGTTTCTCCACCACGAAAAATTCCAGCACGCAGGCAATGGGAACCATGATCGGCATCTCGTGCAGAGCCATGACAAAGGTGGCATTGGTGACACCGCCTGTGTTCAGCGCCACATTGTAAACGATCATGCCATAGACCATAATGGCAGCCATGACAATGGTAAAGAAGATACGTTCCGGTAAAGTTTTAGGCATTTTGATTGTGTCTCCATTTCTTTTATGTGTAAATTTTTGCCGCAAAAAAGCCGCCCCGCGAAACTTTCATCTCGCGGGGCGGCGGCGACTACCATTCATTGGCGCTATTTTAGCACAAATCCATCTGACGCATAATACCCTGTGGACATTTTCTCCCGTTTTGCGCAAAATCCTCCACAAACGGCCCGGAACTTCTGGGCAGCTTTGCTGTGACTTCCTCGGCAGCCCTCTCCAAAGGGTACGATCGTCCGGACAGGCCGCACAGAAAGCGGCATTTTGTACGTTCCATCTGCCATTTTTCAAGAACTGCACAATTTTATGTTTCTATCCTTGTGCACTCTGCGAATAGACAAATCGATCAGGAATATGTATAATAAAGCCAGAAACCAGAGAAGTACAGCAGAAGCTCAAGAGAGAGCTACTCCCGCTGACTTGAAGCAGAAAGGAGCGAGACCGATGGTCGATATGGAACCCGCACAGTTTGGACAGGCTGTCGGGATTCGCTGAGAGGCAAAACAGAGGCTCACCACAAACGGGATGTTTCCCCCGTATAAAAACACAACAAAAATGAGCCAGTCTTGAGTATCAAAAATGCGATTACACGACAACCTGTCGATTAACTAAAACCCCAGCGATTCAAATAGATCCGCCGGAGATGATTCCTATGAAGGTATCTTTTGTACGGAGAGCATTATTTGAATAGCAAAAAGGAGTTCTACCAATGTACTAAGTAACTTGTCCCTGGCAAATCTAACTCGAAAGAATGTGGTAATATGAAATTCATCTTCAGAATCTCGGTGCCGCACTCCATCAGTTAAGAGAAGGGTCAGTCCAATGTACTAAGTAAATTCGTCCCCTTGAAATAGATTCTCAGTTTCCAGTAGTTTCTAAGGAGAGTCACCCTATGAAACGTATACTCCGAAAATGAGGAACCCCAAGGAGAAGAGGCTTATGACTCCGAAGAAGTAAGTATCCAGCCGGACGAGGGCTTGCAAACGCCTCGTCCGGCTGGTTTTATTTTGTGCTGTTTTCACCAACAGTCAACGCCCGATTTGTGCAAATTTTACGCAGGAAGGTTGAATGCCGTCCTTGCGTTTTCACCTCCCTATGTTATAATTGTGGAAAAAGATGGGAGGTGTATTCCATGGAGTCGCTCTTTTCGTTTTCCACTCTATTCAACCTTGTGCTGACCGTTATCTGGTTCCTCTCCGGCATTCGGGATCTTCAAGGCAAAGACCCGTTCATCGATCTGCCGTTCAACCAGTATCACCGCGACCCGGAGTACCGCGCCTTCTGGCAGAAAAAGAACGGCGTGTTTTACATGCTCAACAGCATCGCCTTTCTGATCTTAGCCTTCACACCTGTTACATCGCTGCTCTACCGTATCCTTTTCGGCATTGCCATCGTGGGAGACCTTCTTTATCTTGTCGCTTACGAAAGCTGGAACCATAGTGCGGATTGACAGCCGGAAAGGGACCACCATGAATTTGAATCTTTCGGACTGGGATTGGCTGAACGCTGCACTGGGCGTACTGTTTTTGTACCGCGGCATCCGGGACCTGTACAATGGCACCGGCACCGGTTGGAGCACCGAGGACGAAAAGAAGCACTTTCACAAATTTTACGGCATCCTGTTGATCCTTTGCGGTACGTTCTGGCTGGTCAACATTTTTCTGCCAAAGGTCGAGCCGCTGAATTCCATTTTGATGGTGGCGGCGCTCGTGTTCTGCGTTATCCTGCTGATCTCACATCTGTGCTATACTCTGAGCAGGGACGACAAAAACAAAAAGTGAGAGTTTTCTATGGAAGTCATCTTATCGATCTTAGCCGCCCTTTTCGGCATCGGGTTCGGCATTTTTATGGCGCTGCAGCCGGAGGATACCATTGCCCTGCATGACCGTGGGCGGTATACGCAGGCACCCGAACCCACGGAAGAGTACATCCGGCTGACCCGGCTGGAGGGCATCGTAGTTTCGTTGCTCTGTGCCGTGCTACTGGTGGTGCTGCTGTTTGCACCCAAATAATACTTTGCAGCTTTCCTCTTGCGGATTTTTTCTCACCCTGCTACAATGAGAAAAAACGCAGGAGGTATTTTATTATGGTCAAGCATGTGATCCTTTGGCAGCTGAAGGACGAACTGTCCGACGCCGAAAAAGCTGCCGTCAAGGCAGGCATCAAGGAAGGGCTGGAAGGTCTGGCAGGCAAGGTCCCGGGCCTTGTGGAAGTGCATGTCAACATCAACGGTCTCCCCTCTTCCACCGCCGACCTGATGCTGGACACCACCTTTGAAAGCGCCGAGGCCCTCAAGGGCTACTCCGTCCACCCGGCCCATGTGGCTGTGGCCGACAGCAAGGTGCGGCCCTACACCAAGGCACGGTTCTGTCTGGATTACGAGGTGTAAGAAGTCTTTTTCAGAAGTTGAAATGAGGTGTGCAATCATGAAAAAAACACTGCGGAAGTTCATTGCTCTTTTTCTTGCTGTTCTGCTCTGTCTCTGTCCGCTTTCTGCACAGGCCGCCGGCGTCACCGGTGAAACCGCTCTTGCAAGCTATCACACTCTTATCGACACTTACAACAATTTCGCCGACCTGCACGAAGCCTATCTGAGCACTCTGGGTGACGATGAGTATGCCGCGGATTCGGTCCGTTCCTATTACAGCGGCGTAAATCTGGTCTTGGACAACCTTTATGCCAGCAGCACAGCAAAAGAATACTTTGATACGCTGGATATCGGAACGCTGACCGAGATCAACAACATTCTCACCGAGGATATTGCTTTCATGAACGCTGCCAGCGCTGCGGTTCAGGCACAGATGACCAACGGCTATCCTGCCGGAAACTACAAGCCCGGCACTGTTTACGGCCCAAAGCTGAACCAGTCCGAACTGAACGAAGTGGCCGCTGTGGTCAGCCGCTTTGACGCCAGTCTTCCTCTGGACGGCATGAGCGATATCGACAAGGTCATGGCTGCTCGCGATTATCTGATCCAGTTCTGCTCCTATGCACCGGACTGGTCAAAGAATCAGGCAAATACCGCTTGGGGCGCATTGGTCTACCATGAAGCCCAGTGCTCCGGCTATGCCCGTGCCATGAAGGCTCTCTGCGACTCCATGGGCATCGACTGCCGCTATGTCCACGCAGACAAAAAGGCATCCAACTCGAGCCATCAGTGGAATACTGTAAAGATCGACGGTCAGTGGTACATTATCGATGTGCAGGGTGACGACTCTGCCGGTTTTGAGGCATTCTTCCTGCTGTCGGATGACACCTATGCAAACGACACCGGCCTGTCGTGGGATCGCACTTCCGTCCCTGCCTGCCCCGCCAACTACACAGGCGTGCACTATCATTATGTATTCTATCAGCGGATGGATCAGAGCCTGTTTGGCGCAAGGATGATTTGAGAACTTTTTATTGACAAACCCACCGTTTTTGCGTATTATATACATAACAATGTAAATTGGCTGTGAAGAGAAGAGTACGCACCGTCTGCGCCTGACAGAAAGCCCGAAGGATGGAACCGGGCAGGCCGCGCGATGCCGAAGATGGTCTCGGAGCTGCGCAGGTGAAGATTGAGCCTGCGACGGGTGCGCCCGTTATCGCGCTGCGCCGTGCTTTTTGGCCCGGCAAAAGGCTGCGCCCGCAAAGGTGCGGCGAAGCAAGGTGGTACCACGAAAGTTTCAGGCTCTCGTCCTTGTCCGGCTCAGTCCGGCAGGATGAGGGCTTTTTTCGTCCCCCGCCAAATCAGGAAAGGAAGAGTATCAACCTATGAGTGAGCACAAGACATTCTACATCACCACTCCCATCTACTACCCCAGCGACAAGCTGCACATCGGCCACAGCTATACCACTGTCGCCTGCGACGCACTGGCACGCTTCAAGCGGATGCAGGGCTATGACGTCATGTTCCTGACCGGCACCGACGAGCACGGCCAGAAGATCCAGGACAAGGCCGCCGATGCCGGCGTGACCCCCAAGGAGTATGTGGACAAGATCGTAGCCACCGTCAAGGATCTGTGGAAGCTGCTGGACGTCAGCTACGACCGCTTCATCCGCACCACCGACGACTACCATATGGAGTCCTGCCAGAAGATCTTTACCAAGCTGTACGAGCAGGGTGACATCTACAAGGGCGAGTACATCGGCCACTACTGCAAGCCCTGCGAGAGCTTCTGGACCGACAGCCAGCTGGTGGACGGCAAGTGCCCGGACTGCGGCCGTGAGGTCTACGACGCCCACGAGGAAGCCTACTTCTTCAAGACCAGCAAGTATGCCGACCGCCTGCTGAAGCTCTACGAGGAGAACCCCCAGTTCATCCAGCCCGAGAGCCGCAAGAACGAGATGATTGCCTTCATCAAGCAGGGCCTGCAGGATACCTGCGTGTCCCGTACCTCGGTCAAGTGGGGCATCCCGGTGCCCTTCGACCCCAAGCACACCATGTATGTGTGGGTGGACGCCCTGAGCAACTATATCTCCGCGCTGGGCTACGGCAACGAAAAATATCACGACTATGACAAGTTCTGGCCCGCCGACCTGCACATGGTGGGCAAGGAGATTCTGCGCTTCCACACCATCCTGTGGCCTGCCATGCTGATGGCTCTGGATCTGCCTCTGCCCAAGCGGGTGTTCGGCCACGGCTGGCTGCTGATGAACGGCGGCAAGATGTCCAAGTCCGTGGGCAATGTGGTGGACCCTGTGATCCTGTGCGACCGCTACGGCGTGGACTCCATCCGCTACTTCCTGCTGCGTGAGATCCCCTTCGGCAACGATGGCATGTTCACCAATGAAGCTCTGATCAACCGCATCAACAGCGACCTTGCAAACGACCTGGGCAACCTGCTCAGCCGCACGGTCGCCATGTGCGAGAAGTACTTCGGCGGCACCGTGCATAACGTTGCCGGCACCGAGGCCATCGACACCGAGCTGGAGACCATGGTCAACGAGCTGACCGCCAAGGTCACGGCCGACATGGACAGCCTGACCATCCCGCAGGCTCTGATGGAGATCTTTGCGGTGATCCAGCGTGCCAACAAGTACATCGACGAGACCGCTCCCTGGGCACTGGCCAAGGATGAGGCCAACAAGGCCCGTCTGGAGAGCGTGCTGTACCACCTGTGCGAGGCACTGCGCGTGTGCGGCATCCTGCTGAACGCCTACCTGCCCACCACTGCCCCCAAGATGATGGAGCAGCTGGGTCTGGACGCTTCTGCTTTGGATCTGAGCAAGACCACCTACGGCGCACAGGAGACCTACACTGTGCACAAGGGCGAAGCACTGTTCCCTCGCATCGACGTGGCAAAGGAGATCGCCCATCTGAAAGAAGAGGACGAGAAGCGCAAGGCCGCTGCCGAAGCTGCCAACAAGGCCAAGGCAGAAGCAGAGAAGAAGGCTGCCGCCCCTGCCGAGGAGAGCACCGTGGACTTTACCCACGAGGAAGAGATCGACTTTGACACCTTCTGCAAGGTGGAGCTGCGCGTGGCCGAGGTGCGCGCCTGCGAGAACCTGAAGGAGAGCAAGAAGCTGCTGCACCTGACCATGTTTGACGGCGAGCGGGAGCGCTGCATCCTTTCCGGCATTGCAAAGTGGTTCAAGCCGGAAGACCTGATCGGCAAAAAGATCGGCATTGTGTGCAATCTGGCACCTCGCCCCATGATGAAGGGCAAGTACGTCAGCGAGGGCATGATCTTTGCTGCTGATACCGCCGACGGCGGCTGCTCTATCGCTTTCTACGGCGACGACACCCCCGTAGGCAGCCGCATCCACTGAGCCATGGAAACTGTAAAGCTTTCCCGCGCGGAATGGCTGGATAAGATCTTCGGCACGCCGGTGTTCGCCGTGCTGCTGGCCATCTTCTGCAATGTGCTGTGGGGCTCGGCGTTCCCGTTCATCAAGCTGGGCTACCGGCTGTTCTCCATTGAGACCAGCAACACCGCGTCCATTTTCTGCTTTGCCGGTGTGCGGTTCATGCTGGGCAGCTTTCTGGTCCTGCTGGGCAGTGTGCTGCTGCAAAGCCGGATCCCCCGCCTGCCCCGGGGCAAGGTCGCGGCAGAGTGCTGTGCGCTGGGCCTGTGGCAGACCACGTTTCAGTACGCCTTCTATTATATCGCTGTTGCCATGCTCACCGGTGCCTTTGGCGGCATCCTGAACAGCACCCAGAGCTTTCTGGGCGTTATCTTTGCCCACTTCATCTACGGCAACGCCGACCGCATGACCTCCGCCAAAACACTGGGCTGTGTCATCGGCTTTGCGGGCGTGCTCATCGGCACGCTGGGCAACCACGGCAGCGGCAGCGGCTGGGGCGTGTTCTGCATGATGACGGCCACCGTCATCTTTACCCTGTCCGGCCCGTGGAACAAATCCGTGACCAAAAAAGCAGACAGCTTTGCCGTCTGCTTCATCAACCTGTTCGTGGGCGGTCTGGCACTGTTTGTGCTGGGCGTGGTCATGGGCGGCAGTCTCCATGTGCAGAGCGCACTGGCGGTGGTGGTCATGCTGTATCTGGCCTTCATCTGCGGGGCAGGCTATGTGCTGTGGGCCCTGTTGATGAAGAACAACCCGGTCAGCCGCATTGCCATCTTTGGCTTTGTGAACCCGGTGGTCAACGTGCTGCTGAGCGCCGTGCTCAACGGCGAACCCCTGTTCCGCTGGCAGTATCTGGCGGCGCTGGTGTTCGTGTGTGTGGGCATCTGGCTGGTGAACAAGGCCCCCGCCAAAAAGGAGGGCAAATGACCGGCCCCATTTTTGACACCCACGCGCACTACAGTGCCCGCGCCTTTGACGCCGACCGCTATCCCCTGCTGGACAGCCTGCCCGGTAAAGGCGTGGTGGGCGTGTGTGAACAGGCCACCCACTCCGGGGATGCACCCCGGGTGCTGGAGCTGGCGCACCGCTACCCGTGGGTGGTGGCCGCCGTTGGCATCCATCCGGAAAGCCTGCTGCCCGCCGCCGACTGCGGCGAGGAAGGCCCGGCTCCTACGGTCTCGGTCTATGGCGGCAACTGGGCCGCCGAGATGCGTGCCCTGATGCCCTATTATGCCGACCCCAAGGTGGTGGCAGTGGGGGAGTGCGGGCTGGACTACCACTGGCCTGTGCCCAAGGACGCCCAGCTGGCCATGTTTGAGGCACACATCCGGCTGGCGCTGGAGCTGGACAAACCCATCATCGTGCACGACCGCAATGCGCACGCCGATGTTTACGCCCTGCTCAAAAAATACCAGCCCAAGGGCATCGTCCACTGCTATTCCGGCAGTGCCGACGACGCGGTGTGGCTGGCAAAACAGGGACTGTTCATCGGTTTTGGCGGGGCGTGCACCTTCAAGGGTGCCAAGCGGGCGGCAAAAGCCATCAGCGCCCTGCCGCTGGAAAGCATCGTGCTGGAGACCGACTGCCCCTACATGGCACCGGAGCCGGTGCGCGGCACCCGCTGTGACAGCTCCCTCATCCGCTATGTGGGCGAGTATATCGCCCAGCTGCGGGGCATCTCTGCCGAAGAGGTGTTCCGCACCACAGCCGAAAATGCCCGCCGGGTATACGGGCTGTGATCCGTTTTTTTGCAAGTTGCACAGTTTTTTCTCTGTGCTTCTGTATAAATCAACAATCAAAATCCAAACTGTTATAAGGAGAACCTACCATGAAAGCACGTATTCCTAAGCACCGCGAGTTCATCATCAACTTCCCCGACAGCATCGACCAGAACAAGGCCAACGAGGGCTGGGCAAAGCTGCAGCAGATCGTTGAGGACTACAAGAAGGCCCACAATGGCGCTTCTGTCTACGCCCCCACCTTCATCGAGGACTGCGAGGCCGAGGTGAAGAAGCTGCAGGAAGAGTACGGCTTCGAGTACACGGTCGAATACGTTCAGTAATTTCTGATATTCAAAATCCCCTCTGTGCATCTGCGCAGGGGGGATTTGCTGTTTCAGGGGGCCGCTTTTTCTCCTGCGGTGTGCTCCCGCAAAAATACAGCCCCGGCAGACTGCATGGTCTGTCGGGGCTGTGCTTTGCTGTTTGGGTCACTTTTCCACTTTACTCAGCAGGATGCGGTCATTGTCCAGATTCTTGCCGGCATTCTCGCGGAACTTTTCAAGCAGGCCGTCCACGGTCATCCGGCTGCGTTCCTCGCCCTTCACGTCAAAGACGATGCGGCCGGAATCCATCATCAGGGTGCGGTTGCCCAGCTCCAATGCCTGATGCATGTTGTGGGTGACCATCAGGCAGGTGATCTTCTTTTCGGCCACGATGCTCCTGGTCAGCTCCAGCACCTTTTCGGCGGTGGCGGGGTCCAGCGCTGCGGTGTGCTCGTCCAGCAGCAGCAGCTTGGGGGTGACCAGCGTTGCCATGAGCAGGGTCAGCGCCTGCCGCTGACCGCCGGAAAGCAGTCCCACCGGCTGCTTCATCCGATCCTCAAGGCCCATATCCAGCAGCGCCAGCTTTTCGCGGAACACTTCCTTGTCCTTGCGGGAGATGCGGGAGAAGATGGCGTGGGGCGCAGTGCCGGCACGCAGATAGGCCAGCGCAAGGTTTTCCTCAATGGTCATGTTGGGTGCGGTGCCCTTGAGCGGATCCTGAAACAGGTGGCCGATGACCTTGCTGCGCTGGTGCTCCGGCTCAAAGGTGATATCCTGTCCACCCAGCAGGATGCTGCCCTCATCCGCGATGAAGCCGCCGGTGATGGCGTTGAACAGGGTGGATTTGCCCGCGCCGTTGGAGCCCACGATGGTGGCAAAGTCCCCGGCTTCCATGTGCAGACTGACGCCGTTCAGGGCAACTTTTTCATTGACCGTGCCGGGGTTGAAGGTCTTGTGCAGATCGTTCAGCTGAAGCATTTCCATCTTACTTTCCCTCCTTGCCGGTGATCACGCGGCGGCAGGCCCCATGCTTGCGCTGCTCAAAGGCGATTTTTTCCTTGATGGCCGGCATCGAAATGGCGATGGCCACGATGATGGCAGACACCAGCTTCATGGCGGCGGCGGGCACATTGAAGCGCAGCGCCACAGCCACGATAAAGCGGTACAGGCAGCTGCCGAACACCACGCCGATGATGCGGCGCGGCATGGTGCGCTTGCCGAGCAATGTCTCGCCGATGATGAGGGAAGCCAGTGCGATGGTCACCATGCCGGTGCCCACATTGATATCGCAGCTCTTCTGATACTGCGCCAGCAGGCCGCCGGAGAGGGCGCACAATGCGCCGGAAACGCACAGGCCCACCGTGATGGTGAAGGCCGGGTTGATACTGGAAGCACGCACCATGGCAGCGTTGTCACCGGTGGCGCGGATGGACAGGCCCAGCCGGGTGCCGAGGAAGCCCAGCATCGTCGCGCCTGCAAGCACGATGATGACCAGCGCGATGGCCAGCTTATACCAGCCGCCAAGGAAGCTCAGCGGGCCTTTTGCCAGCGAGAAAACAGTGTCGGTCTTGACCAGCGACATGGTGGAGGAAAAGCCCATCACGGCCAGATTGATGGTGTAAAGGCCGGTGTTGACGATGATGCCTGCCATGATGCTCTCCACGCCAAGCCGGGTCTGCAAAAAGGCCGTGACAAAGCCGGAGCACACACCTGCCGCCATGGCTGCAACAAGTGCCAGAATGGGGTGGCCGGTCAAAGCCACCTGACAGGCTACCGCGCAGCCCAGTGTGAAGCAGCCGTCGGTGGACAGGTCTGCAATGTTCAGGATGGAATAGCTCAGGAACAGTGCCAGCGCCACAAGGGCATAGATACAGCCCAGTTCCAGCGCCGTCTGTAGGACGTTGAGCGAAAAGATACTCGCCAGCATGTGTGTGCTCCTTTTATATTTCTTTTTGAATGGACGATTTGAAATGGCCTCCGCTTGCGCTCTGGCCATAATTTAAGGAATCAGTTTTTTATTTCGGAATACCGGAGCGTCTGCGGACGCTCCGGTATTCCATTTTCACAAGTGGGGTCGTAAAGGGAAGCGGGCTCGACACTTTGCACTTGAATCGGAAACTTTCCCGCTATGCCAAGGGCTCTCCCTTTGAGGAAAGACTTCCCCCGGCCGGGACAGATTCTCCCCGCGCCGGGGAGAAATGTCACCACAGGTGACAAAGAGAGGAACAGATGTCGCGCAGCGACAAAAGGGGGAATCTGGCATCACGCAGCGATGGCTGAGAGGGCAAGGATGCTGACCTTGTGCAGCAGACCGCTTTCCTCAGAACCGCCAAAAGCTCCCCCTTTCGGGGGAGCTGGCAAAACCGTCAGGTTTTGACTGAGAGGGTTCTTTTTTAAGAGAAGTTCTCTGCCGTGGTCACTTCCACGATCTCGGTGCAGTAGGGCTTGAAGGCTTCCTTCACGGTGTCGAGGTCCAGACCCAGTGCTTCGCAGGTCTCGGTGTTGATGGTGACGATGCCGTTGTCAAAGGTCTGGTACGGCAGGTCTGCGGTGGTCTTGCCCTCGCACAGCAGCTCCGCCACCATATCGGCAGTGGCTTCGCCCAGCTGGACGTAATCCACGCCGTAGCCCACGAACGCACCGTTCAGTGCAAAGCTGTCAGCACCGGTGTAGTGCTGGACGCCTGCCTCGATGAAGGTCTCGTAGATGGACAGCTCTGCGGTCATCACGGTGTTGTCGGTGGGGGTGAACACGGCCTTGACGCCGGAAGCGATCAGGGCCTCGGCAGCCATCTGCACCTCGGCGGTGGTGGTGCCGTTCTTCTCAATGTACTTGATGCCGTTGGCGTCGCAGAAGGCCTTTGCGTCTGCAATGGCCTGGGTGGAGGCATCCTGACTCAGATCGTACAGCAGGCCGATGGTGTCAATGTCCGGGTTGACGGCAGTGATCAGCTTCATGATGGCCTCGGTGTTCAGTGCGTCGGAGGTGCCGGTGATGTTCTCCTCGCCGTCAAAGCCTGCAGCGGCGGGGTCGGTAACGGCAGAGTAGACAACGGGGATATCGGTATCCTCCACAGCAGCCAGCATGGTTGCGGCGGTGGGGGTAGCCACAGCCACGATCACATCCACGCCGTCACCTACGAGGTCGGCACCGATCTGGTTCAGGTTGGACTGGTCAGCCTGTGCATTTGCGTAGTAGTCGGCGTAGTCAAAGGTAACGCCCTTCTCAGCGCCCAGCTCATCCAGACGGCTCTCCACAGATTCCACGATCTGGTTCAGGGAAGCATGATCCACGTAGTTGACGATGCCCACCTTGAAAGTCTGACCGCCCTCGGCAGCGGAAGAAGCGGTGGAAGATGCAGTCACGGTGCTGGAAGCAGCGCCGCCGCAGCCGGTCAGCGCCAGTGCGGAAACGGCGGAAGCAGCCATAGCGGCCTTGAGGAAGCTGCGGCGGGAGATCATGGTAACGTTTTTCATAATAGTAAGCTCCTTTCCCGGAGCGGGCGGCCCATAAATTTTAAATAAAAAGACCCGCTCCCCTTGCGGGACGGGTCTTTGCAATAAAAAACGACCCTGTCCCTGTGTGTTCATCCACAAGGACAGGATCGGTAAAATTCGATTCTGCGGTGCCACCTTGCTTGCCCTGCTTTCCAGACGCAGAGCCTCTCACGGAGAGCCAACACTCCCCTGTCCTGTAACGGAGACTTCCGTCCAAAGCTACTAAGGCTTGCTGCCCGTTTGCCCGGCCCTCGGCGGCCCACGAAACTCTGCCCCGCTCTCGCCCGTTCTCACTGTCCGGGCTCACTGAAGATGCGCTGTGCAGGTTCTCTTCCGCCTCATCGGTTTGATTGCATTATACACTTTATCGGCATAAAGTCAAGAGGAAATTGCAAAAATTTCTTTTTTCTGCGGCACAAAGTCATTCTTCCCTGTGTCAGCTCCGCTTTGTGCGGCGTCTGCGCCAGACAAAGCAGGCCGTGTACACCAGCCACACCGCGATGCCGCCCAAGGTCAGCGGGCGGCTCAGCCGGATGCCGTCGGGCTGATAGACAAAATTGATGCTGTTTTCCCCTGCCGGGCACAGCACGGCCATCAGGCCCTCGTCCACCTGCAGGATGTCTGTTTCCTGCCCGTTGACATAGGCGGTAAAGCCGTCATCATAGGGCACCGAGAAGAACACAAGGTTCTCTTTTTCCAGCGTGATCTGCGCATGGAAGCCGGAATTGTTCATCTGGAACACGCTGGCGGCTGTGGCGCGGCGCTCGCGGCAGTCCTGCACGTAGGACTCATAGTACAGCTCCTCCCGTCTGCCCTCCGGCAGATGGGTGAGGTATTGGCCATAGACCGCAGCATCCTCATCCCGGAGCACCAGTGCGCGCATCAGGAGGTTTGCGCGCGTGGTCTTGGTGGTCTCCTCATACTCGCTCTCGGTAAGGTAGCAGTCGTAGGTAAAGCCCATGGGCACATAGTTCGTGTTGCGGTACACCGCGTAGCCGTCCTTTGTAAAGGCATGCTCCCAGCCCGCATCGGCTTCGTTCTCAAAGTCGTTCTGCTTTTCCGGCGTAGTGATGAGGTATTCCACGCTCAGCAGACCCCGCAGTGCATAGTTGGAAAGCTCCGGTTCGCTGCGCACATCCCGCTTGACCCCCAGCGCCGGGTAGAAGCTGAGGATGCTGGGCGCGGCGGTGCTGCCGAAATACTGCAGACAGCCCTTATCCAGCCACATGCCGATGTTATCGTGGATCTTGTAGGTGTCGATGCGGTAGTCGCCCTCGGGCAGGTCGTTTTTCAACAGCAGAGCATTCGTGTCCTGCTCCACAAGGTCGCTGTCGGTATACCACTGGCCGAACTTGCCAATGCCGATGTGCACCACGCTGAACAGAAAGGCAAATACCAGCACCGCCGCCGTCATGCGCTGGGCAAAGCGGCGGTCAGCCCGCCACTTCTGGCAGAGATAGCGGTACAGCAGCAAGCCCAGCAGTCCAAAGCCCAGCACCGCGCAGTACTGACCGGGGTTCTTGAGCACGCCGAGGGACCAGCTGCCCGTGTCGCTGTCCTTTACCGGTACCACCGCAAAGGCCACCGTGGCGATCATCAGCCAGCTGATGCCCCGGGCGGGGCTGTCCAGATCGGTGTTGTGATCCTCCATCGCATTGACGGTCATCGCGGCCAACACCAGCACCGGCATATAGTACCAGCGTGCATAGTAGCTGGAGTTGAGGGCATAGAACGCACTGTTCAGAATGGGGACCAGCGCGAACACCGCACAGGTGCCCACGATGCGCTTTTTGCTGTCGCCGTGCTTTGCCTGCCAGTAGGCCGCAGCACCGGCCAGGCTGCACAGCGGCAGATAGGCCGACATACTGGTCCACTTGATGACGCCCTCTGACCAGATGGAGGTGAGGTAGGGCGAATCCGGCGGCATGATCCAGCTGACCAGAATGGCAAGGTACTGCTGCACCTTGCTGTAGGTCAAAAAGCCCCATCCGGAGGAAAGGTCGATGGTGCGCGGGTTCTTCAAAATGGAGAGCACCGCAGGCACCAGCAGGATGCTGCCCATGGCAACGCCCAGAACACTTTCAAAGGCCAGCAGCCCGAACTTTTTTGCCGTCAGCCGGAAGTCTCCTGCGCTGAGCTTGCAGATAAAGTAGATGGCTAAAAACACCACCTGACCGATGAAGAAAAAGTAGTTATTGACAAGGTTCACCGCCACCCAGAATGCAAACCAGCTGCGGCGGTCATTGTAAAGGGCCTCGTCCAGCGACCACAGCAGGTACGGGAACAGCGCCACCACATCCACAAAGTGGTTGAAGAACACGTTGTACACCGTAAAGCCGGAGAAGGCATACAGCACCGCTCCCAGCACAGCGTAGTCGATGTTTTTGACGTAGCGGCGCAGATACAGATACGCACCGCCACCCGCCACGGCAAACTTGAGCACCAGAAGCGGCACCATCAGGTAGGGCAGCCACTTCTGCGGGAAGAGCAGCGAGAACCAGAAGAACGGCGAACCGTACAGGTAGAACGAGTAGGCGTTCATGACGCCGCTGCCAAGGTCGGTGGCCCACGAAAAGGTGTTGCGCACCGTGGTGAATGCACTGTCCGGATAGCCGGCACCCTTGACGAAGCCGTTCATATAGCGGTAAAAGCTGATCTGCTGGCTGTTGAAATCGCCGGCGTAGTGGAAAAAACCGCCGTCGATGAGATAGAACGGCAGAAAGAACAGCGCCGCCGTCAGAGCGCACAGGCCCACTGTCAGCCAGAATTTATCCTTTTTTTGTTCCAGCAGACGCGGCTGCCGGGCAGTATCAGACCATTCCATGGTTTCCTCTTTTCTCTGCCCCCTGCGGGGCAAAAAGCTCAAATTTTTACGGGAACGGCACCTCGCGCACGTCGTCCGGGTCCAGCCCGGCCTTGCGCTGCTCTTCAAACACGGCGTCGATCAGCTCATCCAGATCTTCCAGATGGGTCAGGGTGCAGCAATAGCGGCGCAGATTGGCCGCCCCCTTCAGCCCCTTCATATAGTGCATGGTCTGGGAGCGGGCCTGCGGCATGGCCACAAACTCGCCCTTCTGCTCCACCATCTCTTCCACCTGACGGCGCAGCGCATTCATGCGGGCCTGCAGGTTCGGCTCTTTGGGGGCAGGCAGGCCCTCGATGGCCGCATTCACCCGCTCGAAGAGCCACGGGTCGCCCAGTGCGCCCCGGGCGATCATCACGCCGTCGCAGCCGGTGGCCTGCATCATCCTCACCGCATCCTCTGCCGAATGGATGTCGCCGTTGCCCAGCACCGGCACCCTGACGGCATCCTTCACCCGGGCGATGATCTCCGGGTCGATGCCGGGGGCATACATCTGCTCCCGGGTACGGGCGTGCACCGCAATGAGGGCCGCACCGGCCTGCTCACAGGCCTTGGCACACTCCACGGCAGTGATGTGGTCGGCATCCCAGCCCTTGCGCATTTTGACGGTGACAGGCCGTTTTGTGTGGGCCACAACCTGCTCCACGATGCGCCCGCAGCGGTCCGGGTCCAGCATCAGCTTGCTGCCTGCGCCGCCGGAAACGATCTTGGGGGCCGGGCAACCCATATTGATATCCACAAAATCGAATTCGTACTGCTCCATGGCAGCGGTGGCTTCGCCCATGATCTCGGGCACTTCGCCAAAGATCTGCACGCCGTAGGGCGCGCCGTTGGGCTCGGCCTTCAGCATGCTGACCGTCTTGTGGTCGCCGTAAACAAGCGCCCGGCTGGACACCATTTCGCTCACCGTAAAGCCCGCACCGTGCTGGGCCATCAGGCGGCGGCAGGGTGCATCCGTAAAGCCTGCCATCGGGCCGAACACCGCCCGGTGGGGCAGGATGATATTGCCGATCTTCAAAGGTTCCATGGGTTCTCCTTGTATCTGTTTTGGGGTAAACGATTTTGAATGCGCTCCGCGTTGCTCTGCGCATGTTCAGAGGAAAGATTATTTTTATTTCGCGTTTGTCGCGCTCTGCGGAGCGCTCCAAACGCATTTTCACGGGAGGGAGCGTGACGGAAAGAGGCAGTTGCTTTCCATCCATACACCGTAAAAAGGGGCTGTTGCGCCAAATGCTGTGCAACAGCCCCCATGGTTTTATGTTACATCTTCTCGGGCACGTTGATCTTGAACATGGTCAGCACGTTGAAGATGACATTCTTGACGCCGATGCACAGGGCCAGACGTGCCTGCTGCACAGCGGGGTCTGCGCCCTGAATGCGGCAGTTGCCATAGAAGCGGTGGAAGGCACTGGCCAGATCAATGACAAAGCGGTTGATGCGGCTGGGGTCGTACTTTTCTGCCGCCATGACGATCTCCTGCGGGAAGGCTGCCAGCATCCGGATCAGATCCATCTCGGAAGGCTCGGTAAGCAGGGTGGCGTCCACCTTCTCGGCACCGGCAAACTGCACGCCTTCGCTCTCCATCTTTTTCAGGATGGAGCAGATGCGGGCATGGGCATACTGCACATAGTACACCGGGTTGTCGTTGTCGGTCTTGACGGCCTGATCCAGGTCAAAGTCGATGCCGCTGCCTGCATCGTGCATATTGAACAGGAAGCGTGCGCTGTCGATGGGCACCTCTTCCAGCAGGTCGGTCAGGGTGATGGCGTTGCCGGTGCGCTTGGACATCCGGACAGGCTGACCGTCCCGCATCAGGTTGACCATCTGCATCAGTACCACGTCCAGATCCTCGCCATGCAGGCCGATGGCGTCCATGGCACCCTTCATGCGGGCCACATGGCCATGATGGTCTGCGCCCCAGACGTCGATGGCCTTGGCAAAGCCACGGGTGGCCAGCTTGTTGTAGTGGTAGGCGATATCGGCGGCAAAGTAGGTGGGGATGCCGTTGGCACGGACCAGCACTTCGTCCTTGGCTTCCTCCTCGGTGCCGTCCTCGGTCTTTTTCTTGTTCACGGTGCCGTACTTGGCGGCGTACTGGGCGCTGCGGTACATGATGGCACCGTCCTCTGCCTTATAGCATGCGCCCAGCTCCAGCAGCTTATCCACCACGGCCATGACCGCGCCGGACTCGTGCAGAGTGCTCTCGTGGAACCACACATCGTAGTCGATGCGGTACTTGCCCAGATCACGCTTCAGGGCGGCAATGTTCTTGGGCAGGGCATAGGCCACCAGTGCGTCCTTCAGCTGGGCAAAGGCTTCGCTCTCGAACAGAGCCTCCTCGCTCAGCCCGGAGCAGGCGGCAACGTACTTGTCGCCGTTGATGTCGGCAAACTCACCGGCCAGCACCTTGATGTCGCCGCCCTGATAGCACTCGGCGGGCAGAGGGAAGGTCTCCTCGCCGCAATACTTCTGCAGGTAGCGCACTGCAAGACTCTTGCCGAACTTCTGGATCTGGTTGCCGGCATCGTTGATATAGAACTCGCGGGTCACATCGTAGCCGGACCAGTCCAGCACAGCAGCCAGACAGTCGCCCAGAGCGCCGCCGCGGGCATTGCCCATGTGCATGGGGCCGGTGGGGTTGGCGGAAACGAACTCCACGTTGTACTTGGCACCCTTGCCGTGGTCGGTGCGGCCATACTCCCTGTTGGCGCAGGCACCCAGCACCACGCCGGCCCAGAAGCTCTGGGACAGGAACAGGTTGATGAAGCCGGGGCCGGCCACTTCCACCTTGGCAAACACGCTGTTTTCCATGGAGGGCAGGTGCGCCAGCAGGGCGTCCGCGATCATCCGGGGGGCCTTGCGCCAGCTGCGGGCACCGGCCATGGCGATGTTGGAGGCGATGTCGCCGTTCTTCACGTCGGCGGGGATCTCCACGATGAAGGCGGGCAGATCGGCTTCCGGCAGAGCACCATCGGCCATAGCGGCCTTGGCGGCGGCAGTCAGCAGAGCGCGGGCCTCATCCAGCGCAGCCTGACGGGGGTTGTAGTTCTGGTAGGTCTTTTCAAATTCAGTCATTGGTCTGATTCCTTTCACAGTCTGGGGGAACTCTCAAATTCTCAGTTCACATGGGTCACGGTCACTTCCAGGCGGTTGCGGCTCACCAGTTCAGCGCTGTTGGCGTCCAGTAGATAGCCGAACTTTGCAGTGCCGCCCTTCTCGGTCAGGCTGCAGATGATCTCGTCAGCCGTCACGCCCAGCGTCATGGAGCCGTAGCCGGTCTCGTAATGGCAGAGGTTGCGCTTGCCCTTTTCGATGAGCAGCTGGGTACCGGCCCCGCTGCCCTTGCCAAAGCGCAGCATGGCCACCCGGCTTCCGTCGGCGGCGATCTTCAGGGTGGTGGTGCAGCCCTCGTAGCCGGTGGTCTCCGTTTCTTTATAGGTAATGTAGTAGCTGCCGCCCTTCTGCACGAACTGGCCCCGGGTCATCAGCTCCACAAACTCTTCCTTTTCTTCTTTCTCCGCAGGTTCTTCCACATGCTGCTCGATGCGGCTCTTGATGCGGATGATATAATCTTCCTTTAACGGTTTGCTCACATTGCTTTTCCTTATCAATATTTGTCAATGGCGATCTGTTCCACCGGGCCGCCCTTGTACTCGCCCAGAAACAGGTCTGCCGTCTGCACAAAGCTGTCCGGCACATCGCTGACATAGAAATGTGCCTGTCCCTCATGCTCCTGCGCCGCTTTCAGGCCGCGTTCCGAGAGCATCCGTTCCAGATGATGGGCGGCAGTCTTGGCGGGGTCCACCAGCGTCACCTTCCGTCCCATGAACTCACCGATCATGGTCTTGAGCAGCGGATAATGGGTGCAGCCCAGAATGAGGGTATCCACCCCGGCATCCCGCACCTCGGTCAGGTACTGCGCAATGACCAGCTTCGTCACCTGCTGCCGACTCTCCTCGCTGTGGTCCACATAACCGGCTTCCACCAGCGGAACGAACAGCGGACAGGCCCGGGCGGTGATCTCCACACCGGGCACCAGCTGGCGCAGCAGCTTTTCATAGCTGCGGGAGCGGATGGTCGCCGCCGTGCCAATGACGCCGATGCGGCGGTTGCGGGTGGAAAAGGCCGCTTCCCGGGCGGCGGCATCCACCACGCCCAGATACGGCACCGGCAGCCGGGCTGCCTCTGCAGCCGGGTAGGTGCTGGACACTGTGCCGCAGGCCGCCATGATGCATTTTACATCTTTCGAAAGCAGGAACGCAACATCCTGACGGGCGTACTGCAGGATGGTCTCCGGGCTGCGGCTTCCGTAGGGCACGCGGCCGGTATCACCAAAATAGATGATCTCCTCGTGGGGCAGACGCTTGCGCAGCTCCCGCACGCCGGTCAGCCCGCCCAGACCGCTGTCGAACACGCCGATGGGGCGATTATCCATGCTGCTTTTCCTTTCTTTCCAGAGCCAGTGCGATCAGCCGGTCGATGAGGGCCGGCACCGGCAGGCCCTCGTGCTCCATCAGCTTGGGATACATGCTGATGGACGTGAAGCCCGGGAAGGTGTTGATCTCGTTGATGAGCACCCGGCCGGTGCCGTGCTCCACAAAGAAGTCGCAGCGGGCCAGCCCCTCGCAGTTCAGGGCGGTGTAGGCCATGGCGGCGTAGGTCTTTACCTCGTCCAGCTTTGCCTCCGGCAGGTGGGCCGGGATGACGGTCTGGCTGACGCCGTTCTTGTACTTGTCATCATAGGTGTAGAACTCGGCACCGGCAAGGATCTCGCCGGGACGGGTCGCCACGGCAGGGTCGGAACCGATGACGGCGCACTCCACTTCCTGACCGTCCACAAAGGCTTCAAACACCACCTTGCGGTCGTTTTCCAGTGCAAGGTCGATGGCCTTCTTCAGTTCCTCGCGGCTGGACACCTTGGAGATGCCCACACTGGAACCGGCATTGGCGGGCTTGACGAACACCGGCCAGCCCAGCTTCTGCTCCACGCCGTCGCACACACCTTCCAGATCAGACTCGATCTCCCAGCGGTTCGCGGCCACCCACTTGGTATGGGGCACGCCGTTGGCCTCAAACAGAGCGTTGGCCACGGCTTTGTCCATGCACACTGCGCTTGCCAGCACGCCGCAGCCCACGTAAGGGATGCCGGCCAGCTCCAGCAGGCCCTGCACCGTGCCGTCCTCGCCCCACAGGCCATGGAGCACCGGGATGACCACATCCACATGCACCTTTTCCACATGGCCTTCCGGGGTGAACAGGATCATGCCATGGTCGGCGCGGTCCGGGCTGATGACGCAGGGCATATTGCCTGCCAGCTCTTCCCAGCTGCCATCGGCCATCTGGGCTGCAGTGGCCTCGGTGTACAGCCAGCGGCCCTCCTTGGTGATGCCCACGGCAAGCGTCTCATATTTTTCGCGATCAATGTTGTTGACGAAGTTGCCCACCGAAACGCGGCTGACCTCGTGCTCGCTGGACATACCGCCAAACAGCAGGACGACGCACATTTTTTCAGACTGCATGATATCTCTCTCCTATTTATAAAGCCCCATGAAGCAGGGCGGGTTCTAACCGGTAAAATGCCGTTCTGGCTTATTATACAATATCTATGCGCGTGATGCAAGCACAATGCCAAAAGGCCTGCCGCTGTCTGGAGAGATTTTTTAAGGAAAACTTTCTGAAAATCGCAAATTTCCGCTTGACGGATGGAAAACGGCGTGATACAATGATATCACCTCTTTTGCGGGGTTATTAAGTGCGCCTGTTTTACAGATGCCACCCGCAACCCGAGGGAGGTTCAAAACGACCGTTATAATGGAGGTGTCAACAAATGACCGTTAAAATCACTCTGGCCTGCACCGAGTGCAAGCAGCGCAACTACAACACCACGAAGAACAAGAAGAACAACCCCGATCGTCTCGAGATGAAGAAGTATTGCCGTTTCTGCAAGAAGCACACCGTTCATCGCGAAACCAAGTAAGAAAGGCGGACGCATCATGGCAGACAAAACCGAGAACAAGCCGGGCTTTGTGGCCAGAGCAAAGGCCGCTGTGAAGAATTTTGGCGCACGCGTCTCCAAATTCTTCCGCGACACCAAGAGCGAGCTGAAGAAGGTGGTGTGGCCGTCCAAGGCGGACGTCAAGACCAACACCATCGTCGTGCTCATCACTGTCGCCATCGCAGCGGTCGTGATGATCCTGCTGGATGCCATCTTCGGCGGCATCCTGGGCCTGATCATCGGCGCCTGAGAATCATCTTGAAACGGAGGGTCAACCAAAATGGAAGAACAATCCAATGAGGCACTTTGGTATGTCGTGCATACCTATTCCGGCTATGAGAACAAGGTCGCAAACGATCTGCAGACCATGGTGGAGAACCGTCATCTGCAGGATCTGATCTGCGATATCAAGGTTCCCGTCGAGATGGTTCCCGAAATTGACAAGAACGGCAAGCAGAAGATGGTGGAGCACAAGCTGTTCCCCGGCTACGTTCTGGTCAAGATGGTGATGAACGACGATACCTGGTATGTGGTGCGCAATACGCGCGGCTGCACCGGTTTTGTCGGTCCCGCATCCAAGCCCGTTCCCCTCTCCCCTGAAGAAGTGGAGAAGATGGGCGTAGAAAAGGCTGCACCTCTGGCTGTCGACTTTGCTGTCGGCGACACCGTGCAGATCACCGCCGGTCCTCTGGAAGGCTTTATGGGCCTTGTGGAGGCCATCGATACCGAGAACTTCAAAGTGAAGCTCAAGGTCAACATGTTCGGCCGCGAAACTCCCGCAGAAGTGGAGCTTGGTCAGGTCGAGCTGCCGTAACCAACCGGCAAGGAACGTTTACCAAGGTAAGACCGCAGTGCGGTTCTTATAGAGCGTGTGCATTGGGCACATGCTCGTGGGAGGTACGGAGACACCGTACCGCAACTCACCACAGATTTTTGGAGGTGCATTTATCATGGCACAGAAAGTTACTGGCTACATTAAGCTGCAGATCGAGGCCGGCAAGGCAACTCCGGCTCCCCCTGTTGGCCCTGCTCTGGGTCAGAAGGGCGTCAACATCATGGCCTTCACCAAGGAGTTCAACGAGCGTACCAAGAACCAGATGGGTTATGTGATCCCCGTCGTCATCACTGTTTACGCTGACCGCTCCTTCAGCTTCATCACCAAGACTCCTCCGGCAGCCGTTCTGATCAAGAAGGCCGCTGGCATCAACACCGCTTCCGGCAAGCCCAACAAGGAGAAGGTCGCTTCTCTGACCGCCGCTCAGGTGGAAGAGATTGCAAAGACCAAGATGCCCGACCTGAACGCTGCTTCTCTGGAAGCTGCATGCAGCATGGTCCGCGGCACCTGCCGTTCCATGGGCATCACCGTCGAGGGCTGAGACATAAACAGTGGGAGGGCATAACACTGCCCGCATGACCACACAGGAGGATATACAATGAAACATGGCAAGCACTATGTCGACGCTGCAAAGCTGGTCGATTCTACTAAGGCATATGATGTGAACGAGGCTCTGGAGCTGGCTTGCAAGACCGCTTCTGCCAAGTTCGACGAGACTGTTGAGCTGCACGTCCGTCTGGGCGTTGATGGCCGTCACGCTGACCAGCAGGTCCGCGGCGCTGTCGTTCTGCCCAACGGCACCGGCAAGACCGTCCGCGTCTGCGCAATCGCCAAGGGCCCCGCTGCTGCTGCTGCTGAGGCTGCTGGCGCTGATATCGTCGGTGATGACGAGCTGATCGCAAAGATCGCCGGCGGCTTCATGGATTTCGACGTCGTCGTGACCACTCCCGATATGATGGGCCGCGTTGGCCGTCTCGGTAAGGTCCTGGGCCCCCGCGGCCTGATGCCGAACCCCAAGGCCGGCACCGTTGCTCCTGACCTGGGCAAGGCTGTTTCCGAGGCCAAGGCTGGTAAGATCGAGTACCGTCTGGACAAGCAGAACATCATCCATGTGCCCGTGGGCAAGGCTTCTTTCGGTGCAGAGAAGCTGTACGCCAACCTGGACACTGTGATGGAGGCTATTGCCAAGGCAAAGCCCGCTGCAGCAAAGGGTACCTACTTCAAGAGCGCTACCATCGCCACCACCATGGGCCCTGGCATCCGTCTGAACACCCTGAAGTACGGTGTCTGATTTGAAGTTCTGATCGTTTTTCTGCCGTTTGTATGGACGGCAGAAAAATTTTGTCAGGAAATTTCAAAAAAGACTTGACAACTCCGCACGTTTGCGGTAAAATGATCATGCTGTTTTTGAGACAGCAGGTACTGGAGTCCAGTGTAAGGCTATGCCGCCTGCCGAGAAACGTGCGTAAAGTTGTTTTATGCCTCTTTCTCGACCAAGTGCGGGAAAGAGGCTTTTTTCATACTTGCTCCGGTTTTCGATACAAGTTTTTGAAACGAGGTGAAACCGAATGCCCAGTGCAAAGATTCTTTCTGAAAAGCAGGCTTATGTCGCTGATCTGAAGGCAAAGTTTGAGAGTGCGGTTTCCGGCTGCGTCGTCGCTTACGGCGGCATTAACGTCGAGAACGACACCAAGCTCCGTAAGGAGCTGCGTGAGGCAGGCGTCGATTACATGGTCGTGAAGAACACCATGCTGCGTCTGGCTGTCAAGGGTACCTCTCTGGAGGGCCTGGCTGAGCAGTTCAAGGGCGATACCGCTATCGCTTTTGCTCACGAAGAGGATCCCATGTCCGCTGCCCGCATCCTGTGCAAGTATCAGGATGGCGATAAGTCCAAGAAGTTCGTCGTGAAGGCTGGCTTCATGGAAGGCAAGGTCATGAATGCAGCTGAGACCAACGCAATCGCAAAGCTGCCCAACCGCGAAGGCATGCTGTCCATGTTCGCAGGCGCCCTCACCAGCACTCTGTCTGGTCTGGCCGTTGCAATGCAGGCTTATGCCGACAAGCAGGAGGAGCCCGCTGCCTGATGGCCGCGTGACTGCTGCTTAAACAATTCTGAAATCAACAAACAAAACCATTGATATTGGAGGGTTACTACTATGGCTTCTGAGAAGATTACTGCCATCATCGACTCCGTTAAGGAGCTGTCCGTTCTGGAGCTGAAGGAACTGATCGACGCTTACTGCGAAGAGTTCGGTGTTTCCGCTGTTGCTGCTGCTGCTCCCGCTGCTGCTGGCGCTGCTGCTGCCGCTGAGGAAGAGAAGACCGAGTTCGACGTCATCCTGGCTGAGGCTGGCGCTACCAAGATGCAGGTCATCAAGCTGGTGAAGGAGATCACCGGTCTGGGCCTGAAGGAAGCTAAGGCTATCGTCGATGGCGCTCCCAAGGCTGTCAAGGAGAAGGTCTCCAAGGCTGAGGCTGAGGACATCCAGAAGAAGCTGACCGAGGCTGGCGCTAAGGTCGAGGTCAAGTAATTGAACCTCTTCTGAGAGTCGTTCATTCTTGAACAATGAGGTGCCCGTACCGAAAGGTGCGGGCACCTTTTTTGTTTGATGATTTGTGTTCAGAAAATGTCTGCGGACATTTTCTGAACACTTTTTCACAGGAGGGGCGGTAAAGGCAAGCGGCATCTGTGCGGTAGGAAAATGCATTTGACGCTACGACTCTATGGTGAAAAAGCAGCTCCGAAACGACCGCAGTCGTTTCGGAGCTGCAAATATCTAAAAATATGATTTCCGCTATTTATGCCCAGAGCGAAGAGGAGGGCATTCTAAATCGTCATCGTCGTATCTTTTCTGCATTCAAAAACTATGCTATACTATCCTCAACAGGAGGAGCGGCAGAGCCTTTACCCCCTCTGCCGCAAAAGAGAGCTATGGAATACCGCAACTGGAGCAAAAACGATATCCGCACTTCCCTTTTGGGCTACGGCTGTATGCGCTTTCCCACCAAGGCCGACGGCACCATTGATGAAGAGCGCGCCGAAGCGCTGCTGAACACCGCCAAGGCCGCCGGTGTCAACTACTTCGATACCGCCTATCCCTATCACAACGGCCAGAGTGAGCCGTTTGTGGGCCGGGTCATTGCCAGGTGGGACCGCAGCAGCTTTTATCTTGCCACCAAAATGCCGCTGTGGAGCTGCAAAAATCTGGACGATGCCAAGCGCATTTTTGAAGAACAGTTCCAGCGGCTTGGCGTTGAATACATCGACTTCTATCTGCTGCACTCCCTGCACAGAGCACGGTACGAAAAGGCAAAAGCCGTGGGCCTTGTGGACTGGCTGTGGCAGCAGAAGGCTGCAGGACGCATCCGGAACTTTGGATTTTCCTGTCATGACAACTCTGCCGGGTTTGAGTACATTCTGCGCGACCAGCCGTGGGATTTCTGCCAGCTGCAATACAATTATCTGGACCGGGACGACCGTGCCGAGGAGATCTCCGGTGACCGGGGCTATCAGCTGACCGAAGAATGCGGCGTGCCTCTTATCATCATGGAGCCCGTCAAGGGCGGCACGCTGGCGTCTCTGCCTGCAGACGCCGCCGCACCGCTGCACGCCCTGCGTCCGGATGCCTCCGATGCCTCCTGGGCGCTGCGCTGGGTGGGCAGCCACAACAACGTGCATGTTATCCTGTCCGGCATGAGCGCCGAGGAGCAGCTGACCGACAATCTGGCTACCTTTGGCTCTTTCCAGCCGCTCTCCCCTGCCGAAAATGCCGCCGTGGAAAGCGTTGCCGACGAGCTGCACCGCCGTATCAAGGTCGGCTGCACCGGCTGCCGGTACTGTATGCCCTGCCCCATGGGGGTGGACATCCCGGACAATTTCAGCATCTGGAACAAGCTGGGCATGTTCGGGCAGAAGGATGCCATTAAGACCCAGTGGGCCGAGTGCTTCCCGGACAGCGAAAAGGCCCTGCACTGCGTGCGCTGCGGCAAATGTGAGGCAGTCTGCCCGCAAAAGCTGCCCATCCGCGATTCGCTGGCACAGCTGCAAAAGGAGCTGGATGCACTGTAACTCCTTCCGTCATCGCTGACGCGATGCCACCTCCCTCAAAGAGGGAGGCTTTAAGGCCCCATCTCTGAGGGGGCTGTCACCGCAGGCGACTGGGGGAGTCTCATAACAAAAAGACCGTCACACGTTTTTTCGTGCAACGGTCTTTTTTATGCAGTTTTTACCACAGCCGGATGACCTTGATGACGCCCTCCGCCTTATCGCGGGCCAGCTCCAGGTGATGCTGCAGAGAATCCGCAGCCAGATCCCAGTTGTCCGCCAGCGCGGCATCCAGAATTTCCAGATGCTCGTCACAGGTCTGCTCCTGATTGATCATGCTCACCTTGCCGGTCATGATACGGAACCGGGTGTTCAGGCCGGTGATGCGGTCGTAAGCCGAGCGCAGGTACTTATTGGGCAGGGTGCTCATGAGCAGTTCATGGAACGCATCGTCCGACTCGCAGAAGTCGGTGATGCGGTCCGGGTGATGCATCAGCTCAGCAAACGCCTCCAGCTGCTCCCGCGGGATGCTGCTGCCATAAGTACGCAGGGCATACGGCTCCACCAGCAAACGCATTTCAAACATGCTGTGCACGTCCTCTTCGGTGATGCCGGATACCATCAGGCCCTTTTTGGGCAGGATGGTGATAAGCCCCTCCTGCTCCAGACGGCCCAGAGCATCCCGCATGGGAGTGCGGCTGATGTTGCCCATTTCCGCACAGAGCTTCTGCTCGTTCAGGAATTCATTGGGCCGGTACTCGCAGTTCAGGATCCTGGTCTTGAGGTACTGGTACGCCTGCAGCTTCAGGCTCAGTTTGGTCTGCGACTCCGTTTCTTTCATATTTTGCACAACTCCTATTCCCTTTTTCCTTTGCAATGAAAAAGGTTTCTTCTCCTATAATACTTTGGAGCGCATGCTTTTTCTTCTTCAAAAGCACTCTTGTATTCTTGCTGCAATCCAAGTAGTATTCCAGTTCTATTATTTCATAACAGGGCAATTATTACAATACTTTTTTGCGAACTTTGGTGCGTTTTCCGTTTTTGCTAATTTTCATGTCTTATTTTTTGCTAAAATCAACAACGTTTTTTGTGCTTGTAGCCAATGCCGCTTCTTTTGGCCCGGTTCTTTTGCATCCAACACAAAAATATGCTACAATGAATAAAATAACGAAAAGGGTGTGGATCTCTCTTATGGCACGAAGCGACGGCTACAATACCAAGACCCGTCAACTGATTTTAGATTATCTCATCAACAACCGGCAGCACGCGGTGAGTGCTTCCAACATTCTGGAGCATCTGGAAGCACAGGGCGCAAGCCCCAACCCCACCACGGTGTACCGCTATCTGGACAAGCTGGCCGGGGAGCAGCGCATCATGAAATACGTAGCCGACAAGGGCGAAAAAGCCGTGTTCCAATACGTGGACGAGGGCCGCCACTGCCGGGAGCATCTGCACCTCAAATGCGTGCAGTGCGGACGCATCTATCATCTGGACTGCCACTTCATGGACGAGGTGCGCGCCCATCTAATGGCAGAGCACGGCTTTACCCTGCAGTGCGAGGGCAGCGTTTTGTATGGTTTGTGCCGTCACTGTGCCCAAAAAGCGGAACAGTCCGACTCTGCTGATCAAACCGCACAAAAATGCGCCTGCTGTGTTGACACGGACAAAAAGCCGTGATACAATGCAGGCAAGAAAAAGCGTTGACCGGGAAAAGTAAGGTTTCAATGTCCTCTTTCAGAGAGTGCGGGCAGCTGGGAGCCGCGCAGAGGACGAAGCCCGAACGAACACCCGTGAGCTTCCCCCTGAACCTGTTTGTGCAGCAGTAGGGGCAGACGTGCGCCGCTCGTTATCGCGGCAGTGCTTTCAACGGGGAGAGCGCACAAAAGTGACTGGCATGGTTTTATGCCGGTAATTTAGGTGGCACCACGGATACGGCAGCATATTCGTCCTAGCAATTGGGATGAATGAGCTGCCGTATTTTTTTATTGAAAAAAGAGGGGTAAGAAATATGTGTTGTGTTATGGGCTATACCGGGCACGATCTGAGTGCCGCCAAATTCAAGGAATACCTGCTGCGCACGGTTATGCGCGGCCCGGACGACCAGCGTGTGGTGGAAGGGCCTTTCGGTCTGATGGGCTTTGGCCGCCTTGCCATCATGGGCTTGACGCCGGAAGGCATGCAGCCGTTCTACCGCGGTGCCGACTGCGTGGTGTGCAACGGCGAGCTGTACGGCTTCCGCTTTGAAAAAGAAGTTCTGAAGCGCCGGGGCTACAAATTCCAGTCGGACTGCGACTGTGAGATCCTGCTGCCGCTGTACTATGAGTATGGTCTGGATATGTTCCGCCACATGGATTCCGAGTTCGCGCTCATCATGTACGATTCCCGCAAGGACCGGCTCATCGCCGCCCGCGACCCCATCGGCATCCGTCCGCTGTTCTACGGCTACTCCAAGTCCAGCCACCAGATCGCCTTCGCCTCCGAGATGCAGAACCTCATTGGCTGGTGCGACGACATCCGTCCCTTCCCCATCGGCAGCTACTACTGCGATGGCCGCTTCGTCCGCTATGAGGATATCGCCGATGTGCCCGCTCCCATGCAGGACAATATGGACACCGTGCTGCGGAACATCCGCGAAAAGCTGATCGCAGGCGTGGAGAAGCGTCTGGACGCAGATGCCCCGGTAGGCTTCCTGCTTTCCGGCGGTCTGGATTCCTCGCTGGTGTGCTCCATTGCCGCCAAGAAGCTGAACAAGCCCATCCGCACCTTTGCCATCGGCATGGACACCGACGCCATTGACCTGAAGTATGCGCGCCAGACCGCTGAATATCTGGGCAGCGAGCACCACGAGATCATCATCAACCGGGACATGGTCATCAACAGTCTGGAAGAGGTCATCCGTCTGCTGGGCACCTGGGACATCACCACCATCCGTGCCAGCATGGGCATGTACCTGCTGTGCAAGGCCATCCACGAGCAGACCGATGTCCGGGTGCTGCTGACCGGTGAGATCTCCGATGAGCTGTTCGGCTACAAGTACACCGACTACGCCCCCACCGCCGACGCCTTCCAGCAGGAAAGCCAGAAGCGCATCCGGGAGCTGTACATGTACGATGTGCTGCGGGCCGACCGCTGCATCTCCTCCAACAGCATCGAGGCCCGCGTGCCCTTTGGGGATCTGGATTTTGTGCGCTACGTCATGGCCATCGACCCGGAAAAGAAGCTGAACAGCTACGGCAAGGGCAAGTACCTGCTGCGCAAGGCCTTTGAGGGCGACTGGCTGCCGCCGGAGATCCTGTGGCGCGAGAAGGCTGCCTTCTCGGATGCCGTGGGCCACAGCATGGTGGATGATATCAAGGAGTATGCCGAGAGCCTTTACACCGACGAGGAGTTCCAGCTGCGCCGGGCGAACTATTCGGCCCACTGCATGCCGTTCACCAAGGAAAGCCTGTTCTACCGCGAAATTTTCGAGAAGTACTACCACGACCAGAGCCGCACCATCGTGGGCTTCTGGATGCCCAACAAGGCATGGCCCAACTGCAACGTCAACGACCCCTCTGCCCGCGTGCTGGCAAACTACGGCGCTTCCGGTGTGTAATTGATTTTAAATGGCCTCCGCTGCGCTCTGGCCATCTTTAGCGGAAATAAAGTTTTTATAGTTTGCAGTTCAGCAAAGCCTGCAGGCTTTGCTGAACTGCTTTTTCACCGAAGGAGTCCGAAAGGCAAACTGCATCTTCTGTACCTATTCCCTACGGGAACATCTGCACAGGGAAAAAGATGCCGCTTCCAGTTACGCCCCCTCTTGTGAAAATGCAATGCCGGGCGGTCCGCAGACCGCCCGGCATTGCTCTGTTAAAATTATTTTTCCGCTATTCACGCCCAAAGCGCACGCGGCGGGCATTCTGATTTGTTACATCCTGATTTTTTGCGCCGCACGGGCAATGGACGCCAGCAGCGCCACCAGACGCTTTTCGTCCATCTGGCCGCAGTAGCTGGTGAAGGTGTAGTAGCAGCCCTGCACGCAGAAGGAAAGCACGATCTTGCGCACCACATCGGCATCAAACGAAGGGTCTCGCTCCGAGATGCATTTGCACATGGCCGCTTCCACCCGGTTGATGAACAGTCCCTGCCGGGAGCCGGAAAACAGGATGCTGATCTCGTTCTGATTCCGGGTAAAGGCCCGGAACATTTCCCGGGTCAGCCACTCGGTGCGCTCGCTCACATCACTGGCGGTCAGCTGCGGCAGACTTTCCACCACCACCTCCACCATTTCGTCCTCCATGGCGTTGGCCAGCGCATAGATATCCTGATAATGGGCATAAAAGGTGGACTTATTGATGCAGGCCAGATCGCACAGCTCCTTGACCTTGATCTTTTCCAGCGGTTTCTGCGCCCGCAGCTCCATGAATGCCTGCTTGATGGCACGCTCCGTTTTTTCAATGCGAATATCCAGAAAATCCACCTCTTTTGCAATTCTGTTGATTATCCAACCATTTTCCTGTTTTGCGGATAGACAAGGCCCTCAGCCTTTTTTATACTGGGGCTATCCCCCCTCCGCGTCACTCCTTGCGGTACAGGATGCCTTTTTCGTCCAGCGCCTGCCGGATGCGCTCAAAGCTGTCGGCATCCGGGCAGTGCAGTGTATGCAGGTGCACGCCGCTGGTCATGCGGCTCAGCAGGCTTTCCGGCGTATTTTTTGCCTGCTGGATAAAGTTGTCCACATCATAGCGGCTGGCAAGGTTCAGGTTGCCCCGCAGTTCACCATACAGGCTGTTCTCCACAGCCACATCCACCACGATGCCGCCCTGATCCACAATGGTGTACAGCTCGGTGCGCATCTCTTCCTCGGTGCTGTGCACGCAGGCCAGAATGCCCACATAGCCCTTTTGGGCCGGATGCAGCTGATAGCCCCGGGGCGTTGCATCGATCTGTGCGCCGCCTGCCCGCAGCAGAGCCACATCCCCCACCACGATCTGACGGGATACCCCCAGCTGTGCCGCCAGGGCACTGGCACTGACCGGGGTCTCGGCCCCGCTGAGCCGGTTCAGGATGGCTTCTCTGCGCTGCGCTGCGTTCATAGGTCTCAGGCTTCCTTTCCGCATTTCTGCATTCCTGCTCTATTGTAGCAAAACACGGCGGTTTGTGCAAGAAGCCAGCCCTTTATTCCAGCTGCAGGATGGTAGCATAATTGGAGGGCAGCTGCACCTTCATGCGGCCCCACTCCATGCTGGTCAGAACAGGCTGTGCGCCCACGGTATCCGCCAGCAGGTCAACGGCCCCGGAAGCCTCCACCGGCAGCTGGAATTCCAGCTGTGCGGGACTGTCGCCGTTGTTCAGCACCACGACGCAGGCCTTTCCATCCAGCACCCGGGCAAAGGCATAGCACTGGGTGGTGAGCTGCAGCTCCTTCACCTCGCCGTCGGTCAGCTCCGGCAGCTCCGCCTTCAGTCTGCCCAGTGCGGCATACACGCTGGTGACAGGGTTGGTGGTCTCAGCGTCCTTGAAGTCGGAAAGCTCCAGACAGGGACGCAGCGGCCAGTCGCTTCCCCACTCTTTTTTGCCTTCAATGCCAAATTCTGAGCCATAATAGATGGACGGAATGCCCCAAAGCGTATATACTAGAATTGCAATGTGACGGATGTGCTCCCGGTTGCGCAGCTTATTGGGCAGCCGCTCCACATCGTGGTTGTCCGAGAACAGATACAGCCGGGTATCGTGGCACAGGCCCTGCAGACGGCGCATGGTGTGGGCGATCTCGAAATAGTTGTGGTCGTTGTGGCCGCTCCACAGGCCCTTGTGCAGCTCGTAGTTGGTCACCGAGTGCAGCATCTCCGGGTTTGCCCAGCGGCTGTAATCCCCGTGGATCACCTCGCCCATGAGCCAGAACTCGGGCTTTACCTCATTGGCAAGGCGGCGCAGCCCCCGCATGAAGTCAAAGTCCAGCACGTCGGCGGCGTCCAGACGGATGCCGTCAATGTCAAATTCATCCACCCAGAAGCGGATGGTCTCGTAGTGGTAGTTCTGCACCTCCGGGTTGCGCTGGTTCAGCTTGACCAGCAGATTGTAGCCACCCCAGTTGCCGTAGGAAAAGCCGTCGTTGTACTCGTTGTTGCCCCAGAAATTCACATCGCAGAACCAGTCCTTATAGCGGGCGTTCTCGCGGTTCGCCTTCAGGTCCTGGAACGCAAAGAAATCCCGGCCCACATGGTTGAACACGCCGTCCACGATCACCTTCTGGCCCCGGGCATGGCAGTCTGCCACAAAGTCCCGGAACTCCTCATTGGTGCCGATGCGGCGGTCTACCAGCCGGTAATCGATGGTGTCGTAGCCATGGGAGCCGCTCTCGAACAGCGGGCCGATATAAATGGCCGTGCAGCCAAGGTCCGCTGCGTGCTTCGCCCATGCGTTCAGCTTCTCGAATGCGCCGGGCACCGCCTGCCCGTCGTTCTCATGTGCGCAGCCGCACAGCCCCAGAGGATAGATGTGATAGAATACCGCGTTGTCATACCAAGCCATTGTTCATACCGCTCCCATACAAAAAAATCAGCCGCCGCCCACTGCAGCGGCAGGAATAGTATAGCACAGAATCTGTAAAATATGTTAATATTTGCCGATTTTTGTCAAGAATCGACAAGAATATCGGCTACTGTGCCCCATTTCGCCTTGTTTTTATTGGATATATTGCCCAAATACCTGTATCACATGCAGTGCCGCCGGGCACTGCTCATCATAGAATGTAAGGAGATCTTTGCATGAATTACCCCGCCATTCCCCGTGAATTCTTCAATGGAGACTGCTTTGATGCCTACCGCATCCTTGGTGCCCATCCCTGCTCCGACAACGGCACCGAAGGGTGGCGCTTTGCGGTGTGGGCCCCCGGTGCCACGGCAGTGGAGGTCTGCGGCGGCTTCGACGGCTGGGAGGCAGGCGTGCCCATGGAAAAAGCCGATACCGGCGTGTGGAGCGCATTCGTCCCCGGCCTTACAGAGGGCGACCTTTATAAATACCGGGTGCATGGTGCCGACGGCAGTGTGGTGATGCGCAGCGACCCCTACGCATTTTCCACCGAGCTGCGGCCGGGCACAGCCAGCCGTCTGATAAAGCTGGACTTTCACTTTGACGACAGCGCATGGATGGAGCGCCGCGACAAATGCCGCAACCGCCCGCTGAACATCTACGAGATGCACGTTGGCAGCTGGCGGCACAAGCCCGGCAGCAAGGAGGCCGATGGCTCAGACGGCTGGTACAACTATGAGGAGCTGGCCAAGGAGCTGATTCCCTGGCTGCTGGACCATCACTTTACCCATGTGGAGCTGCTGCCGCTGGCAGAGCATCCCTTTGACGGCAGCTGGGGCTACCAGACCACCGGCTATTTTTCCGTCACCAGCCGCTACGGCACCCCCGCCCAGTTTGCCGGCTTCGTCAACGCCTGCCACCGCATGGGCATCGGCGTCATCATGGACTTTGTGCCGGTGCACTTTGCCGCCAACGCCGACGCTCTGGCAAAGTTTGACGGCACCTACCTCTACGAGTACGACAGCGATGTGGGCCACAGCGAGTGGGGCACCTGCAACTTCAATTACTACCGCCGGGAGGTGTGCAGCTTTTTGAACAGTGCCGCTGCCCTGTGGATGGACGTGTACCACTGCGACGGCATCCGCATGGACGCCATTTCCCGCGCGCTGTACTGGCAGGGAGACCCGAACCGCGGCGTGAACGAGGGGGCTGTGAACTTTCTGCGCAGCCTGAACCACGGCCTGAACGAGCGCTGGCCCACCGGCATCTACATGGCAGAGGACTCCACCAACTTCCTCAAGGTGACAGCTCCCACCCGCTACGACGGCGTGGGCTTCGACTACAAGTGGGACATGGGCTGGATGCACGACACACTGGACTATTTTGCCACCCCCTTCGGCGAGCGTCCGAATGCCTACGGCAAGATCGTTTTCAGCATGCATTACTTCTACAACGAGCTGTATCTGCTGGCGCTGAGTCACGACGAGGTGGTGCACGGCAAAAAGACCATCATCGATAAGCTGTGGGGCACCTACGCGGAAAAATGCGCCCAGCTGCGCACCCTGTATTTTTATATGTATATGCACCCGGGCAAGAAGCTGAACTTCATGGGCAACGAGATGGGGCACTTCCGGGAGTGGGACGAAAAGCGGGAGCTGGACTGGGATCTGCTGAAATATCCCTTCCACGATGCCTTCCAGAAATACTTTGCCCACCTGAGCCGGGTCTACTCCACCGAACCCGCCCTCTACGATGGCGAGTACAACCCCGACTGCTTTGAGTGGGTGGCCTGCGAGAGCCGCAGCGAGGGCGTGTACGCATGGCTGCGCAAGGGACAGGGCCAGAGCCTGCTGTGCATCATGAACACGCAGGATCACGCCCAGAAAAAGTTCCCCCTCTACCTCCGGTTCCCCTGCGGTGCCGAGGAGGTGCTGAACACCGAGTCCCCCGAGTGGGGCGGTGCGCTCAAGGGACGCCGCAAGACCAGCCTGCACACCACCGACGGCGGCGTCTATGGCCGGGATTACACCCTCACCATCGACCTGCCCGCCATGGGGAGCTGCCTGCTGCGGCTGACCCCGGAAGCCCCGAACCCGGACGCCGCCCGCATCAGCGCTAATAAAGCCATGGCGCAAAAGCGCCGCAGCGCCCGCAGCACAAAGACCGCTTCAAATTCCAGCAAGTAATATTCACCTCAAAATGTCCTGTATGCTTTGAAAGCTGCGGGACATTTTGCTGTTTTCCGCGCCCTGCGGCTGGACAGTGCAGATTTTGCTTGCTATACTGTAGCTGTGATATTCTGCAACTGAGAGGTTTTTGGGGATGAATGGAATCGTTTCCCGTCTGTCTGCCCTTGGCAAGGTCTGGCTGGGCCTTGCTGCCGGGGCGCTGGCGCTTATCGTATTCAGCCTTGCCGCACCGGGCAGCGGCCTGTTTTTCCCGCTGCTGAGCCTGTGGTGCGATGCAGCGCTGTTTGCACTGGCGCTGCTGGTGCTGCGCCGGGCCGGTGTGGAGCTGGACCTGTTCCACAAGGCGGTGCTGGTGGGCGTCTGGGCTGTGGCGGCGCTCTGCTTTTTCTGGGCGCTGGGCAGCCGCACCTTCCTCTACTACTGGGACTATGTGAACTACATTTTAAAGCAGTATAACGCCGAAGCTGCCTTTGCCCAGAGCACAGGCGCAGGCTTCCGGTTCCTCCTCGATTCCATCACTGAGGACTACACCAACTTCATCCCCTTGTTCACCGAGTTCCCGTTCTGCCTGAGCGGCAAGACCGGTGACGACTACGCATTCTGTCAGCTGTTCAGCGTCCTGCCCAGCCTGCTGGTACTGCTGGCTGGACTGGTGTGCAAAGCCGGGCAGCTGCTGCGGGTGAAAAATACCCGCTGGTATTTCCTCATCGGCTTTTCCTGGTGCGTCACCTTCCCGTTCCTGCGCATGTCTGCCATGCTGGGCCAGCCGGACTGGTTCGGGCTCATCTTCGCCTTCATGCTCCTGCTGCTCACGCTGGACTACTGCTTTGACCGCATCGATCTGCCCCGCTGTCTGCTGATCTTTGCCGCCACGGCGGGGGTCATCCTCACACGGCGGTGGTACTTATACTTTGTGGTGGGCTACTGCTTCGCCTACGTCCTGTTGCTGGTGGTATCCAGTGTGCGGCTGGCAAAAAGCGGCCAGCAGTCCCGGGCTGTGCACCGCCTCGTCCGGCTGGCCGTGTTCGGCCTGTGCGCCGCCGGGGCCATGGTGCTGCTTCTGCTGCCCATGGTGCGCAAGATCCTCGGCTTTGATTACGCCGGGCGCTACTCCTACTATAACTTCGGCGGCATCACGCTGGAGCTGGCCGCACAGACCCTGCGCATCGGCCTGCTGAACTTCATCCTCATCGGGCTGGGGCTGTGGTTTGCCGCAAAACGCCGTCTGCCTGCCCTGCCCTGTCTTGCGGGTGTGGAGCTGCTCACGAGCCTTCTGCTGTTCACCCGGGTGCAGAATACCGGTTCCCACCAGATGCTGCTGTTTGTGCCGGGTTGGCTGCTGCTGTTCCTCACCGGTTCTGCCGCACTGGCCGAGGGCATCCGGAAGCACCGGAAGCTCAAGCTTTTCTACTGGGCCTTCACACTGGTGTTTGCCATGTCGGTGCGCTGTTCCCCGCTGACCACCGT